>CANPVX010000014.1 GCA_947581815.1 Candidatus Indicimonas acetifermentans | reverse complement strand
CCGTCTTGCCAGCGGCCGAACCATCTTCTCTTTGATTGGCGAAGCGCTCGTAGAGAACTTCCCCATAGCCACCGATGGAAACGCCGCTCTGGACGCGGTAGACCTTAGAGGCCGCGGGCCCCAGACCGTGAACCTCTTCCCCAGCTTCCACCACCACATCTTGGCCCAGCTTGAGCGTCTCGATCTCGCGAGTCAGGGCCTCGATCCGCCTCATGAGCTCGGCGATTTGAGCGCTATCCCGCGCGGCGAGCCGTTGCTCCAAGAGCTCGACCTGACGCTCGAGATCTCTCATGCGCTCCTCCAGATCTGGCTGCTGAGCTTGTGCCGCCTGGGAGAACAGAACGGTGAGTGTGATGAGCCAGCCGGCTTTCTTGAGACTCGCGAGCACGGCTAGCGCGCCTCTCCAGCGTTCCGCAACCAGGGATCCATCGCCCTCGTCCACCGGCGCTTTAGCCCGTCGGCAGTCAGCTCCAAGAAGAGCACGGCGATTTCCGGATGAGCCCGCGTCCAGGCCATACCCTCTTCGGGCCCCATCACGAAGAGGGCTGTCGATAGGAGATCGGCAACCAACGGATCCTCGGCGACGACCGTCACGCTGCCCCAAGCTTGAACCGGTTGGCCGTTGCGCGGATCGATGATGTGCCCCAGCCGCTCGCCAGCGACTTCCACGAAGCGCTCCGATGCCGCGCTCGTCGCCGCCGATCGCTCTCCGAGGACCAGCCCAGCGACCTCACGGTGGCGAGACGACGGGTGAGCGATCCCAACTACCCAATCTCCCCCGTCCCGAGCGGGCCCCAGGGCGAGAAGCTGACCGCCGAAGTCGAGGAGAGCCGACTCTATGCCAGCGCCCAACAGCACCCGCCGAGCCGCTCGGAGTGCCGCGCCCTTGCCAAAAGCTCCTGCTGTTATCCAGGAACCGTCATGGAGGCGAACGGCGCGGCCATCCTCGATATGAATTGCGCCGGCGCCGCTCTGCGCCAAAGCCCGACGAAGCTCCGCATCCGTCGGGATCCGACCCTCGCCCCGCAGATCCCAAGCGTCGATGAGCGCGCCCACCGCCGGGTGGAAAGCTCCGCCGGTGGCCTCGATCCAAGGCTCAAGCTCCAGCAGTATTCCAGACAGCTCAGCCGAGAGCTGAACCTCAGAGCCGGGGAGCGCCCGGTTCAGTCCCGACAGCTCGCTCTCGCCCAGCCAGCTACTCAGCAGCCCCTCGAGCCTGTTCATCTCGGCGAACACCATCTCGCTCGCCGCGATCGCCGCCTCACGGCTGGGCGCGGCGACGCTGAGTCTGAGCCCGGTGCCCATGAGGTACGCCTCGCGCTCCAACCACACGGGGTGCTGGCTCGATGCCCCCGCCCCCCCCGCCCCGGCCAGCACCAGGGTACCGGCGCCGAGCAGCAACAGAGCCACGGCTACCAGGCGACGAGCGGCGGGTATGCTGAGATCCTGGAGCTTAGGAGCGGTCATGTAGCTACGGGTGACGAGTCGGGGGCCGCGGTGGGGCTAGGGGCCGAACCGATAGTCATTATTGATATTGAAACCCATTCTCAACTACGGAATTCTAGGCTTCCCTTGAGGGGGTGTCAACCAGCCGAACGCTTAACCGCCGCGGTGCGTTGTAGGCAATCTTGGCTCGCGGGCGTGGGCGCGGGCGCGGGGCGCGGGCGGGGCGCGGGCGGGGCGCAGGCGATGACGAAAGCTGTTCCGAGGATAGGTTCTGTTGCCGTTTACCGAGTACTGAATACCGAATACCGAATTAGCGGGGCCAGACGTTGTTATCGCGGTCGACGTCCGGAAAGGCGTAATCGGGATCGATCTCGACCCGAACCACGGGCGAGCCCGCCGGCAGCATGACGCTGACTTGGGTCGCTCCAGCGAGCCAGCTGTCGACGGGAACGTCGCGCCGGACGACATCGCCGTTGGCGCGCGTGATGACGAGGTGGATCGGCATAGGAGCGAGGCCGAGATCTGCGATGACGATTCGAATACCTTCTCCCGTTTCGCTCACGCGTACGATGGCTTGATCCAACCACCACGTTTCGTAGTACCAGGCGCGCCAGAACCAATCGAGATCGCGCCCGCTCACAGAGGAGAATGTGTTGAACATGTCCCATGGATACGGGTGCTTGTACGCCCAGCGCTTCAGATATGTGCGATAGGCGCGCATGAACACCGCCTCACCCAACACACCCCGTAAAGCGACGAGCACCGAGGCAGGCTTCTGATATGACGCGACGCCGAAGGCGCCCCCGGGATACTGGAAATCGGAGCGACGCATGATCTCGCCTTCCGTCTCCGCAACCGCCCGCGCGATGTAGATATTCTGATCGGGGATATCGTGATTGAAACCGGGAAAGAAATCCTTGCGCGCCTGGTTTTCGTTGAAGCTCGTTGTTCCCTCGTCCATCCAGCTGTAGCGGCGCTCGTCGGTGGCGACGACCATGGGCACCCACATGTGCGCTAGCTCGTGAGCCGTTACGTAATAGAGGGCGCTGTCGCCGCGTTCATTGTAGTCTCCGATCAGGGTCATCATCGGAAACTCCATTCCGCCGTTGATTATGTTCGAGCCCTCGACGGCGGTCATGTGCGGCCAGGGGTATGATAGACCCGTGTAGCGCGACAGAAAGTCGATGGCGTGTTGCCCATATCGAGTTACTTGCTCCCAGCGAGGCGCGAGCTCGCGGTAGATGGCGTCGACGCGGGTGAAGTCGGCGGAGCCGTCGCCGTCCCGATCCCCCACCGGAGTTCGGACGGCGTCCCAGAGAGACTGCGCCGTCGCGCTGAAGGCCACGTCCCGGAGCTCGTCCGCCTGGAAACGCCAGGTCAACCAGCCGTGGTCCCCGGGCGCGGTTCCCCGCTCCCCGAAATCGTCGCTCGTGATTACATGCACGACGGCGTCGCTCTCTTCAGCGCGCCGCAACCGCTCGATGATATGGGGTGCTAACACATCCTCCGGATTCTGGAGCCTCCCGCTGGCTACGATCACCCAACCAACGGGAGCCTGTAGAGTCAGATCGTAGCTGCCGAATCCAGCGTAGAACTCGGAGCCCCCACGGAAGCGGTCGATCTGCCAGCCGACGACGTCATCGTAGACGGCCATCTGCGGGTACCAGTAGGCGATGAAGAAGAAGTTGTCGGCGTCCCACCCCATGCGAGCGTCAGCGCCCGCCTGAGGAATCGTGAACGACCAATCCATCGAAATTGTGATGGAATCACCGGGCGCGAGCGGTTGCGGCGGATGGAGAGTCATCCGCGTGAAGTCGACCTCGTAACGTGGCCCGTCGGCCAATCCGCTTCCCAGCTTCGCGCCGTTCACAGACACCGAACCGATCTCAACCCCACCCGTGACTTCCTGCGGTAGCTTCCGCGGTGCTCCCTCCGCGTGCAGGTTCAGATTCAGGTGCAGGTGGAGAACGGGCAGCTCGTTCGGCGATCGGTTGTGATAGACGATGTCTGCGGTGCCTTCGAGGCGTCGCTGCTCAGGGAAGAGGCGGGCCGTCAGCCGATAGTCCGTCCACTGCTGCCAGTACCGGGGGCCCGGCTCGCCGGTCTCGGTTCGCGAGCCCTGCTGCACGGCGTGCCGGAAGCCCGGGGGCTGGGTGAGCGGATATAGCTGCGGTCTGTGGCCACCGTTCACCGCCGGTTGTGGCTGAGCCGACGACGCGCTCTGGCCGCCCCCGCCGCCCCCGCCGCCCCCGCCCCCGCTTGCGCACCCGGCGAGGACGGCCGACGCTATCACCCATCTGAGGCAAAGGCCGAGTGTACGAGCCATGAGGCATGGGCCGAGTTTACGAGCCATAAGGAACCTCTAGAAGCTAGCTGATGTATGAATAGAAGCGGTCCAATCTAGCGGGAGCCCCCCACCCCGAGGCAAGAAGACCCGTCCCCCATACGCCTTCCCTGTTGGGCCTTTATCCAGGCGAAGCCGCTGATAGTAAGCGGACAGCCTGACGACCGCCATGAACGGAACCTATCGCTGAAGCGAGGAGCGGAAATATGAAGCGTTCACGCAAAAGAACGCGTGTGGCGGTAAACGAAATACTGGCCTTAGGCGGCGTGAGCATCATCTTGCTTCAGGCGGCGTTCATAACCGATTCGCGCGCCGACGTGTCGTTGATCTTGCTCGGTATCATTATTAACCAGATCGGCGTGTGGCGGTTGGCCAGCCACATCCTGCCACCCAAGCGCGTGTATATGGCGCTGCGTGGGGAAGTCGACGACTTCGTCGCGCTCGTGCGCAAGCTGAACACGCAGGTCGTGGACGGTAGCGGCGTGGGCATCGACAACACGCGACGAGAGATGATCGAGGCCATCGATAGGATCTGTGACGCGGCGGGTGTTGTGGGCTACAGGCCCGAAGCCGGCGCGGCTAGATCGAAAAATGCGCCCACGGAAGGCAAATTGCAGAGCGTTCCCGCCAAAGAGGGCACGCCCGAAGCCGTCGGCACCTAGCGAGACACCGCACATCGGAACCCTATCAATACATGTCGCGTCAAGGCGGGTCGCCCGTGCCGAAACGCGCAGCGACACGTTCCCGGCGCATCATCCCAGGAACACCCCTTCAGCGCTGGGCGCCCATCGGGCATGAATGACCCAGTCCATTCGAACACGTTACCGGCGAGATCTAGAACACCTTCGGGCGTAGCGCCCGAGGGGTGTGCGGTCACGGGCGCAGTGGCGCTCGAATCGATCTGAGCCGCCCCTTCGACCCAATCATCGCCCCAGGGAAAGAGCCGCCCCGCGCGCCCTCGGCAGGCGGCTTCCCACTCCAGCTCCGTCGGCAGGCGGACGTCGAGCCCATCTCGTCGACCCCGCCAGCCGCAATACGCCCGGGCATCCTCGAGGCCGACCAGCACAGCGGGATGATCGGCGAGCTCGGCGGGGGGCGCGTCGTTATCCCAGAGGAACCCCTCGACTTCGGCGTACGCATGAACGAGAAACCCCTGAGCCTCGTAGTCCGCCCCCTCGATGTGCGGGGCGCGGTGTCGGGTCGTGGCGACGAATTCTGCGTACTCACTTTGAGTCACGAGTGTGCTGTCGATGGCGAATGCCGCGACACGCTCAACGTGGCGTGGCGCTTCCCACGCATCGTACCAAGCAGCGCCGCGCACACCCGGTGGCGACAGCGAATAACCGATCTCTCGTTCCGCCGAATCGCTGCCCACTGTATACGGGCCTCCGGGCAACGCTACGAGACCGGGTGGCAGCGTCACCGGTTGGCCGCGATCGCAGGCGGAGAATGCGATGAGGCTCCCGCCCGTAAGCAGTACGGTCAGCCAAGAACGATGCCTCCCCCGACGGATGTGCAAGAAAACCTCCTGCGGTCGCACCGGGCTGAGGGGTCCCGGGATCACGGCCGGGGCCGATGACGTCCAGTCTAGCTAGGCGTTCTTCGACACAATTGAACGACGTTTGCGGGTTCCGGCGGCTCCGCCAGCCCGTCGAAGGCTCGATCGACTAGGAACCCACAGCGAACGAAAGCCCGGCACTCAAGACCAAGTCGCTCTGGAACCGCCTGAGCAGCAGCGGGTTGCCCGCAGCGGGGTCCTCGAGCGTCGCATCCAGGTCATATACATAGTCCTCGGCATCAAGCCGAATCGAGAACCGGTCGTTGAGGTGGAAACTGGCCCCCGCTCCGATCACACCACCCAGGTCCGTTGTGCTGTTCACGTTATCATATGCGGCGCCGCCCCGACCGATCAGGGCCAAGCCGCCATTGACGTGGAACGCGATCGGACCGCCTTGGGCGCCGAAAGCAAGAACGAGCCGCCCGCTGGCGAGCCAGACATGAGCATTTTGCGTCTGCGCGGAGCTCCCCAGGGTTACTTGTGCATCACTCAGTGCGTAGAGAAACGATCCCTCGAGCCCGACGGGCCCAGCCAGCCAGAACGTGCCTCGAGCCCCGAAGGCCGGGCCCGCCTGCTGAGTGAGCCTGACGGTCGTGGTGCCGCTGTCCGCTGGAACGATACCGCGCAGGGTAGTGAGCGGGCTGTAGACGCCCAGCACGGGCACAAACTCGAAATCGGCATCCTGGGCAAACGCTGGAGGAGCCCAGGCCAATAGAACGAAGAGAGAAAGACGCACCGACTTGCTGCTCATTCCGTCCTCCACAGTCGAATAGCGGCGGTCCCCGCGGAACCCACCACCTACCTGTAAACGAATATGCCGAAGCCCCCGGCGAGCGCCAGGAACCCGGATCGGGGTCAGCGCATTCTCCCCATGACACGCACTATCTGGTTATTGATCGCGCCGGGCGCATTCGATACCGGCGTTGATGAGTGGAAAGTTTTTACGCAAGCATCGGAGGATATCATGGACACCAGGTTCCTCGCACTAATCAAGAAGCGTCTCCCCTGGATCGCAGCGGCCGCTGCTCTGGGGGGGACCGGGTTCCTAATCGGCCAAGCTTTGGGCGGCTTCCCCGTCAATATCGCCAAGTTTATGGGAAGCCAGATCGTACGTCAGGGCGGTTACAATGAATCGCTGGCGGGAATCATCGGCTATACGGTCCATTTCGCCGTAGCCACGAGCTACGTCACACTCTACGCGCTGGCCGTTTCACTGGCGCCTTTGCCGAAGCAGCGCACGCCTCGCTGGATCGCGACAGCCGGGGTGGCCTTGCTCTTCGCCTGGTTCTCGACGCTCGCAACCGCGCCGGCCATCGCGATCACCATAAGCGTCCTCAGTGGCCAAGGTTTCCCAGCAAGCATCCCCGGTCTGAACACGAGTCTGGGATTCGCCTTCTGGAATCATTTGGCCTTCTTCAGCATAGCCTGGCTGGTCACCGTGATCGTGCCGGCCACGCTCGAGAGTCGCGCGACGGCCGTGCAGCCGAACTCGGCGAGTTCTCTAGCCTAGCCGCCAGAGGACAGCAGGCGAACCACGATCCGCTCAGGCTCCCGGCTTCTCTTTCGAGCTGGCGAGCCTGGGCGTTTCGCCCTCCGTCAGAACAACCAGGCCGGTGAGGCTGCTCTCGAGCTCGAACAAGCCGCCCACTCGCTTTCGTTGACCACAGTTGTCAATTTGATAGGCTATTGTACGTAGGGGAGATAGGCCTCCCCGAGTCGAACCGACTTGAAGACTTAAATGGCTGATAACAACAACCTGGTCAGCGCCCTGAACCTGGCCTTCCTTGAAGGGCTTTACGCCGAGTTCCAGCGCGATCCGGAGTCGGTCCCGTCCTACTGGCGCCGTCAATTTGAGTCGCTGGCCCCTGGCGAGCGGCCTGACCCGGGCTGGAGGCTGGGACCTTCGTTCCCGCGCTCAAGCATCTTCAACCCCGGAAACGGCGGCCGCAGCTCCGTGAGTCTCCCCCTCCCCACCGCGGAGGTAGAGCTCCTTCAGGACCGGGTGGACCAGCTGATTCGCAACTATCGAGTACGCGGCCATATGGTCGCGGCCATCGATCCTCTGGGACTGCCTAGACCGCCACAACCGGAGCTCGACCCCGGGTTCTACGGTTTCGGCGAGGCCGACATGGACCGGGAGTTCTCGAGCGATACGATGCCTGGGGCCAAGGTGCGCACGCTGCGCGGTATAATCGAGCACCTTCGGAACACTTATTGTCGATCGATCGGCGTCCAGTTCTATCACATCGACGATTTGAGCATCCGGCGGTGGCTGCAGGATCGGATGGAGGCCAACGAAAATCGGCTGAACCTAAGCCGTCAGGAGCAGCTGCGGATACTGACGCGCCTGACCGACGCGGTGATCTTCGAAGAGTTCATTCAGAAGAAGTTCTTGGGCGCAAAGAGCTTCTCTCTCGAAGGAGCCGAGAGCCTCATCCCGCTGGTTCACCTCGCCATCGACTACGCGGGAGAAGAGCGAATAGATGAGATCGTACTTGGTATGGCTCACCGAGGACGCCTCAACGTGCTCGCAAATGTGATGGGTAAGAGCGCCCAAGAGATCTTCCGCGAGTTCGAGGACGTGGACCCCGAGCTTAAAGTCGGAAGCGGGGACGTGAAGTACCACCAGGGTCATAGCGCGGATTGGGTAGCGCTGAACGGCCACAAGATCCACCTGTCGCTCAGCTTCAACCCCAGCCATCTGGAGTTCGTGAATCCAGTAGCTCTGGGTCGGATGCGAGCCAAACAGGACCGCGTCGGCGACACGGATCGCAAGCGCGGGTTGGTGCTCTTGATTCACGGAGATGCCGCCTTCGCCGGCGAAGGGATCGTTCAGGAGAGTTTGAATCTGAGCGAGCTCCAGGGCTACACCACCGGCGGAACGATCCACGTGATCGTCAACAATCAGATCGGATTCACGACGACGCCCGAGGAGGGCCGCTCCAGCACGTACGCCACGGGCGTGGCCAAGATGCTTCAGAGCCCGATCTTCCACGTCAACGGCGAGGACCCGGAGGCGGTCGTACAGGTGGTGCGTCTCGCGATGGATTTCCGCCACAAGTACAAACGTGATGTGTTCATCGACATGTACTCGTACCGGAGGCTCGGTCACAACGAAGCCGATGAGCCTTCGTTCACGCAGCCGCTGATGTATCGCGCGATTCAGCGGCGCCCGTCGGTCCGCGACGGCTACTTGGAGCACCTTCTGGCGCTCGGTGGCATCACACGAGACGAGGCGGATCGAATTGCGGAGGCGCGCCGTGAGCGGCTCGAGACAGCGCTGGCCGAGGTTCGTGGCGCGGAATCCAAGCCTAGCGCCGAAGCTCCCGCCGGGATTTGGAGCGGCTTCCACGGCGGCCCGTATAGCGAGGCCGATGAGGTCGAGACCGGAATCTCGACGGAGCGTTCGGGGAAGCTGCTCGAGCGCACTACGCAAGTGCCTGAGGGTTTTCGCCCTCATCCCAAGATCGAGCGCCTACTGAAGACACGACGCGACATGGCTCGAGGAGAGCGACCGCTCGATTGGGGTGCCGGAGAGGCGCTGGCGCTCGCGAGCATCGCCAGCGATGGATACAGGGTCCGCTTGACGGGGCAGGACACCGGCAGAGGAACCTTCAGTCACCGGCACGGCGTCCTCTACGACTACGAGGATGGTCATATCTATGTGCCCCTGGCCCACGTCGATCCCGATCAGGCCCTCGTCGAGATCTACAACAGCCCGCTTTCCGAGGCCGGCGTACTGGGTTTCGATTACGGTTACAGCCTCGATTACCCCGACGCCCTGGTGATGTGGGAGGCCCAGTTCGGCGATTTCGCTAACGCGGCCCAGGTGATCTTCGACCAGTTCATCGCGAGCGCCGAGGACAAGTGGCGTCGTCTGAGCGGAATCGTCATGCTGCTACCCCACGGTTTCGAAGGGATGGGCCCCGAGCATTCCAGCGCACGCCTCGAGCGTTTCCTACAGCTCGGAGCCGAAGACAACATCCAGGTCGTCTACCCGACGACACCGGCGCAGTATTTCCACTGCCTGCGCCGGCAAGTGCTGCGCCGATGGCGCAAGCCGCTTGTGGTCATGACGCCCAAGAGCCTCCTTCGTCTCCCAGAAGCGACCTCCCGTCTGGAGGACTTCGAGGCCAAGAGTTTCCAAAATGTCATCCCCGATTCATGGGTCACAGGCGCTGCAGACGTCGAGCGAGTCCTGTTGTGCACGGGGAAGATGTACTACGACCTCGATGCCGAGCGTAAAAAACGCGAGCGATCCGATGTCGCGATCGTACGTCTAGAGCAGCTCTACCCGTTTCCGAGTGCCGAAATCAAATCGGCTCTCACAAATTATCCGGGGCACGCGCCCATCCTTTGGGTCCAGGAGGAACCGAAGAACATGGGTGCCTGGAGCTACCTGCGGATGGCGTACGGGGACGCCTTCGATGCGCCGCCGCCCAAGGGGATCTTCCGACAGGCCTCCGCGAGCCCGGCGACCGGCTCGGCGGCCAGCCACCGATTGGAGCAACAGTGGCTACTCGACGCAGCGTTCGGCGACGCAACGTGAGTCAGCTGCCGGAACGTAACGCAGGTGTGACTACCGCCACGGAGGACGGCGATCCATGCCTCTAGAGCTGAAAGTACCCGAGGTGGGTGAGTCCATCACCGAAGTCGAGATCGGCGAGTGGCTCAAGGCGGAAGGCGATAGCGTGGAGCGCGACGATCCGCTCGTGGTGATCGAAACGGACAAGATCACGGTGGAGCTGCCCGCTCCGGCGTCGGGCACCGTGACCCGAGTGCTCAAGAAAGAAGGCGAAGTGGCATCGGTGGGAGAGGTCATCGGTTACATGGAGGAGTCGGCGACACCCGCGGCGAAAGGTACAGAGGAAGCTGCGGCGGCTGAGTTGCCAGCCGGGCCCGCCGTCGGCTCGGTCGCCGAAGCCGGCGAGACGTCCGGAGACGGAGTCGGGGACGGCTCCGGCGACGGCGCCCACGTACGGGTCTCGCCGACAGCGCGCCGTATCATGGCAGAGCACGGGGTCGAGGCCGAAGAGGTCCAGGCGAGCGGCGCCAGCGGGCGCGTGCTCAAGGATGACGTGCTGCGCCACTTGAGCGCGAAAGAGGGTGCCGCGGCTGGCACGTCTGTCGGAGAAGGAGGAGCCGGCTCGGAGCGACGGGAAGAGGTCGTCCCTATGAGCCCGCTCCGCCGGCGCGTCGCCGAGCGGCTCGTTCAGGCGCAGCAGCAGGCCGCGCTACTGACCACGTTCAACGAGATCGACATGTCGGAGGTCATCGCTCTCCGGCACAAGTACCAGGACAGCTTTCGCGAGAAGTACGAGATCAAGCTCGGCTTCATGTCGTTTTTCGTGAAGGCGGTGATCGAAGCTCTCAAGACGGTTCCGCAGCTTAACGCCGAGGTGCGAGGGACCGACATCGTCTATCGCGACTACTACGACATCGGCATCGCGGTCGGGGGCGGTCGCGGCCTCGTGGTGCCCGTACTCCGCGACGCCGATCACCTCAGCTTCGCGCAGGTCGAGGTCGCTATCATCGATCTGGCCCGGCGCGCCCAATCGAACGACCTCAAGCTCGAGGAACTGCAGGGTGGAACCTTCACCATCTCAAACGGTGGCGTGTACGGCTCGCTTCTTTCGACGCCGATCGTGAATCCGCCACAGAGCGGCATCCTCGGTCTTCACAAGATCGAGGAACGACCGATCGCCAAGGATGGAGAGGTCGTCATCAGGCCGATGATGTATGTGGCGATGAGTTACGACCACCGCATCGTCGATGGGCGTGAGGCGGTGTCCTTCCTGGTGCGAATCAAAGAGGTGGTCGAGGATCCGGAGCGAATACTGCTCGAGGTCTGACGCGCTGACGAGGCGCGACGTCAGTCGTAGTAGTAGTGAGGATATCCGGCCATCGGCGGACGCATCATACCACCCCCATACGGATAGCCGACCCAGGGGCCGGGAGCGACGACACCGACGTAAACTCCCGTAGACCCCGCGCACCCCGCCATGAAGAGACCCAGCGAACATACGGTTACGACCAGAGCGATCCTATTAGACCGCAACATCATTTGTCATCCAATCTTCGCTTAGCGAGCTCGGGGTGCCACTCCTGAACGTTCAGGACGGCGCCGGAAGGATCGGCGATGATGGCCATCTGCCGTTCCTCCTCGGTCTGCGGAGCGACCAGGACGCGACCGCCCAGCGCCTCCGTTCGCCGAACGGTCATCTCTAGATCCTCGACGACGACGTACGGAAGCCAGTTGGGCTCGACCTCAGGCCAGGGAAGCTTGAGAATACCCGAGTAGAGTTGCTCGCCGTTCTTCATCACGTAGTAGTCGCTTCCATCACCGAGGTCGATGGTCTGGTAGTCGTAACCCGCTAGCGACTCGTAGAACTCTCTGGCCGCATCGATGTCGTGGGTCCAGAGCTCGGTCCAGAGCCAGTCGCCGGGCTCGAAGGGATAGTCCGGCGTGTCGCGACCCAGTGGGTCACCGCCGCTCGAGCGCAAGAACGCCAGTACGGCGCCCTGTGGGTCGCTTACGACGGCGTAGCGACCTCGGTTGGGAAGTTCTCCGGGCTCCGCATGGACCAAGCCGCCGGTATCGCGTACATAATCCACCGCCGAGTCGACGTCGGCTACCGAGAGATAACTCAGCCAGCGGGCCTTGCTAACCTCTCCGCGATCCATCTGAACGACTCCCGCTATTGGCGTTCCGTTCCTTGTGATCACCGTGTATCTCTCGCCGCCACCTTCGCTACTCTCGAACTGCCAGCCGAACAGCTCCGTATAGAATCGCCTTACACTATCCGGTTCGCTGGTGAGCAGATCGTACCACACGAACTTGCCGACCTCGTGCACACCGGTGGGTTGCGGGGTAACGGGCGGCACGGTGATGGTCCCGCGACTGCAGGCGCCCGTGAATGCCAGCACGAGCAGCGAGGCCGCGAGGGCCGTGGGGGCCGCGGGGGCCGTGGGCGTGAATAACCTTCCTGTCTCGATCCGCATGGAGACCTTTCTCTCTCGCGGTGCCTCGAGTCCATCGTGAGGACAGACTACGACTTCCAACACGGGTGTCGCGCAGGAATCCAGCCGGGTCACTCGCCACTGACGCATCCCGACGGCCGGCGACGGGGGGAGCATTCTAGCCTCCGGGCTGGTGTGGCGCTATAAGGGGAATTGCGGTACGAAGGACCTATGCTGGGGGGGGCGAGCCGGTGACTACGTCGCTTCGTCGGGGATATGGCAGCGAGCGGCCTCGCGACCCTGACCGAGGACGAGATCCGGGCGCCAGCCGAATTTGCCCAGGGTGCGGTTGCTGACCCCTTCGACCGCATCGGCGATGAGCCGCCCGAGCACAGGCGCGAACTTGAAGCCATGTCCGCTCCCCCCGCTCGCCACGCTGAAGCCCTCGCGCGTCGGATCGCGGGCGATCCACAAGTCTTCGTCCTGGGTATCGGCGTACAGGCACAGCCTCGTGAAAGCCACTTCGGCGTCGGCCAGCGCAGGGAATGTCTCCTTCAAGAACGCACGCAATTCCTTCTCGTCCCGCTCGGTCACCGCCCTGGGAGCATCCGGGTCGATCGGCGTCCCCAGACCGTGGTTCGCGATTTTCACGATGCCGTCCCTGCTGAGCGGGAATCCGTAGTAGCCGGTCCGCGCGACGTCGGCGGTGAAGGTCGGGAAGCGTTCCGACGCGAAGAGCTCGGGATCGCGAGGCCTCAGATGAAAAACCGGGTGCCCCGTCGAGGCGATGCTGTGCGACAACTCCGGAAGTAGCTTCCCGCTCCAGGCCCCAGCTGCCAGAACGACTTCGTCGGCGCGGATCTCCTGGCCATCGTGACACCGCACCCCGACGACGCGCTCGCCGTCCTCGATGAGGGCGACGACCCTTCGATTGTCTAGCAGGGACACGCCCTCTTGCCGAGCCCACCGAGCCAAGGCCTCTACGACTCGACCGCTCTCGGCGTAGCCGCCCTTCGCATGGAAAAAGCCATCCACATAGCGCTTCGTGCTCCACGCCGGAAAGCGCCGCGTTATGGTCTCCGCATCCAATCGCTCCGGCTTGTGTCCGCGCTCGAGCAGCTTCCGCCAGCTCTCGTACTCGAATCCGCCTTCCGACATGGGGGCGCGACACAGCATCAGGACGCCCGTCTCATGATACAGCTCGCCGATTCCCTCCTCAGTCCAGCGCTGATTCCAGGCAGACCAGCCCTCGAGCGACTCCTCCACGAGCTCCATGTAGACCGCGTCGGGGCCGTACTCCATACGGATGACTTTGCTGATGTCGGTGCTGGCGGCCAGCGGGTGGGGCAGCGGGCCGGGGTCGATGAGACTAACGCGATGTCCCCGGGCGTTGAGCTCGAGGGCGGCGGTCACGCCGAAGATCCCGGCGCCTACTACGGCGACGTCTCGCGACATAATCAGCAGGTGTGCGAATCAACGGTCTTGTAAGCAGGCCGCGAATTAATAATGTAGAGCGGCGATCGGACGTCCGTCCACCTGCGTAAAGTAAGAGAAGAGCCCCGCGCCGCGACCCAGCTCAGAGCTATGAGTCGCAACGCGAGGCTCTTCCATCTCCGAGAGCTATGTCGCGTCGGCCGAGGCCCTCACCAGGCACCGGCCCGCCGAACCTACGGAGAAGCGCAGCCGGTCGCGTTAGTTGGGCGCGTGCACGCCCGTGCCCTGCACCCCGTAGTCGCGATCGCGACCGATCGCGGGCCCCGAGGGCTGAGTCGCTCGGTCGTTGTTCACGCGAGAGATGAACTGAGCGATCGATCCCTCGAACGGCTCCGTTTGGGCGTTCTCACCGAACTTGTCCGTGTACCAGATTTCCGGCCCGTCGGCGTTCGAGATCCGGATGCTGTTGATGTCGACGAAACGATTGGCGCCGCTGAAGGCCGAGCGCGGATCGTCGAACGCCATGCTCGTGATCCCTCCCTCGCCCACCGTCTCCTCGCACGCGCCTCCCGCCGACCGCTCGCCGTTCGCATCCACCTCAAAGCATACGTCAACCGTGCGAGCCAGGTTGTTGGGAGCGCTCGGATCGTAGTACCGGGCCGGGAACAGAACTTGGAAGTATGGATTGAACGATACCAGGCTCTTGCCGTCGACTGTCTTGATCCGGTCAGATATCTGCCAACTCTCCCGGATACCCGAGCTGAAGCTGGAGTTCTCGCCATCCGGCACGAGGATGAACTCCTCGATGCAGGCGCGGTCCGGGATGAGCCTCACCCCACCGCCTTTCGACGAGTTGGGCGGCGCCGGCCCGGCGACGATCGTGCGGTCGCGGTCGCAGGAGCTTACGAATTCGCCAGGGGTTCCGATCTCCGAGATCATCGTCACGTGCACGGCTGTCCCGTCACTACAAGCCGTGTGAATGACGATCTCGTGCTGGTTGATTGTGAAGGCGCCAGCCCCGTGCGCGCCCTGGTGCAGCTCGACCATGACGTCGCAGCTTACAGAAAGCAGAGACGACGCCGCCTCTCCGTCGAAACGAAACTCGACGTCGTTCTCCCATTCGATCTTGTAGCCAACGTGGTCGGCCGGAAGCGCATAACCGAATGGGATGTCGCCGACGTCGGAATACAGATCGGATCCACTGGGATCGCGCCCGTGCTCGTGCCCGAAGGTGCAATCCGTGGCCGGATCGACCGGCGGGTGCCACGTCGGATAGAGCAGCCTGTCTGGACCGACCACCGAATAACTGTTGTGTATTTCCGGCGTGCAGGTGTCGTTGGGTCCGGGCGTCCACTTGTCGTAGGCGGGACTCACACCCTCGGCTTGCACGCCGAGCGGTCCGCCGGTGTTGTCATCGCAAGCCATCGCAACCAGTAACGCGGCGGCGAGCGGTGTCCAACGGCGGACCATAACTGGGAGCGCTGTATGCATTACCAACCTCCTCTAGTGCCAGGTCACGCCTAGTCCGACCTGGAACAGACCTAGGCTGACTTCGCTTGCTTCCCTGTCGCCGTTAAAGTCCAGGTTCCCGGTCGGGAGCGTGATGATGGCGTTCATGTAAGGCTGGATCGAGAAAGACCGGCTGACACGAAACTCGTAACCAGCGCCCACCTGAGGGCCGAAACCGCTGGATGTGAGTGCGTTCTCTTCGTCGTCGATCCGGTACGACATGTAACCGAATCCACCCTTGAGGTAAAAGGAGCCATCGGGAGTCAAGTACCATAGCGCGACTGCGCTGAACGAGCCGAGGTATTCATCGACTCCCTCCTCGCTGTTGGTCCAGCCATTCACCTCCCCACCCAGCAACAGACTCTGGCTTATCGTTCCCCCGAGCCTCACCGTGGCCGATAGCCCCGCTCCTCTGCTTCCATCGCAGATATCGCAGGCAACGTTGACCCAGCCGTAATCCAATCCCAGGCCCCACCAGAGCCCCTCCCGAGGATCCGAGACCTGAGCCGACAGCGGCCGACTCCAAAGGACCAGCAGGGCTGACAAGACTAGAGCGATTCTTAAAGCACGCATGGCTTCCCATCTATATGGGTTTCCGATCAGGTAGAAGGCTCCGGCCCTTTCGAGCGACATCTATGCCAGACCGCTCCGCTGGGGCTAAATAGCCATGGTAGGAGGGGTTACGGCTGGGGCCGACATCTGAGATAGAGACAATTTTTTGCGGGGGGCGGCACTAATTTGCGATTTGCAAGTCGCGACTGCACAACGCTTTAGCGTCGCGGGCACCGGTTACCCTCGCGAACTGGGGGTGGGTTGCGAATGTCGGTTGAGCGCTGGTGGGCCGGTTGCCTACTCTTCCGAGCCCCCGTCGTCCCCATCGTCCTCCTCATCCACGGCTCGTAAGACGGGCGCCATGATGACTCGGCCGAGGCTGGGGGCCCAGGCTAGGCTCCGAACGGTGGCCTCGACGTCGAAGGCGAGCGTCACTTCCTCGGCGCCGCCCTCAGAGATCGAAAAGTGGGCATCGGTCTTGATGCCTGTATTTTCTGCGCTGGGGATG
Source organism: Candidatus Indicimonas acetifermentans (assembly GCA_947581815.1). GTDB lineage: Bacteria > Gemmatimonadota > Gemmatimonadetes > Palauibacterales > KS3-K002 > Indicimonas > Indicimonas acetifermentans. The sequence goes on along the minus strand of CANPVX010000014.1, from coordinate 10,224 downwards.
CGGATTGGGTGTTCCATACCCTCCGACAGACAGTGGTTCGAATCCCCCAGACAGACCTCTCGGTTCAAAAGCATACCACCCTGTTGAACGAAAAGCCGCGCCGCTATGTAGTCGCCGGCTGGCAGTTCGGCTGTTGCGATTACGACATCGGCCTCGTCGAGCGCTACCAGATTGATCAGAACTCCACCCTCTACGGCCACATCCAGCCCGACCCACGGTCCGCCGGAGGCCGGTCGCACCTCAACGGCTTCGACGGTCACCGCGATGGCATCGACGGCATCCAAAGGCACGTTGCCAGCGTCGTCGGCGACGACGTTCGCGCTGCGCTGAGCTCCTGCCGGCTGCAGCGCCGTGACTGTCAGCGTAATTGCTCCGAAGGCATGCGGTTTCGCATCGGGCCCGAACGGCGTGTCAGGTGACGAACCGCAAGCCCACGCCGCCAGAACCGCTAAGATGATAGTCTTTCGCATAAGGATTTCCCCCTTCTCTCTGCCCGAATGTAGCGCGGTTGGTTGGGCGAGCGAAACCCGTTGGCGCGATCCACGGGCCCTCATACACAGCTACGATCAGTTGGAGATCAGGTGACGGTCAGGACACGGTCATGTAGCGGTCATGTAAACTATTCCGGGAGACGAGGCATCCTTGACGACCCTGGCGGCATTTGCCTAGCTAGGGCTTGAATCTCTGAGCGGATCGGCCAAGAGGCGCGGAAATTGACGCTCGCCGGGAAGGCGCGTAAGCTACTGCTGCCCAATCCACCTGAACCGGAGTTCGTGCCATGAGAAGAGCCCTATCGGTCATGCTCTCTTGCGCGGCGCTCGCCTCGACCGCCTGCGCGTCAGGAACCGCGCAGACGGCGGGCGAGCCCAGCCCTTCCGGCAGACGCGCCATGAGTTACGAGCGGCCCCAGTACGCCACCACCTATGAGCGGCGCGCCTACCCGCCGGTGGTGATCCGCAACGCTACGATCCTCACGGCGGCGGGCGAGGAGATCTCGAGCGGGTCGATCTACTTCCGCGACGGGCGCATCGTCGCGGTGGGCCGCTCGGTCGACGCTCCCGCCGACGCCGTGGCGGTGGATGGGACCGGGAAATTCGTGACGCCGGGCATCATCGACACGCACAGCCACCTCGGCGTATACGCGGCGCCGGGTACGACCGCCGAGTCGGACGGCAACGAGTTCCCGGTCAAGCCGAACACCTCGTACGTGTGGGCCGAGCACTCCTTCTGGCCCCAGGACCCGCAGATCCCGCTGGCGATAGCGGGCGGCATCACGACGATCCAGGTGCTCCCGGGCTCGGCCAATCTGTTCGGTGGGCGCAGCGTGACGCTCAAGCTAGTGCCGGGCCGCTCCGTCCAGGAGATGAAGTTTCCAGGCGCGCCCTACGGGTTGAAGATGGCGTGCGGCGAGAACCCGAAGCGCGTATACGGCCCGCGGGGTGGGCCGGCGAGCCGGATGGGTAACATGGCGGGCTATCGCGCCGCGTTCATCGACGCCGAGGAGTACCTGCAGAAATGGGAGAAGTGGGAGAGCGATCAGAGCGGCGACCCTCCCGAACGGGATCTGGGCAAAGAGACGTTGGCCGGCGTGCTAACAGGCGAGATCGGGATCAACAACCACTGCTACCGTGCCGACGAGATGATGCAGATGATCGACCTCGGCCGGGAGTTCGGGTTCACGATCCGTTCGTTCCATCATGCGGTGGAAGCGTACAAAATCGCCGACAAGCTCGCGGAGGCGGGGACGGCAGCTTCGGTGTGGGCGGACTGGTGGGGCTTCAAGGAAGAAGCGATGGACGGGATCAAGGAGAACGCGGCGCTTCTGACGCAGGCTGGCGCACGCGCCATCCTCCATTCCGACTCGGGGAGCGGGATCCAGCGCCTTTACCAGGAAGCGGCAAAGGCGATGTTCGCCGGACAGCGCGCCGGGATCGCGGTGACCACGAACGATGCGATCCGCTGGATCACGGCCAATCCCGCCTGGGTGCTGGGCATCGATGACGCGACTGGGACATTGGAGGCGGGCAAGATGGCGGACGTCGTCGTCTGGAGCGGCGACCCATTCTCGGTCTACACGAAAGCAGAGCAAGTCTACAACGATGGCTGGCTAGTGTACGATCGCAACGATCCGGAGCGGCAGCCGCGCATGGACTTCGAACTGGGGCAGGTGGAGCATGACTAGGAACGAGATGCTGGGGAGCGAGCGCGCGGCGAACGGAGCCAAGGTGCGCGTCGTGCGGAGCACGCTCGCTGGTCTGATGGCGGCCGCGCTCGCGCTGCCTGCCGTGGTTTCTGCCCAGACGATCGCAATCACAGGCGGTAGAGTCTTCCCGGTCTCGGGGCCGAGCCTCGAGAACGCGACGGTGCTGATCGAAGACGGCGAGATCGTAGCTGTGGGGACCGATGTGTCGATCCCCGCCGGCGCGAGCCTCATCCATGCCGCCGGCAAGTGGGTGACTCCGGGCCTGATCAGCGGCTTCACCCAGCTGGGGCTGGTGGAGATCTCGGCGGTATCGGGCACGAACGAGGCCTCTATGGCGGAGAGCGACATCTCCGCGGCGTTCAATGTGCTGGAGGGCATCAACCCGGCGTCGCAGCTGATACCGGTAACCCGCGTCGACGGAATCACCACCGTCCTCAGCGCGCCCAGCGGCGGACTGATCGCAGGCCAGGCGGTGCTGATCGATCTGCATGGTGAGAGCGTGGAAGAGATGCTGATCGCTTCCCCGGCCGCCATGGTAGCGGCGCTCGACGAGGGAGCGAAGGATTCCGGGGGCGGCTCGCGAGCGGGCAGCGCCGGCCGACTGCGCAAGTTGCTCGACGACGCGCTGGACTACGAGGCACGCCGCGACGCGTACCGACGCGGCGAGACCCAAGAGCTTGCCGCTCCGGCCGCCGACCTCGAGGCGCTGTTGCGGGTGCTGGAGGCCGAGATACCGCTGCTGGTGGCGGCGAGCCGACGAAGCGACATCGAGGCGGCGTTGCGCGTCGCAACCGATTACGGGCTACAGCTCATCTTGCGGGGAGCCGAGGAGGGGTGGCAGGTCGCCGATCGGTTAGCCGAGTTGGGTGTGCCGGTGATCATCGATCCCCTGGCCAACATCCCGTCTTACGACGCACCGAGCCCGCGGCTGGATAACGCGGCCGCACTATCTGGCGCCGGCGTGCCCGTCATCATCATGGCTGCGGGTTTTCAGTACTCGCACAACGCGCGCAACGTCAGGCAGGGGGCGGGGCACGCCGTCTCCTACGGGATGGGCTGGGACGCCGCATTGAGAGCGGTTACGCTCGAGCCGGCCACCGCCTTCGGGATCGCGGACCGCTACGGCTCGCTGGAGCCGGGCAAGGTTGCCAACGTCGTCGTCTGGAGCGGCGATCCCTTCGAGTTCTCGACCGCGGTCGAAGCTGTCTTCATTCGCGGCGAGCAGATTCCGCTGACCAGCCGCCAGCGCGAGCTGCTGGAGCGCTACAAAACGCTCCCGCCCGCGTATTAGACCCGGTAGCGTTACCGGGCCAGCGCGGCGGGCGGATTAGCTCGGCTGCAGCTGTTACAGCTCCGCTTTCCGTTCTTGAATCTTGTGTCTGTTTAAGACGCTACACCCGGGCTGGGAGAGGCAGCTCCAGAACCCCGGGCCGAAATCTCAACGGGTGGCGCCTCTGAGGGCGTCTTTCGTGAGTAAGCGTTCGCGTCGTGCTCCAGCGCCCCCGGAGGAAGGTAGTCCCAGAAAGGGCCCAGGTCCTTCTTGATGAGGTCAACGAAGAACGACGGAACATCGGTCGTTTCGCCGTCGAAGAATCGGCGCATGGATCGGTCGGTATCGAGCAATCGCCGCACGGTCGAGAAATACTTGATTCGGCCGTACCCCTCTGAGGATACGGCCCGCGCGATGTTCATCCAGCTGGCGAACCCGCGCTGAGTAGCGCGCGCGCGACGCATGATATTTCGCAAGGAGAAGGAGTACTTCGTCAGATCGATGATGCGGTCGTAGAAGTCCGGCCAGTCGTAGTTCTTGGGTCGGACATTCATCGCGTGGTTGTTGTTGAGAAAGTGGAAGGGGAAAGGCAGCACACGCCCAGCGCGCTGGAGCTCGAGATTGAGTGGCGCCGCCTCTCCGAACGCAGATAGCAAGGAATATCCCGGGAAGGCGCCGGGCGTCTTGTCAATGAAAATCTTCGTCAACTCGAAAGGCTCGGATCCCTCGTCACAGTCCAGGCCGAGGACGAAGTTGGTCTGCACATAGGGGACGTGAGCGAGCAGCATGTTCACATGGTCGGACACCTTCTCGACCTTCTCGATTCCCTGCGTGCTCCCTGTTTTCGATTTGTTGCCGAGCGTGTACCACGACTCGATGCCCGGCAGCAGAACCTTGAACCGGGCGGCACTCAGCCTCTTGACGTGGGACTCCGAGAGCAGCGAGAGGCTACTCTCCGCGGCGAATGAGAGGTTACCCCCCTCCATCCCACTCTCGACCGCATTCATCAGCTCCTTAAAGCGCACGCCAAAGTTGGGGTCGTGCCATCCCACCCAAGCGTTGGGAACGCGGGAGCTCAGGAATCGCAGGTCTTCTCGGATATGATCGTAATCGAGCTGTTGGAAGTCGACCACCGAATCGATGCAGAAATTGCAGGTGTAAGGACACCCGAGGCTCGCCAGCATCGGGACACATTTGAGTCTCGAGGGCGCCTTCGCGAGCGTAGGCTCGATGAACTTCCACCGCGCCCTGACGCCTGGTAGCTGGGCCGGCTGTCCCGGCGAGCTGATAAACTTTCCCATCTCAGGGCGCGAAACGCATTCCCCGAGCACTTCCTCGATCACCGCCTTGTCGGCGAAGCCCACGACATAGTCGAAGTACTTTTGCGCATCGTCGGGATAGCAGCGGGCGTGCGGACCCCCTAGCACGGTGACCACACCTCGCTGGCGGTAGAGATTGCTCAAGGCGTACGCAAATTGCGCCGCTTGAGTGAACGCCCCGATGAAGAGAAGGTCGATGTCCTCGGGGAGCTCTTTAGAGAAGTCTTCGAGGCCGGTGTAGCACATGAACTTCACATCGTGGCCCATCTCCTCGCACCAGGCCCCAACGACCTGCGGCATGATGCTGGCCAGGTTCGCGTGCATGAGGCGAGCCCAGATAGAGCGATTCGGGCGCTTGGAGACGAAATCGATGATCCCAATTCGAAGACGGCGCATGGAAGGCCTTAGGAGTTGGATTGGCTTACGAGTGATTCAACTTCGCTCGCCGGACTGAGAGCGCGGTCGAATTGTAGTCGCGAACGTCGGCGATCAACGCCGACCAAGGCTGACAGGTGCTTCCGGAGCGTTTGCGGATCTCGCCGCGACGCCCGTACGAGATCCGTCACGGGACCTGTAATCGCGTCTGTATGGTCGGGGCCTCTCTGGTGTCCGGGAGTTAACGGGGCCTGGGGTGGCGACAAGATGCACTGAGGAGGAGCGTAGATCAAGCCCAGCGGACGCGCGGGGACTCAGCCCGCCCTGGCGCGTGAGGCGACCGTAAGCCATGAAGACCGCGCGGCTTCCCTACTAGATGATGACCGGTGTGGGGCACACCCAGCTCCGTCAGCGCCTGCAAGGGCCTTATTGCACGGTTCTACAGCTATCCCTTACCTGCCGCCCGCGCCGAGCCACAACCCTTGACACTTCGCTCGATCCTGACCTCAGTAAGTGTGGGCCCGCGCGAAGCTCTGTCCCGCCTCTGCCCTCTGCCGTCGCCCTCTGCCCTCTGCCCTCTGACCGCACGCCCTCCCCTTTGTGCCAACGGAATCCGACCTCGGGAGGAACGCGTGAAAAAGGTCCTACTGATCCTCATCGTCGTGGGCGGGATCGCATTCCTGGAACCACGCAGCCGAACCCAGATAATGAAGCTGGTCCGCCCGGCGACAGAGCCGATCCGCCAGCGGTCCGCCGAGCGTGCGCTGGTGCGGATCGCGGAGGACGTGCAGAAAACGGCGGACGAGGTTGGGCTCTACCCGCAGCCCGAAGTCTTCGATCAATGGCTCCTTCAGACTTATCGAAGCGCCAACGATCCCTGGGGGACCGAGTACTATCTGGAAGTCTTTCGCGACTCGATCGTGGTGGCGTCGCCGGGACCTGACGCTCGGAAGCACACCGCGGATGACGTACGGCTGGCTAGACGACGTGGCTCGGCCTCGACGGCCTTCGGAGACAGCTACGCGCCGCCGGCGCCTCCCTCTTCTAGCGTCAAGACTTCCACCATACGGAAGGCGAATCAAGCGGCGAATCGTAAGCCCGACTAGTCACGAAGCGCCAAAGCCAGCCAGCTTCGCTGCCCGTCAGCCGCCGCCCTTCGGGCCCGACGCGGGATCCAGCTCTCGCCGCACTCGCTCCTCGGCTTCCTCGACGACGGACATGAGATCGTCGATACGGATCAAGACCGCCTGCGAGCCGGCCAGGTTCCCGCCTTTGGAGCGGAGCGCGCCGACGTAGTCCCGCATCTCCGATAGAAAGTCCCGGGCCTGCCGCAACCTCCAAGCCCACGGCTCCGAGCCCCGGTCGACGGAGATGAAGTAGACGAGCGTCCCTTGGAAACGGCGAACCTCTATCTCGGCGGAATCGACCAGCGCACTCAGCGCATCCACCTGGGGGCGATCTTGAGCGATCCGCCGCAGCCGTATCGTCAGTCGAGGGTCGGGAGCCATCGCCCACCGGCCGTTGGTCCACCGAAAGCTCGCGAGCCGATCGCCCTCGGAATCGACCGCGTGCCGAAGCTTGGCGCCGTCGGCTACAAGCCGGAAGTCGATGGACGCGGTGTCGGCAATAAGTCCTTCGCTCGCGGAGAAGTGATAGTCCAGCAGGCGACGGTACGCTTCGTCTTGCGTCAATTCAGGTCGGCCGCCGGAGCATCCCCCGACGGCCAACAAAACTAAGATGGAGACCCATTTCGTCATGTTGCATGCGTAGTGCGTTGGCTTTCCCTATGACAACAGAAGGAAAAAGCGGATCAATTCCCCGGGGGAGTTGCGCGCAGGGTTGTGGCCAGAAGAGCGACCGGCGGTGAAGCTCGGGGAGGAACCGCTTCAAGCCCGACAGGACTGTGCCCGCACGAGGCCTATGGTCAGTCTTGAACCAGGCGATAGCAGCTCAGACCGCTACTCAAGATGTGAAGTTTTACGTCAGGGTGCAAACGAGATCGCGGATTGGCCTGTCGCTCATTCGTCAAGCATCTCCAGTATCCCGGTCGCCTCTCCCACTTCGATCATGTAGCCTTGAAGTTCGCCCGAGAATCGGTCAATATTCGACGTTGTCTCCTCTCCCCCCTCTCCCTCCCCGACCGGCTGGGACCGAGCGGAAGTCATCAACCGTATCTCCCTGATGTAGCTTGATTGTCGCATCCCCCGCGCCGAGATAGTTGCGGCCAAATCACACAATGATTTGTTGGATCGCGAGCGAGTATAAGAGATGAGTCGCCGTCAACCTAGCGCCACGGTCGCTGGAGCACCCGCTGGCGCTCTTCGTGAGGCCGGCGTTGCGCTTGACCACGTCGCTCCGAAACTGGTCTACGCCTGCTTTTTCTTCTCGGGCGCCGCCAGTCTGATCTACCAAGTGGGGTGGCTTCGCTCGCTCGAGCTCGTGTTCGGCAGTACCGGCCACGCGGCGGCGACCGTCCTCTCGGCGTTCATGGCCGGTCTCGCTCTGGGCAGCTTCCTATTCGGGCGCTGGATCCGTCGCTGGGCGCGACCGCTCATGCTCTATGGCTGGCTGGAGGTGGGCATAGCCGTATACGCCCTGGCGATGCCCATCATCTTCGCGGGAGTGGCCCCGTTATACCGTCTGGCGTGGACCAGCCTGGATTCCCTTCCGTTCGCGTTCGGTCTGTTACGCTTTGCCGTCTCGTTCCTCGTCCTCCTCCCGCCCACCGTCTTGATGGGTGCGACGCTGCCGGTGCTGGCGCACCACTGCGATCGCAGCGACGGTCCGCTGGTGGGCCGAGTCGGCACGCTGTACGGCGTCAACACGCTGGGCGCCGTGGTGGGCACGGTGGCCGCGGGCTTTTTGCTGCTACCCAAGTTCGGCTATTCGATGACGATCGGCGTGGCGGTGATCACGAATGGGATCGTTGCAGCGCTGGCGTTCATCCTGGCATCGCGCTACGAGCGATCCAGCAAGGCGGCGGGAGCCGAGCCGCGGGCCGTTAGCTCCGTGCGGGAACCCGTAACGCCGGCGAGCCGACCGTCGAACGACGAGACCAAGGTCATGCTGGCCTTCGCGCTCAGCGGCTTCGCGGCCATGATGCTAGAAGTGGGATGGACGCGCACTCTTACGCTGATCGTGGGCCCGTCCACTTACGCGTTCAGCATCATGCTGGCGACGTTTCTCGCGGGCCTGGCGGCGGGCAGCCTGTTGTTCTCGTGGGGCGTCGAGCGCTGGCGCTGGGACGGAGCTCGAGCTTTCTGGATGCTGGCGGCGGCCTCGGGCTTCCTGGTGATCGCGACGCTCGCGGTCGCGGGCTATCTACCCTACGCATTCGCGGTCCTTTTTCAGCGCTGGGAAAGCGACCTATCAACGGGAAGCTTGTTCACGCTGGAGGTCTTGGTCAGCGCCGCGGTCATCTTCACGCCCACCGTCGCCATGGGCGGGATGTTCCCCGCGGGACTCAAAGCGGCCGGGCTATCTCACCGGCGAGCCGGCTCATCGGTGGGCCGGCTTTACGCCGCGAACACCATCGGCGCGGTTTCGGGAGCTGCCGCGGCGGGTTTCTTTTTCATTCAGACCTTCGGAATAAGCGGGACTCTCTATGGTGCGGCGTTCATCTACCTGAGCCTAGGTGCGGTCTTCGGGTATGGCGGCGGCGGGCGGGGCGGGCGGGGTCTCTCGAGGCTAGCGCGGCCGTTGGCGATCGTGACTGCTACGCTGGTCGCCGTTGCCGTGGCGCCGCGGTGGGACCGGATGACGATGACGAGCGGGATATACCAGTACGTGACCGACTTGAGTCGGGGCTTCACGCGCGAGGAGTTCGGGCATGTGACGGGCGAGCACTGGGAACTGCTCTATTATCGAGAGGGAACGGTGTCGACGGTCAGCGTGGTCGCGAACTCCGCGAGCCGGCGCGAGTTCGGAGGTGAGCAGGTAACGAACGTGGTGTACCTGGTCGACGGGAAAGCCGACGCTTCGTCCGTAAACGATATCGAGACCCAGCTAATGCTCGCGCACGCCCCGATGTTCTTGCACCCGTCACCACGCCGCGTCATGGTGATCGGGTTGGCGACCGGTATGACCGCGGGCTCGGTGCTGACGCATCCGGTAGAGCAGGTCGATATACTCGAGATCGAGGCGGCCGCCGTGCCGGCCTCCCGGCTGTTCGACTTCGTGAACGGGCGCCCGCTCGACGATCCAAGGACCCAACTCCGAATCGGGGATGCCCGGAGCTACTTGCTAGCAACGCCCGAGCGTTACGATGTCATCATCTCCGAGCCGTCGAACCCCTGGATGGCCGGCCCGGCGAACCTGTTCACACGCGAGTTTTTTGGGATCGCACGCCGCCGGTTGGAACCGGGCGGAGTCTTCTGCCAGTGGCTTCAGAGCTACCGGCTCGATCCAGAGCTGTTCCGCAGCGTGATCAAGACCTTTCAGGAGGCGTTCCCTTACGTGTACGTGTTCCAGCCGCTGCGAGGCAGCGATGTGATCCTGGTCGGGGCTACGGAGCCGATCGAGCTGGATGTCGCACGGCTGGCCGCGCGCTGGAATATCCCGGCGGTCGGAAGAGATCTTGCGCGGCTAGGGTTCAGCCGCCTGACTGACGTTCTCGCGCAGGCGCGCCTGGGTCCCGAAGAGGTTGTGGAACTGACCGAGGGCGCTCGGGTGAGCACGGACGACAACGGGCTCATACTGTTCGGTGCGCCACGTTACGTGCATAGGGCCACGGTCGCCCAGAACGATGCGCTCATGGTCGCCGTCTCACGCGGGATCGGGAAGTACCTCCGTTTCCCGAGTGCGGCACGCGAGCAGCAGGCCGCGTTCCTCGGCCAACTGGCCGATTCTTACAAGGCCATGGGTTTCCCTCTAGAAGCGGCGCACTCAGTCGAGCTAGCTCGGGAACGTTTGAGAGGACCAGGGGCGGGGGCGGGGGCGGAGGCCGGGGCGGGGGCGGGGGCGGGGGCCGGTGGCGCCGAGTCGGGGTCGACTCACTAACCGTTGACAGAATGGCGAAGGGGGTGTAGGTTGGCCGTCGCAAAGACCAGCGTTACCCT
>CANPVX010000013.1 GCA_947581815.1 Candidatus Indicimonas acetifermentans | reverse complement strand
AGGCGCACTTCGACCAGGTGGTCAGGAGGAAAGAGGAGCCGGACGAGATCCCCGAGGTCGAGATCGAGACCTCTGAAAAGGAGATATGGCTTCCTCATCTGATGGTGAAGGCTGGACTCGCCAAATCTAGTAGTGAAGCTGTGCGGCTGATCAAGCAGGGAGCCGTGCACGTGAACGGCGCGCAGATCTCGGACCGGGAAGCTAGCCTGGAAACCTCGGGGAGCTATGTTATTCAGAGGGGTAAGCGGAGGTTCGTACGAGCGAAGTTTACCTGAGGCAAAGTGTGTGCTGCCAGTACCAGTATTGAGCGACCGGGTATCGGTTGAGCAGCCCGAGCGGTAGATTGCGCGGGCCGCGATCGGCCCTGAAAGAGTGGCGGGCCGGCGCGCGAGGGTCTTGAGGGATTCGGAGGTTGAAAGCGGGTGCGCGTCGAGGTCAAGAGGGTGGAGAAGCCCTGGGGTCACGAGCTGATCTGGGCTCGATCGGATCGTTACGTCGGCAAGGTTCTCCATATCAAGGCCGGGGAGTCGCTCTCGCTCCAGTACCACGAGCGCAAGGATGAAACGATCCACGTTCTCCGCGGCGAAATGGTCTTCCAGGTGGGCGAGTCCGATGATGATCTGCGGGAAGTGGAGCTTGGAGAAGGGATGAGCTTTCGAATCCTGCCGGGAACTCGCCACCGCATGACGGCTAAAACAGACTGTGATCTACTCGAAGCGTCGACCCCAGAACTCGATGACGTTGTTCGGATCGAGGATCGTTATGGAAGGGCGTGAGGTTTAGCGGTGTCGTCTCCCATCGAGGAAGAACCCCGCATCGGCACCGTCATTCTGGGGATAGGATCCAACGATGGCGATCGAGTGCGGCAGATCGAGCGAGCTCTCGGCCAACTGATCATGCATCTCAATCTGGAGCGCATCTCCTCGATCTACGAAAGCGAGCCTATGGAGCTGCGCGATCAGCCGTGGTTCCTGAACCTCGTCTGCATGGGGACGACGAGGCTCAAGCCGTGGGACTTGCTGGAGTTTCTCCACACGGTCGAAGATAAGCTCGGCCGAAAGCGCGGGGGCGAGCGTTTTGGCCCCCGCACGATCGACATCGACATACTCGCCTACGACGAAAGGGTCATGGAAGAGGCGGACCTGGAGATACCCCACCCGCGCATGGGTGAAAGGGCTTTCGTCCTGCAGCCGCTCGCCGAGATCGCTCCCGAATGGCAGCACCCCGTGACTGGACAAACGGCGGACGAGATGCTGGCTCAGGCGGATGCCGAGGTCATCCGCCCCTACATGGTTCCACCTCCGCCCGCTGCCCCCGTACTCTAGTTAGCCCGTCTCAGTGGCTTATCGCAGCGCGGTACGGGCCGAATACGACGTCGCTCTTCAATTCCCAGGACATCCGGGTCACTCGGGCCGCATGCACGGGCACCGGTACGTCGTCGAGGCCGTGCTCGAATGCGAGACGCTCGACGAGCACGGCTTCGGCATCGATTTCGACGTGGTTCAGCCCCGGCTGGCGGCGATCGCCTCGGAGCTCGACCACCGAGTACTCAACGAGCTGCCTCCGTTCCGCGATCGGGCTCCCAGCGCCGAGCATCAGGCCGAATACTTCTACCGGCGCTTGAGCGGCGCCCTGGCGGAGGAGGGAAGTGAGATGAGGCTGGTGAAGGTTAGAGTGACTCAGGAGCCAGATGCATGGGCGGAGTACGAACCGTGATCGAGACCCCCCCCACCCCCCCCCCCCCCCCCGCCCCCCTCCGGCGGCCATCGTTCCCCGGCCGGAGAAGAGGCGCCGCTCACGTCAGCCGGCGAAGCGCGATCGTTGGGCTGATCGTGGCCTCATGGGTCACTTCCTGCGGGGAGGGCTCGGCGGGCCAGGATGGCGCTCGCCGTGATCCAGAGCTCGAGCGCAAGGTGGAAGAGCTGCTGCCGCAGGTCGAGGAGCTATCGTACCTGACGGCGGCGCGAGTGCCCGAGGTGCGAGTGGCGGACGCCGCGACCCTCGAGGCCTACCTGCTGCAGCGAATCGAGGCCGAGTACCCCGAGGGGCGCCTCGAGAGCCTCGCCCGGGCCTACCAGAAGTTCGGGCTCCTGCCGGACGATGTCGATCTCAGGCAGCTCCTCGTCGATCTGGTCCTGGAACAGACGCTAGGCTACTACGACCCCGCGCGTGATATCCTCTTCATTCGGGAAGACGTGCCGGACGAGGCGCTAGAGCAGGTGATGGTGCACGAGCTGGTGCACGCGTTGCAGGATCAGCACATCGACTTGGATTCCCTGCTCAGAGGCCGGGAAGAGAACGACGCCCGGGCGGCGGCTCAGGCCGCTATGGAGGGCCATGCCACGCTCGTCATGCTGGTGTATCAGCTGAGTCAGTTGACCGGCTCGCGCGTGCCGTTCGAGCAGCTGCCCGAGATCGGGCCGGAATTGGCGGCTCAGGCTGGAGACGCGCCCGAGATGCAGGAGCTGTTCGCCGCCCCGGCGATCGTTCGCGAGACGATGTTGTTCCCGTATTTCGGGGGCGCCAGCTATCTACAGCGCCTCTGGAGATCGCAGGGTGCGCAGTTCGCGCCGCTCGGAAAGTGGCTTCCCGAGTCTACGGAGCAGGTGCTGCACGTCGATCGGTTGCTCGAGGGAGACCGGCCCAGCACGCTCGAGATCGGACCTGCGGCCGGGTGGAATGTGGAATATGAGGGCGATTTGGGTGAGCTCGAAATCCGGATCTACTTCGAGGAGCACCTCGGCGACAAGGGGGGAGGGACGGCAGCGCGGGCGGCAGCGGGCTGGGACGCGGACCGCTATGTGTTGCTGGAGAAGGACGGCTCCTGGGCTCTGGTGTGGTACACGACCTGGGACAGCGATTCCGACGCCGAAGAGTTTGTCGATGCTTATCGCCGGGCTTTCCAAGCGCGGTTCGGGCTTCCGGCTGGGGAGCTGGCGAGCGTGGACCGCACAGCCGCCGTCGAGAAGCTGACCCTCTCGGGAGTGCCGACCGTGCGGGTCGTCGAGACGCCGGCTGGGGTAGCGTTGGACGACGTGCCGGGAGCGACTGTGGTAGTAAAGGGGGGGGCAGGGGGGGGAAATTGAAGCGACGCCCGCTCGGATCAGAGCACCGAGGACAGCACCGGCTCCTTCGGCAATGGGTAGCGATATTCCTCGCCGGCGTAGTTCCTCATCACCACCTCATCTTCGGTGATTTCCTGCACATACTCGGGCATTAGCGGAATCTTGCCGCCACCGCCGGGCGCGTCGATGACGAAGTGGGGAACGGCCATACCGGACGTCCAGCCACGAATGGCTTTGATTATCTCCAGGCCTTTGAGGACGGACGTGCGGAAGTGCTCGCCGCCCGCCACGACGTCGGCCTGATATATGTAGTAGGGCCGCACGCGGTTCGCGAGCAGCTTTCTCATCAGTTCCTTCATGATTTCAGGCTCGTCATTAACACCTTTCAGGAGCACGGTCTGCGAGCCCAGAGGACAACCCGCGTCAGACAACCTGGCCAGACACTCTTCGGCCTCCGGCGTCAGCTCGGCCGGGTGGTTGAAATGGACGTTAACGTACACCGGGTGATACTTGGCGATGGTGGCGCACAGCTCCGGAGTGACGCGCTCCGGGAGATGGGCTGGGATCCGGGTGTGGATCCGGATGATCTCGATATGGCGCATAGCCCGCAGCTTCTTCAGGAAGTATTCGATCCGGCGATCCGCTAACATGAGCGGATCCCCGCCCGAGAGTATCACGTCTCGGATCTCGGTGTGTGCTTCCAAATACTGGAAAGCCGAGTCGAACTGGTTGAGCGGGATCTTATCGGGGTCGCCTACCTTGCGCCGCCGTGTGCAGAACCGGCAGTAGGTCGCGCACACCGGACTCACGAGGAAGAGGGCCCGGTCCGGGTACCGATGCGTTATGTTGGGAACCGGCGAGTCCGCGTCTTCGTTGAGCGAATCGGGTACGCCGTCGATGACCTCGTTCTCTTCCGGCGTGGGCACGTACTGCTGCCAGAACGCGTCGCCAATCTCCTTGATTGTCTCCAGGGCGGCCGGCGTAATCCGAAGATTGAACTTGTCGATCGCTTGCTGTACCGCTTCGCGATCGACGTTTTCTTCCCCGAACAGCTCGACCAGCTGATCTACGGTCGTGACGCTGTTCTTGATTACCTGCTGCCAGTTCCCCATGATCCTACACCTCGATCGAGTGATGAGATTACGAGACGTGAGCACGGGGAGCGTTGCTACCCCATGCCCCTCTACCCATTCCCTTCTACTTCCTCACTTCTCGGTTACTCATTCCCGCCCCAATGGAGATTGCGGGTCAGCGAAGCGCTTCAAATAGATGACGCAGTCATCACCGTCAGCATAAAAGTCCGGAACTCGCGCCACCTCGTCGTAGCCGCAGGCGGAATAAAAACGCCGGGTCGCCTCGTAATCGCTACGCGAAGATGTCTCGATCAGGCAGAGGCGCCCCGCTTCGGCTTTGATCGCGCGTTCGACGCGCTCGATCAACCCGCGGCCCAGGCCGGAGCCTCGATACCGCGAGCTGACAGCGATCCAGTAGAGGTCCCAGCAGCCGACGGTGCAGGGGGTCGCCCCGTAGAAGGCGAACCCGGCCAGCTCGTCCTCCGGAGCTATCGCTGCCACCGCCGAGTAGTCCACGCCCGGGGCGTCGCAGTAGGCGTCGAATACCTCGAGGGCCACATCGACCTCGTTCGGGCGAAACGCACCCGCTTCCTCCAGGATGTGCGCGATCTGCGGGCGGTGGCGGCGATGCGGCGAGATCCAGCTCACCGCCGGCGTGCCGCGCTGGCGATCGGACGTAGTCTCTCTCGAGCCGGCCCCGGGCCGGCTGAACTCACGCACGTCTGGCATCAAAACGATTCCGGCTCTGCTTCGTCGGGGTGCAGGATGATCCACGCCCGCCCCCCGCCCCCCGCGCCCCCCGCGCCCCCCCCGCCGGCCTCCTGGCCGTTAGTGGCAGCCGGCGCTGCACCACGAGCGACCGGCAGCGGCGCTTCGGCGATTCCAGGGGGGTGGTGGGGAGGTTGCTCGACCGCGCTTGCTGCGCGATCGATCCGGTGACGGCTCAGAGCATCTTCGATGATCTTGCTGATGAGATCCTCGTAGGACCAGCCGGCCGAGCGAGCCTGGCGGGCAAGTCCGGCGTCGGGAGATAGATCGGGGTTCGGGTTAACGTCTATGACGTAGGGCACTCCGCTGGGGCTCAATCGCACGTCGACCCTGGCGTAGCCCTCTCCGCCCATCAAGGTCCAGGCGCGCGCCGTGAGTAGCTGCAGGCTCTCGGCGAGGCCAGCTTCGAGGGGCGCCGGGCAGATCGGGCGCGTTCCCTGATCCTCCGCGCTCCCCGGGGCCCATTTTGCCTCGAAGGAAACGATCGGCGGCGCGCCTTCAGGAAGCGTGCTGAAATCGATCTCCGAAGGGGGTAGCAGGTAGTTGCCGACGATGGCCAGGTTGATCTCCCGGCCGTCGATGAACTCCTGGACGATGAGCGCCCCCCAAGCTTCCCCGAGCTTGGCGACGGCACGCTGGAGCTCGTCGCGGGAATACGCTACCGAGTTGGAGTGCACGCCGTTGGAAGCGTCTTCGGCGAGCGGCTTGACGATGGCGGGGAAGCGATCCCACTTCTCGGGCACTGGCTCGTCTTCGTCGATGAACCGCCACTCGGGCACCGAGATGTCGTGTGCCCGCAGGACCGCGGAGCAGAGGTCCTTGTCGAGGCAGTGGAGGAGGGTGGCTGCCGTGGCCCCTGTCTTTGGAAGGCCGAGTAGCTCGATCGCAGCGGCGGGAAGGTGCTCGCTGTCGGACTGGCCCCCGACCGTCTCGCACAGGTTGAAGGCGAGATGGAAGTCACCCTCGATGACCCGGCGCAGCCAGTCATCCGGTCTGTCTGCTTGGAGAGCCAACTCTACAGGCTCGTAACCGAGCGTATCGAGGACGTGGATGACGGAAGCCGTTGACTGGGCGGGTGCCGTATCACCGAACTCGAGGGCCTCCGCTTCGGCAATCTCGTCTACGAGGACGGCGACACGCTCGCGCGCCTCCTCACCCTTCAGAGGCACCGAATGATCGCTAGAGGGCGAATATGAGGCCATAACGCTCGATACCTGCGTGAAGCACGGTCTTGATCACGTCCTCGTACGAAAGACCGGCCGCGCGGGCGGCTTTGGGAAAGCATGAATTCGCGTCTGGATCGGGGAGCACGCCGGGAAGCGGGTTGACCTCGAGCACGTGTGGGGATCCCTCGTCGTCGCAGCGCACGTCGATGCGTGCCCAATCCCTACAGCGCAGGGCTCGAAAGGCCGCCAGTGAGATCTCCTCGATGCGGTCCCGGAGGGCGCCATCGCACTCGGCCGGACATTTGAATATGTCAAGCGGGCTCTCGGGCCGGTCCCAGATCCACTTGGCCTCGTAGCCATATATAGGTGGGGCCTCTCGCGGGAGAGTACCGAAATCCAGCTCGACTAGGGGCAGGGGGCGCGCGGCGGCGCCGCCACCGAGAATGGCCACTGTAAACTCCCGTCCACCCAGAAAGCGTTCCACGATCGCGGGCTCGCCGTACATGAGGTTGATCCGTCGCACCTCGGCCTCAGCCTCATTAGGCGTATGGCAGAGAGAGCGGCTGGTGATGCCCTTGCTGGACCCTTCGTGTAACGGTTTGACCACGCAGGGGAAGTGAGCCCAGCGATCGAGCTGGCGTGGATCACCCGCGACCATGAAGTCGGGCGTGGGCACTCGATGATGCAGCAGCACCTCTTTGGCGCGTGCCTTGTCGAGGCAGGTCGCCAGCGCGAGAGGGTCGCTCCCCGTATAAGGGATCTGCCAGAACTCGCAGAAGGTCGGCACGTACGACTCTCGGGTGGCTCCGCCCAGGCCCTCGGCGACATTGAACACGATATCGGGGCAGGCTTCCCGCAGCGCACGCGGAAAGCCAGCGTCCGCCTCGAGCCTGACCACGTCGCCGCATTGGGACAGCGCTTCCTCGATCGCGGCGATCGTGGACGGGTCGTCCCATTCGGCGTACGTGTCGGAGAAAGGCCGCGAACCGTTAGTCGCTATGACAGGTTGCTCAAAGCTGGAAGTAGAAAGAGAGGGGGAGGATTCACCAGCCGCGTTATTGCCGTTCGGCGATAACGGAACAACTCCTGTCGGCTTCATATTGAAGGCGAATCCGATTCGGAGCCTTTTCGCGCGACGGTTCTGTGTCGATTCGGTTGAAAACCGAACTCCAGAGCCTTCGATCGGAACCCCTCCTGTAGGAGTTCATCATGTGCAGCCGCGCTCAAGGCATCTCAACTTTTGACCACACAACATCCGCCCAGCGCCGCACCGCTACAATAATAGGAACAAGTAGTGGAAAAAGTAAAGGTTTTTGCGCGACCACTCCTTCAAGAAACTGATCATTTGTTTGCTCGAGCTCGCAGCAAACGCCGAGTTCGGGAAACAGACGTTGTGATTGATCGCGTCCATTCCTCCAACTAGGTTGCTCGATGCACGATCGCCATTCACGAGATTCAGAACTCACCGACGGGGCGTGATGAGCCAGAGGTCGGGAAAATCCGATCCCCTAACTGTATATCCCACAGATAGTTCCGACGCCCGGCCCTACGATGTCTGGATCCAACCCGGCTTGCTGGCCGAGGCGGGGAGCTTCATCGGCGAGGCCTGCCCCGCTCATCGCTACGCTGTGATCAGCGACAGCCAGGTGAGCGATGTTTACGCCAAGCCGCTGCTCGCGGCGCTCGCGTCGGCCGGACTGGAGGCCGAGCTGTTCAAGTTCGCCGCCGGCGAATGGAACAAGACAAGGGAGGTTTGGAGCGAGGTGACGAACGGCCTGTTGAGGGCCGGAGTCGGAAGGGATGCGGCCATCATCGCACTCGGCGGGGGTGTCGTCGGCGATTTGGCCGGATTCATCGCAGCGACCTACATGCGTGGAATACGCATCGCGCAAATCCCAACCAGCCTTCTCGCGATGGTAGATAGTTCTGTGGGAGGCAAGACGGGCTTGGATACTCCTGCTGGGAAGAACCTGGTTGGAGCGTTCCACCAACCGTCGGTCGTGTTGGTCGATCCGATGTTGCTTCGAACCCTGCCCAACCACCAGCTGGCCGCCGGCCTTTCGGAAGCCTTGAAGCACGGGCTAATTACGGATGCGGAGTACTTCGGTCAGACACGCGACCAGCTAGACCTCATCTTCGGGCGAGATTCGGATGCGCTGTGCCGGTTGGTTCGACGCTCGATCGAGATAAAGGCCGATGTAGTCAGCCAGGATACACATGAGGTGGGCTATCGCAGGATCCTCAACTTCGGCCATACCATCGCCCACGCCCTGGAGACGGTTTCGGGCTACGGACTACTGCACGGTGAGGCTGTCGCCATCGGCCTTTGGGCCGAGGCCGCCATCGGGGAGACCCTCGGTGTAACGGCGGAGGGGACGGCCGAGGAGATTCGCGACGTACTCGTCGAGGCGCGACTGCCGGTCGAGCTCGACTCGGAAATAGAAACAGAAAAGTTCTTCGAAGCGCTGAGCAGGGACAAGAAGCGGCTCGGAGATGAGGCCCGCTACTCGCTGATCTCCGAGATCGGCCGCGTGGCGGGTTCGAGGGAGAGCGGCTGGACCCAGGAAGTATCGAACGAAACTGTGCAAGAAGTATTGTTCGGCTAGAGTGTGCACCGGTTTGACGGGCACCGGCTGAATCGGCAGATTCCCAGATTAGGGAAATTCGCGCACAGGAGGAACTTATAGCGGATCACACCCTACTCGCCGGGGTTCCGGTCCAGGACCTGCTTAACCGTTGGGCGGAGGAGGAGCCCGACAGGCCGCTGGTGAATTTCGGCGCTACGACCCTCACTTACGGGCAGACCCAGACCCAGGCCCGAGCGCTCGCTGCGGCCCTGTACAATCTGGGCATCCAGGAGGGCGATAAGGTAGCTATCGACTTGCCGAATTGGCCGGAGTTCGTCGTCTCCTCACTAGCGGCGGCCAATCTCGGCGCCACGATCGTACCGTTGAACCCTGCGTACTCGCCGCACGAGCTTCAATTCATGTTGCGGAACTCGGAGGCCTCCGTGGCTATCGCGGCTGAGCGCTTCGAGGGTGCGGACAATCTCGAGCTGTTCGAGAGGATGCAGGCCGACCTGCCCGATCTGCAATATCTCGTCACGGTGGGTGAGGAAGACCTCTGGTACGATGACCGGATCTTTCAGTTTGAGGATCTGATCTCGAGCGGTGAAGGAAAGCCCCTGCCCACACAAGCGATCGATCCGGAGGAGGGGGTTTACGCGCTCCTCTATACGGCGGGGACGACGGGTAAGCCGAAAGCAGTGATGCTGACACATTCCAACCTCGTGCGAACGAACGCCGCTACCGCACAGGTTCTAGGCATGTCCCGGGAGGATGTAGTGCTTGTCGCGGTGCCGATGTTCAACATCTTTGGTCTGGGCACGCTAGTGGCTGCGCTGAGCGCGGGGGCGTCCGTCGTGCTGATGGATAAGTTCGACGCCGACGAATCCCTGGCGAAGATCTCTGAGTGCGGCGTCACAGTAGTGAACGGCGTGCCGACGATGTTTGTGATGCAGTTGCGGAGTCCCATGCTGGACGAGGTCGATCTATCGAGCCTGCGTACGGGGATCGTGGCGGGCGCTCCGGTCTCCAACGAGTTGGCGCGCGAGGCGCGGGAGCGTATGGTCCCTGATCTCGAGATCGCATACGGCCTGACCGAAACCTCCGCCACGGTATCCATCACCCGGGCGGGTAGTTCGGAGGAGAAGCGGAGCTTCACGGTCGGGTCGCCCTTGGATGGCGTAGAGATCGCGGTTCTTGGGGATGATGGAGCCAAGTTGCCTGTTGAGTCGGTGGGTGAGCTGGCCGTTCGCGGCTTCAATGTCATGAAGGGCTACTACCGGCAGCCGGACGAGACCCGGCGCGCGTTCACGGAAGATGGATTCTTTCGCACGGGCGACCTGGCGATGCTCGATGAAGAAGGATACGTCCACGTCGTGGGCCGTAAAAAGGATACGATCGTGCGCGGCGGCTATTCGATCTACCCGCGCGAGGTCGAGGATGTCCTCAGGTTGCACCCCGCCGTCCAGGATGTCGTTGTCGTAGGCGTCGAGAACGAAGTTCTCGGCGAGCTGATATGCGCCTGCATCCTGCCGGTCGAGGGGGCGATTGTCACTGGGGACGAGATAAAGGAGTTCTGTAGCGGGCAGGTCGCTCAATACAAAGTGCCCGACCTCATCCGCTTTGTGGACTCCTTCCCGATGACCGGGAGCGGTAAGGTACGCCGCGTCGAGCTGGCTCGGATGATCAGCGCCGAGCAGTCGGCTCATCGTACCTGACAAGAAGCTGAGAGAGCGGGCCTGCGAGCGCTCGCCCGAGCAACTGAGCGCGACGCGGCAGTGTTATTCCCGTCGATCGTTGCGACTCACCCACTGGGCGATGGCAGCGGGCCGGCCTCTCGAACATACTAAGCGATTGATCTACAAGGAGCTACGAGAGGCATGTCCACCATGCACGAAGGAAGCCCCGAGTCGGGCGAAGCGCGACCCGAACGCGACGACTCCAGCCAGGCCGCGCTCCTCATCGATTTCGACAACGTCACGATGGGGATTCGCTCTAACCTGGGACAGGAACTCAGAAACCTACTGAACTCCGAGGCGATAAGCGGGAACATCGCCGTGCAGCGAGCCTACGCGGACTGGCGACGGTATCCGCAATACATAGTGCCTCTGTCGGAGGCGTCCATCGACCTCATCTTTGCCCCCGCTCACGGCTCCTCCAAGAAGAATGCAACGGATATCCGCCTCGCCATCGACGCATTGGAGCTGATCTTCACCCGCCCAGAGATCAAGACGTTCATCCTGATGTCGGGCGATAGCGACTTTTCAAGTCTCGTCCTCAAGCTGAAGGAATACGGGAAGTACGTCATCGGGATCGGGATCCAAGAATCAAGTTCCGATCTGTTGGTTCAGAACTGTGATGAGTACTACAGCTACTCGGCGCTCGCCGGATTGAAGAAGGCGGGTGAGGAGCCGCTGGAGCGACACGACCCGTGGGTTTTGGCGGAAAAATCGATCAAGAAGATGGTCGAGCGCCGGGATACGATGCGGTCCGACCGTCTCAAGCAGGTGATGATCGAGATTGACCCGTCGTTCAACGAGAAGGAGAACGGGTTCAACAAGTTCAACCGATTCGTGGTCGAGGCCGCTTCTCGCGGGCTGCTGTCGATCCAGAAGATGGAGAACGGGCAGTACGCGGTCGCGCCGGGTGCGAAGGTCGGCCCTGAAGCTGAGAAAGCAGGTGCCGCCGCCCCCGCCCCCGCCCCCGGAGCGAAGAAGAAGGAGACGAAGCCCGAAGCCAAGTCCCAACGACGCAGCGGTTCTCGAAGGGGGGGGGGACGCAAGCCCGCCGGGGAACGAGAGTCGGAACAGACGAAGGGGGGGGGTGAAGCAGCTCGTCAGACACGGCGGGCACGACCGAAACTAACGCTCGAATCCGCGCTCGAGCTGCTGAACAAAGCGTTGGACGGCCTCTTGGAAGGGCCCAATGACTCGGTCCGCGACAGCGATGTGAAACGCAAGATCCTGCAGCTCGATAAGGACTTCGACGAAGGAGAGCTGGGGTTCAGCAAGTTCAGCAAGTTCTTGCTCGAGGCACAGGAATCGGGCGCGATCGAACTGACCCGAGGCCCCAACGGCAATATCGTCGTCGCCCGTACCTCGCGGGCGGCGAAGCGCAAACGCCCGAGGAAGAGCAAGAGCTCTGAGGCTGCGGCTGCGCCCAAACCGGAGGCTGCGGCTGCGTCCAAAGCGGGCTCCCCCCCCCGCTCGGAAGAGCAGCGCGAATCGCGCTCCCAATCGACGATGAAGAAGCTCGCCCGCTTCTTCTTCGGTGCGGACGAGACGGATACGGATAAAGGGACCGAATCCGCACCAGCTCGGCCCGACGCGGAGGCTGTGAGGGAGCCGAAGCGACCGGCTAAACGCCGCGACGACTCGGCGAAGCGAAGGGGGGGGGAGCGGCCAGTCCAGTCCAGGTCGAAGCGGCCATCGCCAGCAAAGACAGCGAGTCGTGCGGATCGCCCGGAGCGTGAGCGAACGGGCAAGTCATCAAGACCCCCCGGCCGGCAGACTCAAAGGACAGGCGAGCGGCAGAAGCGGGAGCCTGCGGCGGAGAGGCGGCAGGGAGGGCGGCCCTCGGCAGGCAAAGCGGAGACAAAGGCGGTAGACGCGCCGCCGGTCGCGCCCCGCGTCGAATCGGCGGCGCAACCCGCGCCCGAGTCCCAGCCTGTCCCGCCGGAGACGACGAGCACCGAGACCAGTAAGCGGGCGACGACCGTTGCCGAGTTAGGGCAGCCCGCGGCGACGAGCACCGAGACCGGGCAGCGGGCTGCGTCGAGCCCCGAGTCCGGGAAGCCGGCGAGCGCGGCGGTGCCGGTACCCGGAGCGCCGCGTGGGACGATCCGGGGACGCTGGGGTCAGCGTGGGAGGTATCGTCCAGCTGCCGCTCGCCCGCCCTTGTTGGAGGGTCAGACGGGCTCACGGCCCTCGGGAACGCCGAAGACCGCCGCGGTTCGGGAGTCCGCCGACAGCTCGGGCGATTCCGGCGTCTCCGCTCCAGCCGACCCGCAAGCCGGCTCGGCCGCCGAGATCGTCTCGCGACTCAAGAAGCGTTACGCGGGCGTGGGAGAAAAGACGGCGGAGGCGCTCGTTGACGCCTTCGGCAGCGATGTCTATCGCGTGCTGGATGAAGAGCCGGAGCGCGTGCGGGAAGTACTTCCCGAGAACCGGGCGAATCGAATCATTGAGGCCCGGCGGCAGGAGTTGAAAGCAGACGGAGAGTGAGCCGCCGATATACGCCCCTCCAGAGCACTTTCTTCGAGGGCGACGCCGAGGAGGTCGCACAGGATCTTCTCGGGCATAGTCTCGTCTCCATCACAGACGGTGCCCGGTGCGTCGGCCGGATCGTCGAGACGGAAGCTTACCCGGGCCCTCACGACCCCGCCTCTCACGCCGCCGCGTCGATAGGTCGGACGGCGAGGAACGACCCGATGTTCGGCCGACCCGCGACCGCCTATATCCATCTCAACTACGGCATTCACTGGTGTCTCAACGTGGTGACGGGAGCGGAGGGATTTCCCGCCGCCGTACTTATCCGGTCTCTGGAGCCGCTCGAAGGGCTCGCGGAGATGAGACGCCGAAGGGGGGGGGCGGGGGCGGGGGCGGGGGCGGGTCGTCCCGATCGCGATTTATGCTCGGGACCCGCCAAGCTCACGCAGGCTCTCGGTATTGGGCCGGCCATGCAACGGCATCGCTTGAACGAGCCGCCGCTCTTCATCGCCCGTGGGAAGCAGGTGCCAGGCGACGCCGTCGTACGGGCGACGCGGGTCGGCATCAGCCGCGGGGCCGAGAAGGAGTTGAGATTCTACGACGGGCGGAGCCCCTGCGTCAGCCGCAAAGCCCTGTGAGAACTCGGAGCGTGGCGTCACACTAATTCCCAGCGACCCACGCTCATGACCCGCCAAACGTCAACGGTCGTTGCTCACGCGCGGTGTGCCGGCCTATGTTCCGGCGCCGCAACCGCGTGGTCGCTCCGAATACAATCGGCTTGAGGATCGTCCTATTCCCATTCCTGTTCCCATCCCGATCTTAGTGCAGAGCCTCTCAAGCGCCGCTGTGCTCGTGTCCGGCCAGAGCCCGAGCGGCCCCTGGGCGGCCCTCGCGTTTGCCGCGATCACCGGACTCGGTATGTTCGCCGGCGTCTGGGCTTTCCGCCGTTTCGAGCCCTGGGCCCACCTGCACACGGGCGAGCTCATCGCTTTCGCCGCTGGGCTCCTCATCGCGGGCGCGCTGCTCCACTTGATGGACCGCTCCATGGAGCTCATCGGTTCCGGCTCCGCCCTCGCCTGGACGCTGATGGGCTTCCTGGCCCTTTACGTTGTGGAGGCCCACTTCATCCCTCACGTCCACGCCCGCGGGGAGCACCAGATCGAGGATCAGGCCCATGGAGGGGCCCACCTCGGCCCGCTCGTGGTCGCGGGGCTGGCCGTTCATTCCGTGGCGGATGGGGTCACCGTGGGCGCCGGGCTGTCGGCCGGCGCGCTCATCGGCTCGGTTGCCCTGTCACTCGTCGTCGTCCATAAAGTGCCGGTGGGCATCGCCGCGATTTCTGCGCTGTATCATTCGGGCGTGACCGGTAGGACGGCTGTGTGGATCTGTGCGGCGCTGTCGATGGTCACGCCCGTTGCGGTTCTGGTCAGTTACTTCGTATTCAGGGATGTCACGAACCAGGTACTCGGAATCCTGTTGGCTTTGGCAAGTGGCTCGTTCTTATATGTAGGAGCTGCCGACCTGCTTCCCGAAGGCCAGGCCAAGGGGAAACCTGTCAACACTGTGATGTTCTTCTTCGGCATCTTGGGGATGGTCGGGCTCAAGCTTTGGGCACAGTGATCAACTTCGGTATTTGTTCAATTGACGAAACGTTCCACACTCGTTAACATGCTGTCGGCGTTCCATTACCACAGAAACCCATTCTCGAGCCAACAAGAGAATGGACGGGCCTATCTCCCATGGTTGACGTCACGCCCGCGAGGGAAGGCGGCATGTCTTGGGGAAGGTACCAAAGGTTGAGGCAACGGCTTCGACGAATGATCTGTGGTCTTGGGTGCCAGTCGGCCTCCGATCCGTTCGGGGGCCGCTCTATATCGGGGGTCCAACCGACCGCCGATCCTTCAGCAACTGGCATAGGCCCGGGCGATGCTCTAAGTTAGGGCGATTTTTGACACCATTACTGACGCGTTGCGTGTAACTCATAATATCGAACTGCTGCGACCGTCTTAAAGTAGTAATATGGATAACGTATGCCGATCGTTCGAGTGACACGGCGGTTGCACTTCAGCGCGGGTCACCGGTTGCATAGTCCGGAGTTGTCGGACAAAGAGAATCGGGAGATCTACGGGTTGTGCAGCAACCCGAATGGGCACGGGCACAACTACGGGCTCGAGGTCACGTTGAAGGGGGAGGTGGATCCCCGGACGGGCTACGTTGTGGATCTGAAGAGAGTGAGGGAGACGGTCGAGGAGGTTGTGTTGAGGGATGTGGACCATGCGAACCTGAACGTCGACGTGCCGTGGCTGGAGGGCACGATACCGACGGCCGAGAACGTAGCGATCGCGATATGGCGCCGGCTCGAGGAGGTTTTTCCGGGAGGGGTTCTCGATCGGGTCGTCGTATCGGAGTCGGAACGCAATTACGTGGAGTACAGAGGTGAGTGACGGACTGAGCGCCTTGAGCTCGAGGGCCGGCGCAGCGGACTCTTTTTCGCTTAGCGAGCTCGTACGAATGCAGCTTCTCTTGCTGGGTGAGGACCCTGATCGGCCGGGTTTGTCCAAGACACCGGCGCGGGTGGAGGAGTCGTGGAAGTGGCTTCTGCGAGGGTATGGGATGAGCGTCGAGGAAGTCGTGGGTGACGGGATCTTCGAAGGCGATCATGATGAGATGATCGTCGTCAAAGACATAGAGATCTATTCGCTATGCGAGCACCATTTGCTGCCGTTCTTCGGGAAGGCACATATCGCCTATATCCCGGACGGGAGAGTCATCGGGCTGAGCAAGCTCCCACGTATTCTCGACGTGTTCGCCCGGAGGCTGCAAGTCCAGGAGCGATTGACCGATCAAGTGGCGATTGCGATTGAGCGCGCTTTGGAGCCCAAGGGGGTCGCCGTTGTCATCGAGGCGTATCACCTATGCATGATGATGAGGGGGGTGGAGAAACAGAACTCGATGACGATCACTAGTGCTGTGCGGGGCGCGTTCCGCGAGGACCCGCGTACGCGCGAGGAGTTTTTGCGCTTCGTGCCATCGGCTCCTACGCGACGGTGAAAGGCACCGCCCGTGGCCTGTCCGGACGGCGGGTCGTACTGACGGGCGCCACGGGAGGGGTTGGGAGGGCGCTGGCCGCCCGGCTCAGCCGCGAGGGCGCCGACCTACTTCTCATCGCTCGCCGCGAGGGAGCGCTCCGGGAGTTCGCGGCGGGGCTCGATGCGCGGGCGCTGACTGCGGACCTGACTGTCGCCGGGACGATAGAGCGAGTGGCCTCGGAACTGAAGGCGAGTTGGGGCGGCCCTCCCGATGTCTTGATCAACAACGCGGGAGTGTTCGGTCTGGCGCCGGTGGCGGAGACGGAGGCGAGCGCGTTCGAGCGTCATCTCGAAGTGAACCTCATCGCTCCTTTCCGGCTGGTGCGGCTCGTCCTGGCCGATATGCTGAGGCGAGGTTTCGGCCAGATCGTGAATATTGGCTCGGTGGCGGGACGGCGCGCGTTTCCGGGTAACGCGGCTTATTCGGCTTCCAAGTTTGGACTCAGGGGGCTGCACGAGGTGTTGGTGGAGGAGGTGCGCGGAAGCGGGGTGAAGGTGACGTGGATCGAGCCGTCGGCTGTCGATACACCGCTCTGGGATCCCCACGACCCGGATAGGCGAGAGGACTTGCCGTCACGGGCGCAGATGCTGAGTCCCGAGGCCGTGGCCGATGCTGTTTGTTTCGCGATCGATCAACCTGGTGACGTCTCGGTAGAAGAAATCGTGCTCAGGACAACCTAGCTAGCTCAAACGAACGATCAATGATCCTGCAAATACTTAAACAGCTAAAGAAGATCAGCGACACGAAGGAAAGTGTCACGCGGCTCGGCTTCAGCGAGCTCGAGGCTGAGGCGCACGCGGCGGTGGGCGCGACGTTCAAGCGGCGCACACGGGTGAACGTTCTCAAAGACCAAGTTGGTAACACGTTCATCGTCAACGGTTCCGGTAAAGGTCCTTTCGTCGTGATGGGATCTCACCTCGACACCGTGCCGAACGGAGGCTGGCTGGACGGTGCCCTCGGAGTGGCGGGTGCGGCGGCGGTCATGCATCGAATTCTGAAGAAAGATCGCAACGCCGCGATAGCCGTCGCGATTTGGGTCGACGAGGAAGGCTATCGGTTTGGGAACGGGATGTTCGGCTCACGCTCGTTCGCAGGCAGGGTCACCGAACAGGAGATGCTCCTGCGTGACCGGGAAGGCATCACGCTGATCGATCTCCTCGTGGAGAAGGGCTTACAAAAGAAGCCGAGGCGAAGTCGCGAGACCGGTGAGCTGGTGATCAAGTTCCAGAACAAGCAGGTCATCGAGATCGCTGCTTACGGCGAAGTACACATAGAGCAGGGTCGTCGCCTCCTGGACGCGGGAAAGAAAATAGGAATCGTAACCGACGTCGCGGGTATTCGACGCTGGCGGCTGGAAAGCATCGGCGAGTTGAACCACGCCGGAACAACGCCGATGCGAGAGCGGCGCGATGCCCTCGTGCCCATAGCGGGCATGGTCGGCCGGCTCCCCCAGCTCGTGCGTGGGCTCGAGGATGCCGTGATCACTGCAGGCGCCATGAGCGTCGAGCCCGGCGTTGCCAACGTCGTTCCCAATCGGGCGTGGGCCATCATAGAGCATCGGGCTCCTACGGAGCGCGACCAGGACGAGATCGCTCGCCGCCTCAAGGAACTCGTAGCGACCACGGGCCCCAGAGCTCCGGGAGTGAGTCTCGAGATGACCCCCATTTCGTGGGTCAGGCCAACGCCGCTGTCGGAAGAGGTGACGGCCACTCTCGAAGCGATCGCCGAGGAGGTGGAAGTCGAGTCGCTCCGGATGGTGTCGATGGCCGGGCACGACGCCATGTCGGTGGCCCGGGTCGCACCCGCCGGCCTCTTCTTCATACCGAGCCTCAAGGGGATCAGCCACCGGCCCGACGAAGACTCGAAGCCGGATGACATCAAGCTCGCCGCCGAGATTCTCTACCGCTGGGCGGTAGCGGCCCTCGAACGTGTTCTTTGAGCTGACCGAGCTGCTCGCCTGCCCGGGCTGCGGGCCGGCCCATGGGCTCGTGCTACTCGTAAAAGACGTCGAGGATCGGAGGGTTTCGAGCGGTTGGCTCGGCTGCCCTGAGTGTCGCCGCGATTACCCTGTAAGGGACGGCGTCGCCGACCTAAGGCTCGAGCCCGATTCGGCGGATGCGGGCGCCGGCCGCGAGGAGCCGCTCGAGGAGGACGAGCTGGCTTTGAAGATCGCGGCTTTGTGCGGGCTGCGCGATGGGCCCGGCTATCTTCTGGTCGTCGGACGGCTGGCTCACACCGCACCTGGCCTTTCCGAATTGCTCCCTGGTGTGGAGATCATAGCGCTCAAGAGATTTCCAGATGAAGTGCGCGAGGTGCCGGGAGTGAGCCGAGTCCTCTCGGACATGCGATTCCCGCTCGTGGACCATCGCCTGCGCGCGGTCGCACTCGCTCCTGGCGCCGATCCGGAGCAGGTGGCGGCAGCTTCCAGGCTCGTGGCGGTGGGGGGGCGCCTCGTCCTCTTCGAGGCCAGTGATACCGATACAGAAGGGGCAGAGCGATCGGGTTTGAAGATCGTCGCGCGCCAGGGACGCGTGGCGGTGGCGGAACGCAATGCTTGACACTACGATGGAAGAGCGGTGGCCTTCATTTCCGGCAAGGGGGAGCGATGAAACTCGATGCTAAGGCGTTCGGCCTAGCCTGCGGGTTGACGGTTGGGCTTGCGGGCTTTCTGGGTACGCTGTTGTCGCTCTGGTGGGGCTCAGGAAACACGATCACCATTTTGGCTGCGGTCTATGCCTGGTACAGCTGGAGCCTCGTGGGTTCGCTGGTGGCTCTGACCTGGGGATTGGTGTACGGTTTCATCCTTGGATGGATCACCGCGACCGCATACAATCGCCTCGCTCGGAGCTGACTGCCCTAACCGAGAGGCATCGAACGCAGCGGCGGGAGTTTCGGAATGGGTTGGTGGGGATCTTGGGGACGTAGGAAGGGAATTGGCGAGCCACCCGACTACTACCGCGAGGGCCTGAAGCTCGCCGACCAAGAAAAGTACCACGAAGCGCTCACGTCTTTTCGGCTAGCCCTGCGGCGCACGCCGGACGATCCCGAGATCATGCAACAGATGGCTGTCGTGTATACGCACATCGGGATGACGGAAGAGGCGATCAAGTTCTATCAGGCGGCCATAGAGACAGAGGCGCACGCACCCGCCGCCCACTACGGTCTCGCGTTTCTGTTAGTGCATCGGGGAGATTTGGTCAACGCGAGGGCGCACCTGGAAGCCTTCCTAGCGAATCCGCCGGCGGCAGCTGAAGCGGAAGCCCACGTCGCGCACGCTCGCAAGACCCTCGACGAGATGGATACCGGCGACGGACCCGAATTCGAACAACGGCCCCGCGGGGAAGTCTAACGCAAAAGGAACGCAGCGCAGGGCACTGTTCGAGCCCAAACTCGCGCATCGCAATCTCCCATGCGCCCTGCGGCGGTGGACATGCGGCTCGAGCGCGAGTAGATTTTCGGTCCAGAGCAGTCAAGGCTACACTGGTGTTATTCCCCGCCCCAGTACCTCACCCTCGCGACCCGCGCTAGACGGTGCACGCGCAGACCAGACGCTATGCCCGACGGGAACAACGTAGTTGTAATCCTTGTAACAGTACCGGACGATGAGACCGCGGCCGGGATCGGCCGTCGACTGCTGGAGGAACGCCTCGTCGCCTGTGCAAACATCGTCTCCGGTCTGCGTTCCATCTATTGGTGGCAGGGAAAGCTGGAGGATACGGACGAGGTGCTGATGCTCCTGAAGGCTCGTGAAGAGGATGTGGTGAGGATCACAGCACGGATTCACGAGCTCCACCCGTACAGCGTGCCGGAAGTCATCGCTACCCGCGTCGTCAGTGGGTTCGCGCCGTACCTAGAGTGGGTCTACAAAGAGACGGACCGATCAGATGCCGACCGCTGAGAGGAGCGACGCGAAAGAGCGCCACACCGCCGAAGTGGACGAGCTTTACCGGCGTGCTAAAGCGTTGAGTGGTGAGGGCAAGGTAGCCGCCGCGATCGAGAGTTATCGCAAAGTGCTCGAGATCGCCCCGGAACACCTGAGGGCGCACAACAATCTCGGCGTGCTCTACGACGGTGTGGGAAATTACGAGGAAGCATTGGCCGAGTACGAAGCAGCGGAGAAACTGGACCCGGATGATGTCCTGCTCCACTGCAACATCGCGGCGACGCTGGCCTCGCTGGGGCGATATGCGGAGGCGGAGGCCAAGCTCAAGGCGGCGTTACACGCCGACCCGAAGAACGCCGACGCGCTAGAGAATCTCGGCCTCGTTTACTTCAAGAAGGGTCTCTACGAGGCGGCGGCCGACGAGCTGCGGAAAGCCGCGGAGCTCGACCCGAGCCGTGCTAGCGCCTACCTCTATCTGGGCGAAGCGCTCAACCATCTGGAAGAGCTGGATGTGGCTCTGCAGGCGCTTAAGAAATCGGTCGAGCTCAAGCCTAGCCCGAGGGCGTTCTATACGATGGGTATACTGTACGACCGCAAGAAGCTGCCCGACATGGCGCACGACATGTACCGTAAAGCGGAGGAGCTGGGAGGTTGGTAGCTAGGGCGGCGACGATGCGCGAGGTGGGCGCCGAATGAACAAGGGTCAACGCCGTAAAGGGTTAGCAGTGTTGATCTTATCGGCTTGGGTACTGGCTCTGGCCTGGCACGCGAAGCGCGAGTACCTGCGGCCGGCGAGCGTGCGCCTGGCCGAAGCGTCCGCGAACCTCGTCCCCGCCACATCGTTCTACACGATCAAGTTGGGGGATGCTCCAATCGGTTACGCGTCGGCCCGTATCGATACCTTACCCGATGGATTTATCCTCGAGGACGACATGCGGCTACGGATCAGCGCGCTGGGGCGGGATGTACCGGCGAGAGCGCGGACGTGGGCGAAACTGGGTCCGCGACTCGATCTGGAAGAGTTCGAGTTTTCGCTCAGATCCGACTTTGGCGACTACAAGGTCCGAGCGGTGATGCAGGGTGACAGCGTCCTGGATGTCACCGTCGAAGCCGGCGGCGATGAACAACGGTTTACGATCGAGACCGAGGGACCTGTACTACTGCCACAGGTGATGCCGATGCACTTCGCGCTAGGTGAGAATCCCGAACCCGGAAAAACGTACGCTTTCGAAGTCTTCGATCCCAGCATCATGGAACGCCAGCGAGTCGATGTGGAGGTGGTGGGGCGTGAAACGCTGATCTATCCCGACAGCGTCGAGCTCGACGACGAGTCGGGCTGGGTCACGGTTACATACGACACAGTTGAAACGTGGCACGTGAAGCAGCGCTTCGGTGGAGTGGAGATCGAATCCTGGTTGGACCCGGACGGGCGTTCGGTACGCTCGACGAGCCCACTCGGTTACACGATCGAGCGGACCGCCTTCGAGATTGCCTGGGACGACTACCGTAATATCGCCGCCGCCGCACCCGGCGCGGGCCCCGACATCATCGAGCTAACGGCGATCTCTGTGGGCGTCGATCTCCCGCAGGGGGAGCAGCTCGGAGGCCTGGCGGTGAGGTTGCTGAATGTAGACTTGAAGGGCTTCGATCTGGACGGAGAGACGCAGGCCCTTCGCGGCGATACGCTCTTCATCGGGGTTGGGGTTAGGGATGGGATGGGAGCGAAGTCCGGCCTGGCGAGCCCGAAGTACAACCTCCCCGCGATCGGTGCGGAGTGGGAAGAGACATTGGCCTCGACGCCTTTTATCCAAGCCGACGACCCCGAGGTACGCCGCGTCGCCGAGCAGGCTGTCGGAGGCTCGAGGGATCCGCTGGTCGCCGCGCGTCGCCTGAACGATTGGGTGTACGAGAATTTGGAGAAGGAGATCACCCTGAGCCTGCCCAACGCTCGCCAGGTGCTAGGAGCGCGACGGGGGGATTGCAACGAGCACACGGTGCTCTATGTAGCGTTAGCCCGTGCTGCTGGGCTACCCGCCCGAACGGCCGCAGGTTTGGTCTACGTGCGAGGCCGATTCTATTACCACGCTTGGCCGGAGGTGTGGCTAGACCGATGGGTTCCGGTGGACCCAACGCTGGGCCAATTCCCTGCCGATGCTTCCCACCTACGATTCGTGATTGGAGGCCTGGCGCGCCAGGTTGAACTCGTGCGGCTGATTGGGTCGCTAGAACTGGATGTTGTAGGGGTGGTGGAAAAGTGATTCGACTCGCCAAACTCAAGAAGAACTACGGAGACTTTGCGGCTCTGAGAGGGATCGATCTCGAAGTCTCTCGCGGATCGCTCTTCGGTCTGCTCGGTCCAAACGGCGCGGGGAAGACCACCGCGCTGCGCATCATCGCCGGGATACTGCAGCCTACAGCCGGCCGCGTGATCGTTGCGGGTCACGACGTTCAGCGGGATCCGGAGAGAGCGAAGAGCAAGTTGGGATTCATCCCGGATCGCCCGTTCGTGTACGACAAGCTCACCGGGCAGGAGTTTCTGAAGTTCGTCGGGGGGCTCTGGGGCCAGGACGGGGCGGAGGTTGACCGCCGTATCGATGAGCTGCTGAATCTTTGGGAGCTCACCGATTGGCGCGATGAGCTGCTCGAGACGTATAGCCACGGCATGAGGCAGAAGATCATCATTTCATCCGCTTTGATTCACAAGCCCGACGTGATCATAGTTGACGAACCCATGGTGGGCCTCGACCCCAAGGCCGCGCGCATCCTCAAGGATCTTTTTCGCGGCTTCGTCAAACGTGGCGGCACGATCCTGATGTCGACACACACGCTCGAGGTGGCCGAGGTGCTCTGCGACAGCATCGCGATCATCCAGAACGGATTGATCCGCGCCCAGGGATCGATGGAGGACCTGCGGGCCGAAGCCGAAGCAGGTGAGGCCGGGCTCGAAGAGATCTTCCTGAAGCTCACCGGCGGACAAGAGGTCCAGGAACTGCTCGAGGTGCTCGAGTCGTGAGATCGCCCTCCGGCTTCTGGGGGATGCTGGCCCCGAAGCGCATCACGATGCTCCGAAGGCTGCGCGAGCACAGCGCGGGGGGCGGAAGGTTGGTGCCGCTCTTGATTCTTGGAGCCGTATTCTGGCTCGTGGGCTTCGGCACCCTCTTTCGCATTCTGAAGTATTTCCGCGGCGTCGAGGATATCGGAGATCTGCTGGCGGCGAAGCTCTTCGGGCTGATACTGCTGACGTTCTTCGGCGTACTACTTCTCTCCAACGTCATCACCGCGCTGTCGACATTCTTTCTCTCGCGCGATCTCGAGCTTCTGCTGGCCGCCCCGTCGGATTGGCTCCAACTGTATCTGACGAGGCTCGGCGAGACGCTGCTCCACTCGAGCTGGATGGTGGGATTGATCTGCCTTCCGATCCTCGCCGCCTACGGGACCGTATTCGGGGGCGGACTGGTCTTCTACGTGGTCGCGGCGATGACGCTCCTGCCTCTCTTCATCATGTTGTCCGCGCTCGGTTCCGCCGTGACGGTCTTGTTGGTGAGCATCTTCCCGGCACGTCGCGCGAAGGACATCCTGGGCGTGATCACGGTGGGGGCGGCGGGCGGACTGGTCCTGCTGATACGGCTGCTACGGCCGGAGAGCCTGACCAAGCCGGAAGGGTTTCGAAATCTGGGAGAATTCCTCGCGCTTTTGCGCGGACCTACTTCGCCGTGGATTCCGAGCGAGTGGAGCGCGAGCGCCACGATGGAGGCTCTCCAGGGCAGCTTCGACCCCTTCCCGCTCGTTCTTCTTTGGACGAGCGCTTTGGGGATGGTGGTGCTGGGGGCGATCTTCCACGCCCGGGCCTATATCTCTGCCTATACACGATCCCAGACCGGTGCCCAGCGCCACCCGGCGGGCCGCAGGTTCAGCCGCTCTATCGCGAGGTTGTTCAAGCCGCTGGGAATCCGGCGCTCCGAGCTCGTCTTGAAGGATGTCCGAGTGTTCTTTCGCGACACGACACAGTGGTCGCAGCTGATACTGCTGTCGGTGCTGGTGGTCGTTTACATCTACAACATCAGCGCTCTGCCGCTTTACACCGAAGGCGTGAGCTTCTTCTTCGCGCACGTCATTTCATTTCTCAACGTGGGCCTGGCGGGGTTCGTCCTCTCGGCCATAGCCGCTCGCTTCGTATTTCCCGCCTTGAGCATCGAGGGCCCGGCCTTGTGGCTGCTGAAGTCCAGTCCTCTCGATGCTCGTGATCTCCTGTGGACCAAGTACTGGGTGGGAACGGTTCCTTTGTTGATTATGGCGATCTTGCTAACGATCGGGACCAATTTGCTGCTGGAAGTGGGATGGCTGATGATGACTCTATCGGTGATCACCATCGCCGCCATCGCCTTCGCGCTTTCGGCGCTCGCCCTGGCCTTCGGAGCGATTTATCCCCAATTCAAGTCGGAGAACATGGCTCAGATCTCGACGAGCTTAGGGGGATTGCTCTTCATGATGGCGGCGGTGTCTCTGGTGGGCATCGTCCTGGTGCTGGAGTCATGGCCGGTTCTGACGATCCTGCGCCGCCGCATGTTCGGCATGGCGCTGACCCAGGAATCGGTCATCATCGCTGTGTTGGGTGGGCTAGCAGCTCTCGCCGTGTGCACGCTGGCGACGATCATCCCGCTTAGAGTGACGCTTCGCCGTATAGAGGGGTTCCAAGTCTAGTTGTTCTCGAGACTTAGGGCTCGGCCCGCTCCATGATGCCCTGGACTCTTCGTCGCTCACCCGCGAATTCCACCCAACCACTCACTCTGTAAAGAGCGTTGTAGGGCTTTGGCCCAGCGTCGGTGTCGAACTCGGTAACCTCTCGCGCCTGTGCGGTCAGCTCGCACTTGATATCCGGTTCGGCGATGCGGAACCAGGTGCGCACTGGGATGTTGCGCCGCAAGCTGGCCGCGTTGACCACCTCGACGGTGCGGGTTTCCAGCTCCGGCCAGCGGCGAGTCAGCCCGTCGGCGTACATCCAAGCGAACGGCTCACCATATGTCTCAGGATCGCGCGTGTTGAAGAAGACGAGGATGGCCCCATCCTCGGAGGTGACTACCACGCGTTCGAAGGCTCCGAAGATGGTGGGGAGACTCGGCGTGGGAATCGCGAAACGCTGTTGGACGAGCACACCGCTGATCGCCCGCCCGCGCCTTACCAGATTGGAGATGCGAATCTCGTGGCGCGTACCCGCTCGATCTTCCCAGGCGTCGAGTAGATCGCCAAACTCCAGCGAGTATCCGGTTCTTCCGGACCTGATGCTCAGCCGCTCGGTATCGCCATCGCTATCGACGATCAAGCTCAGCGAGTCCGAAGGGAAAATCCGCCAGGGGGCGCGGGTCGGGCCATCCTGGATCTCCAGGTTCATCACGCTCTGCCAGCCCGCTCGCTCGAGAAGCCAGCCGCGATAGTTGCGCTTCAAACCGGCGCGCGTCGCGTAGTTGGCCAGCTGGAGAACAAGACCGGATAGCTGGGTGCCCGATCCCGACAGGAACGTCATGCTCGTGGCGTACTCGGTCGGCGTGACGGGTACGACGTCGGCACGCTCTCCGGAGTCGCTGCGCTCGTTGCGCGCGCCCGCCGTCCGCGAGCCAGGTGAGCAAGCGCTGTAGAGGAAGAGGGCGCCGAGCAGCAGCTTGGTTGGTCTCATGTGCGGAACCTACTCGCGCTCTGGGGCCCCGGCCAGTCGGGGTGTTGCCTAAGGCGGCGCGTATTTAACTTCCCCGTCGATCTTTCGGGGGCATCAATCCATCCAGCGGGCCAAGGTGCTATGGCGCTTCATACGAAGATTGGAATCGGTCTGATCGCGGGCGTCCTGGTTGGCCTGCTGGTCAATATCTTGGATGTCGAGCCGCTGCGGGTGGTCGTTCTCGGGATCGCGCCGCTGGGTACCGCCTGGATTCGCCTCATAACGATGATCGTAATTCCGCTGGTCGTAGCCAGTCTCGTCGTGGGAACGGCAAGCCTGGGAGATGTCACTCGGCTGGGGCGGATCGGCGCCAAGACCATCGGCATCTATCTGGTGACCACTTCGATAGCCATTACCATCGGCCTCGTTCTCAGCAATATCGTACGTCCGGGGAGAGGTATCCCGGAGGCGACCAAGAACGAGCTACTCGACACATTTGCGGGTGAATCGGCCGCTCGGATCGAGTTCGCCCAGGAGGCGCCGGGTCTGGTGGAGGTTCTTCTGAACCTGATCCCTCGGAATCCCGTCCAGGCCGCTGCGAATGGGGACATGCTGCCGCTCATACTGTTCGCGGTGCTGTTTGGGGCGGCGCTGTCGCTCATCGAGAGAGAACGCCGGGATACAGTGCTCAACTTATTCCACGGCGTTAACGATATCTCCATGATCCTCGTAGACTGGATCATGCGACTCGCGCCTTACGCCGTCTTCGCTCTGCTGGCCGGCGTGGTCGCCCAATTCGGATTCGATCTTCTGACGAGTCTCTTGTTGTATACGGCGACCGTCGTAGCTGGCCTTCTCCTCCATATGACGACAACCTATCCGTTGATCCTTAGCATCTTCGGGAAACTGAACCCACTCACGTTCTTCAGGCGAGTCCGCGAGCCTCAGATCATCGCCTTCTCGACATCGAGCTCCAACGCCACGCTCCCCATTACGATGGAGACCGCACAAGAGAAGCTTGGGGTGAGTGAGGAGATTTCGAGCTTCGTGCTGCCCCTGGGCGCGACGATCAACATGGACGGCACCGCTCTGTATCAGGGTGTAGCGGTCATGTTCATTGCTCAGGTGTTCGGGATCGATCTCTCCATATCTGCTCAGCTGATGGTCGTGCTCACGGCGACGCTTGCATCGATAGGCGCGGCCGGCGTCCCCTCTGCGGGGATCATCATGCTGGCGCTCGTACTCCAGCAGGCCAACGTGCCAGAGGCGGGCATCGCCCTGATCCTGGGTGTGGATCGGATTCTCGACATGTGCCGCACAGCGGTGAACGTTACGGGCGATTTGACCGTCTCGATCTTCGTGGCTCGGACTGAGGGCGAGGAACTGGTTCCTCACCCGGTAGGGGTCGAGGCGGCGGAGCTGGCAGCGGGCGACTGAGAGGAAGGGAGAGCGGAGAGCGGAGAGCGGAGGGGGGGGAGGGGGGAGGGGGGCTTCCGTGTGGCGGCTAGCGCGCCTCGGCGTCCCTCAATTCCCTGATGCGCCGCGCC
>CANPVX010000012.1 GCA_947581815.1 Candidatus Indicimonas acetifermentans | reverse complement strand
GGCGGATGAAGCAGGAGCAGGCTGCGCCGGTTCACGCGAAGCCGTACAACAACGTCCTCGAGGTCATCGGCTGGACTCCCCTCATTCGTCTCAATCGTGTGGTCGGTGCCGCGCGAACGCCTGTGTTCGCCAAGGCGGAATTCATGAATCCGGCCGGCTCGGTCAAGGACCGAATCGGAATCGCGATGATCGAGGCTGCGGAGGCGGCGGGTGACCTCGAGCCGGGCGGAGTGATCGTAGAAGGCACCGCGGGCAATACGGGTCTTGCTCTCGCCATGGCGGCAGCGATCAAGGGATACCGCTGCATCTTCACGATGCCGGACAAGTTCAGTCAGGAGAAGATTCGCCTGATGAAGGCGTTCGGGGCCGAGGTGATCATAACGCCTACGGCGGTCTCGGCGGACGATCCGGACAACTACTTGAACGTGGCGAGACGGATCGTCGAGGAGACGCCCAAAGCGTTCATGGCGGACCAGTTCTTCAACCCGGCCAACCCCGAAGCTCATTATCGGACGACCGGCCCGGAGATTTGGGAGCAAACCGAGGGACGCCTCACTCATTTCGTCGCGGCGGCGGGAACCGGGGGTACGATCACTGGCGCTGCCCGCTACTTAAAAGAGCGTAACCCCGCGATACGGGTCATCGCCGGTGATCCGCGCGGCTCCATCTTCGCCCATTACTTCGAGACCGGCGAGGTCGGACCACACGCGCCGTACAAGGTCGAGGGCATCGGGAATTCCTTCAAGCCCGGTACCCTGGACTTCGACCTGATTGACGAATTCCACACCGTCGACGATCGCGACTCGCTGAACATGGCACGCCGCTTGACGCGCGAGGAAGGCCTGTTCGTGGGAGGATCGTCGGGACTCATCGCCTGCGTAGCGGTCGAGGTGGCACAAACCGTCGACGATCCCGATGCGCTAGTCGTATGCATTCTTCCGTCGACAGGAGAGCGCTATCTCTCGAAGATCTACAATGACGAATGGATGCGGGAGAACCGTCTTCTGATCGCGGATAACCTCACAGCGGAGCTCGTCCTTCAGCAGAAGCCGACCGGCATTCCCCCACTCATCTCCGTGGAGAAGGCGACCAGCGTCCGTAGCGCGCTGCAGCTCATGGAGAAGCACAGCCTCTCGCAGCTTCCCGTGATCGAAGGCACCGCGTGCGTCGGCGTCACGTCGGAGGCGACCCTGATGGCGCGTCTCGTCGAAGACCCCGAACTGATCGATGACCCTGTGGAGGCCTTGATGGAGGCGAAGCTGCCGACGGTCGAAGCCGGGGTCGATTTGGCGAACGTCACCAAACAACTGATCGCCGGACACTCGGCGGTGCTCGTTCGACGCGACGGCGTGCCAACGGGAATAATAACGCGTTTCGATGTCGTTCAGTATCTGACCGGCTTCAGGCCGTGACTGGCGCCTAGCTCAGATGCGGATCGCTGTGCTGGTCGGGGGGGCGAGCGCGGAGCGCGACGTTTCGTTCGCCACGGGGTCGGCGATCTTTCGAGCGTTGCGCGCGAACGGTCACGACGTGGTCGCGATCGATACTGGAGAAGGTCGCGTGATCGACTCGAGAGAGGAGGAGGGGCGGGAGGAGGGGGGGCAGCTCGAGCTGGCGGCGGAGGTGGGAACGGCTCCACCGGAAGTCGGCGCTCTGCCCGGCGATCGAGCCGGAGCCTTGGGGTCGGTCCCGCTCCTGAACGAGACCGAGCTCGTCTTTGTCGCGCTTCACGGAGGCGCTGGCGAGGATGGGCGGCTGCAGGCGTTGCTCGACCTGGTGGGCATCCCCTACACCGGTAGCGGTCATCTGGGGAGCGCTCTGGCGATGGACAAACTCGTCTCCAAGGAGCTCATGGTCCGCGCCGGAATCGCGACCCCGCCCTGGCTGGTCGCCCCCGTAGACGGGCGGGCGCTCGAAGACGAGCTTGGCGGCTTCCCTGTCGTGGTAAAGCCGTCGCGAGAAGGGTCGACGGTTGGGGTAACGCTTGTCCGAGCGCCCGACGAGCTGGGCGCGGCGATCGAACGCGCAGCGGGCTTCGCGGGGGACGTGTTGGTCGAGAAATTCATCCCGGGTCGGGAGCTGGCCGTCGGCGTGCTCGGGAGCCAGGCGTTGCCGATCGTTGAGATCCTGCCGAGTCATGAACTGTACGACTACGAATGTAAGTATACGCGAGGGCGGACCGAGTATAGGGTTCCGGCCGAGCTCAGCGTCGAAGTGACCGGGCGGGTGCAGTCCGCCGCGGAGGACGTTCACGAGACCCTGCGGCTGTCCGCGTACAGCCGCATCGACTTCCGACTCGACGAGGCGGGCCTCCCGTGGTGCCTCGAGGCGAACTCTCTACCCGGGATGACGGAGACGAGCCTGTTGCCCAAAGCCGCGGAGGCGGCTGGGATAACGTTCAACGAACTCTGCGAAAGGATCGCGAAGCTGGCACTAGAGTTAGAATGAGCGGGGAACTCGCCGTTGCGGTCGGTGTTAGATCAAGCGTAACGGAACAACGCTTTCTGGTAGGTCGCGTCGAGGGGATTGATGTATAACAGCGGCTTCAGATCCTTTAACTACAGCCTCACTCCGTGGGTCAAGCGCCTCATCTTGGCCAACACCGTGTTCTTCTTGGTGACGATGACCGGAGTGATCCCGCTAAGTTGGGCGGTCGAGTTCCTCGGCTTCAAATCCTCACTCTCGAAGACGCTGATGGAGCCG
Organism: Candidatus Indicimonas acetifermentans; assembly: GCA_947581815.1. Lineage (GTDB taxonomy): Bacteria > Gemmatimonadota > Gemmatimonadetes > Palauibacterales > KS3-K002 > Indicimonas > Indicimonas acetifermentans. Next base: position 24,835 of record CANPVX010000012.1, on the reverse strand, counting down.
TGGACGATCGTCACGTACATGTTCGTCCACGCAAACTTCTTCCATCTCTTCTTCAATATGCTCTTCCTGTTCTTCTTCGGTGTGCCGCTGGAGGAGCGTTGGGGAGGGCGCGAGTTTATCAAGTACTACGTGATCTGCGGCCTCGGGGGAGCGCTGTTCACGGTTCTCTTCGGGGGCGGCACGATCGTCGGAGCCTCCGGCGCCATCTATGGGATCCTGCTCGCCTACGCGCTGAACTGGCCGGATGCCCAGATCTGGTTCTGGGGCATCTTCCCGATCAAAGCCAAGTACCTGGTGATGTTCCTCGGCGCCATAGCCTTCTTCCAGACCTTCCCCATGGGCGGCGGCTCCGACGGAATCGCTCACTTCGCTCACCTGGGTGGCCTGGTGGTGGGCTACATCTACCTCAAGAAAGGTTGGGCTCTCCAAGGTCGCTATGAGGGCATCAAAAAGCGCGTTCAGATGAGGAAGTTCTCGGTCGTCCCCGGCGGCAAAGACTCGGGGACGGAAACGGAGAGCGGTCGGTCTTCCCGCGAGGCCCAGATGCTGGAAGAGGTGGACCGTCTGCTCGACAAGATCGCTGCTGACGGGATCGACTCTCTCAGCGAAAAAGAGCGCCAGTTCCTGGATCAGGTGTCGCGAAGCCGCCAGAAGCACCACTGACGGCGCTCTACACATCGTCAAGCCGCAGTTCTTAAGCCCGACGCTCGGGCTCTTCAGCATCGCAATCGCTACAGCTGGTGCTCTCTTGACACGTCTTCACGCCCCGGGTACGATGGCGATTCCACCACCATCAATCAGGCTTAATCCGGGGAGGAAGCGTGGCGGGCAAGACATTCGGGGCGGAGGCCATCCGCAACCTCGCATTTCTCGGGCATGGAGGCGCCGGTAAGACCACACTCGTTGATTCGATCGCCTTCGCGGCCGGGGCTACCAAGCGCAAGGGGTCGGTGGCCGACGGGACGGCGCTCACGGATTTTCTACCCGAGGAGAAGTCACGGGGCATAACGATCGGCACCGCCATCGCACACGCGATCTGGTCTGGCACGAAGCTGAACCTGATCGACACCCCCGGTTACCTCGACTTCGCGGGAGACGCCAAGGCGGGCGTTCGTGTCGCCGACGGCGGGATCCTGGTCGTCGACGCGTCGAGCGGTGTTCTCGTGGGGACCGAGAATGCCTGGGAATACTGTCAAGAGCGAGGGATCCCGCGGATGTTCTTCATCTCCATGATGGATAAGGAGAACGCGCGATTCGACTCGCTCGTGGCAGAGATTCGAACGAACTTCTCGAAGGACGCGGTGCCTCTCGAGATCCCCATAGGTAGCGGGGACGGCTTCAAGGGGACGATAGATCTGCTCTCGGGGCGAGCGCGGTTCTTCGATCGCAGTTCGCTAAAGGGTGATTACAAGGAACAGGAGATCCCGGACGACCTGAAGGCGAATTTCGATCAGGCTTACCAGGAGCTGATCGAGGCGATCGCCGCGACTGACGACTCGCTCCTCGAGGAATATCTCGAACAGGGGACGATCGAGCCGAAGCGCGCGGCGGGAGCACTCAAGACGGCGATGGCGAGCGGCACGCTGTTTCCCATCCTGTGCGGCTCAGCGGAGGGTGGGTATGGCACGAAGTCGCTGATCGAGAGGCTGGTAGACTTGATGCCCAGTCCGAACCACTCGAAACCCGAAAGGGCACGCCGCTCGGGTTCTGACGAGGAGGTCGAGCTCTCGGCTTCAGCCGACGGCCCGCTGGCCCTGCTCGTCTTCAAGATGACCGCGGAGCCCCGCGTTGGGGAGCTCTCCTACTTCCGCGTCTTCTCGGGCAAGATTTCCAACGGTGACAGCGTCAAGAACGTGAATCGGGAGAGCACTGAGAAGCTCGGTCATCTCGCGATCCCTCAGGGGAAAGATCGCGTCGAGGTGAGCGAGTTGGAGGCGGGGGACATCGGAGTCGTCGCGAAGCTGAAGGATACGCACACCGGTGACACCCTCTGCGGCGAGGATCAATCTCTCATCTTGGAGGAGATAAAGTTCCCGGACTCGGACGTAGCAACGGCGGTGAAGGCGGCGCAACGGGGAGACGAGGACAAGGTTTCCACGGGCCTGCACAAGCTGCACGCGGAGGATCCGACCTTCAACGCGAAATTCGACCCGGAGCTCGGCCAGACGATCGCCCGGGGCCTGGGCGAGATTCACCTGGAAGTCGCAATGGAGCGACTCAGGGATAGGTACGGAGTCGAGGTGGTCACAGAGCCGCCTCGCATACCTTACCGGGAGACGATCAAGAAGACGGCCGAAGGGCAGGGTCGATACAGGAAACAGACGGGCGGGCGAGGTCAGTTCGGAGACTGCTGGATCCGCCTAAGCCCCGCGCCGCGGGGTAGCGGATACGAGTTCGTGAATAAGATAGCGGGCGGCGTCATCCCCAGTAAGTTCATCCCCTCGGTCGACAAAGGCGTGCAGGAGGCTGCCGCCAGGGGAGTGGTGGCGGGCTTTCCCGTCCTAGACTTCAGTGCGGAGGTCTACGATGGCTCACACCACTCCGTGGATTCGTCCGATATCGCCTTCAAGGTCGCGGGTTCATTGGCGTTCAAGGAGGTCGCGCAGCACGCAGAACCGATACTGCTGGAGCCGATCTACGAGGTGGAGGTCACGGTACCGGAAGCATACATGGGTGACGTCATCGGCGATCTGAACCAGCGCCGCGGGCGGATACTCGGTATGGAGCCGCGCGGTAAGAAGCAGGTGGTGAAGGCGCACGTTCCCCTCGCAGAGCTCCACAAGTACTCCTCGACACTTCGCTCGATCACTCACGGCCGTGGCGGCTACAAGAGGAAGCTGCATACTTATGAAGAGGTCCCCCCCCAGATCGTCGATAAGATCATCGAGGAGGCGGAGAAAGCGAGGATGGAAGCGAAAAAATAGTCGCCAGCGGTTTGATCGAGCCTCCGTCGTCGACTATATTTTCAAGTGATTAGAGCAGCTTCGACAACCAGTTAACAGCGTTACGGGAGGCACCCGCAGCCATGGCCGGCCACAGCAAGTGGAGCCAGATCAAGCGAAAAAAGGCGGCCGAAGACCAGAAACGCGGCAAGCTGTTCGGCAAGCTGGCTCGCGAGATCACGGTGGCGGCCCGTGAGGCAGGCGGCGACCCCGACGGAAATCCGCGGCTGCGCGTGGCGATCGACAGCGCCAAGGCAGCCAACATGCCCAAAGACAACATCGAGAAAGCTATACTACGGGGAACCGGGGAGTTGCCCGGCATGTCCTTCGAGGACGTGACCTACGAGGGGTACGGCCCGGCGGGTGTGGCGATCTATATCGAGGCGGTCACCGACAACACCAATCGGACCGTGGCTGACTTGCGGCGCCTGCTCGAGCGCCACGGCGGAAACCTGGGGCGGGATGGATCAGTCGCGTGGAACTTCGAGCGTAAAGGCCAGCTCTTCATCGATGCGGAGCACTTCGATGAGGTCGCCACCCTAGAAGCAGCGCTCGACGCCGGGGCCCAGGACATGGCCCAGGAAGGCCATCTCTTCCTGGTCACGACCGATCCGACCCAGTTCCACGCGGTTCGGGAGTCTCTCAGAGCCCGGGGCATAGAGACGGTGGATGCGCGCTTGGGGATGGTACCGAGCAGTACCGTACGCGTCGAAGGGCGAGACGCGGAGAAGCTGATCGCGTTGCTGGAGGCACTCGAGGATCACGACGACGTTCAGAGCGTGTACTCCAACCTAGACATCGACGAAGCTTTGCTCGCCGAGCTAGCCGGGGCTGGCCAGTAGAGCGTCGTTCTCAGTGTGGTGGTTGGGAAGGGAGGATATGGCCCCGGTGGGCCGCGAGATGATCGTTCTCGGTGTTGACCCCGGTACGCAGGCGACCGGCTATGGCGTGGTCTCGGAGGGCGCAGACCGGATTCTAGGCTTGATCGAGTGCGGCGCCATTCGACCCTCGCGCGCTCAGCCGCTGGTGAAGCGCCTGCTGCAGATATTCGAGGGCGTTGGCGAGGTGATCGAGCGAACTCGCCCCGACGTCATGTGCGTCGAGGGCGTTTTCTATGGACGCAACGTTCGCACTACGGTCGTGCTGTCTCATGCTCGGGGAGTGGTGATGCTAGCTGCCGCCATGCGCGATGTCGCTGTGACGGAATACCCGCCGGCAGAGGTCAAGAAGGCGGTCGTCGGAACGGGGGCGGCGGAGAAAGGCCAGGTGGCCTTCATGGTACAGCAGCATCTCGGGCTAAAGGCACCGCCGAGCCCGGCGGATGCGGCGGACGGCGTAGCCGTTGCGCTGTGTCACCTATTCAACCACCGAGCCACGAGGCGAGGTGATGGCCCGCGGGGGCGAGGTGGCGTGGGGAGGAAGTTGCAGGTTTGATCAGTCGTTTGACGGGTAAGCTCCTAAGCAAGGAGATCGATAGAGCGGAGGTCGCGACCGTCGGTGGCGTTACCTACGAGCTGCAGATCCCAGCGATGGTCTTCGAGGCGCTTCCACGAGTCGGCGAAGAGGTAGAGCTCCACACGGCGTTGTTGGGGCGTGACGATGGGCTCGATCTCTACGGCTTCAGCAGCGAGCGCGAGCGGAGGCTATTCCTCAGACTGCAGTCGGCGAGCGGCGTCGGGCCGAGACTCGCGCTTGCGTTGCTCGGCGCCATGAGCGCAGAGCGCCTCGTGGAAGCAATCAGGGGCCGCGATCTGGTGCAGTTGCAAATGGTGAGCGGAGTGGGCAAGAAGAAGGCCGAGCGCATCGCCTTGGAGCTGGGTGACAAGCTGGAGGATATGATCGCTCCGGCGAGTCGCGAAGAGCCGAGGAGCGCGCTCGTCGAGTCCGCCGTGTCGGCGCTCGTTTCTCTCGGCTACACCCGAGGCGAGGCGGAGAGCGCCGTGCGCGACGTGTTGAAAAGCCGGGATGGTAAGACGACCGAAGTCGAGGCTCTGGTCAGGCAGGCACTAACGGCACTCTAGCGATGAGCACCGAGATCACCACACCCGAGGCAGTTACGGGAGAGCGGGTCAGCGAGGCTGCGCTTCGCCCTCAGCGCATGGCGGAGTTCATCGGCCAGGAGAAGGTCAAGGAAAGCCTGGGCATCTACATCGAAGCGGCGCTCAAGCGCGGCGAGCCCCTGGACCACGCTCTCTTTTACGGACCGCCCGGCCTCGGCAAGACGACTCTTGCACTTCTTATCGCCAACGAGTTGGGCGTGGACATCAAGACGACGTCGGGCCCGGCGCTCGAGAAGCCGGGTGACCTCGTATCGACGCTCACCAATCTGCAAGAGGGCGACGTCCTCTTCATCGACGAGATTCACCGGCTGCGCCCGCTGATCGAGGAATTCCTCTATCCCGCGATGGAGGACTACTTCATCGAGATAAGGCTGGGCGAAGGACCGAAGGCTCAGATTATCACGATGCGCTTGGAGCGTTTCACGCTCATCGGCGCGACGACCCGCTTCGGCTTACTAACCCCACCGATGCGGGCCCGTTTCGGGGTCGTCGAGCGGCTCGGCTACTATCCAACCGACGAGCTTAGCCAAATTGTGCGACGCTCGGCCGGGATCCTTAGGGTCCCGATCGACGAAGCAGGCGCCGAAGAGTTGGCGCGGCGGTCGCGCGGCACGCCCAGGATCGCCAATCGCCTCCTGCGCCGGGTGAGAGACTACGCCGAGGTGAAGGCGGACGGGAGCGTATCGCTCGATGTGGCGAAAGCCGCGCTCCAGATGCTGAACGTCGACGAGTATGGACTCGACGAGATGGACGCTCGAATGCTCAGATTGCTGATCGAAGATTTCGACGGCGGCCCGGTGGGCCTCTCGAGCCTGGCGGTGGCGCTCGGCGAAGAATCGGACACGCTCGAGGAAGTCTATGAGCCGTACCTCATCCAGAACGGATTCTTGCAACGCACGCCGCGGGGGCGGGTGGTGACGGCGAAGGCCTATAGGCGCTTTGGATACTCGGTTCCCGGATCGACCAGCGAGCAGGGACGGCTCTTCAGCGATGGCTGAGCTCGCATCGTCCTTCACTACCAGCGACTTCGACTATCCGCTCCCCGTGGAGCGGATCGCTCAGCGACCGCTGGAGGAGCGCGATCAGGCTCGCTTGCTGGTGGCCCGGCGTTCGGACGGCGCTCTCAAAGACTCTGCCGTCAGGGAGATTCCAGCCCTGTTGGCGGCGGGAGACGTGCTCGTTCTGAACGAGACCCGCGTCTTCCGCGCTCGGTTGCTCGGCTCCAAGCCGACTGGCGCCGCCGGCGAAGTGCTGCTGATCAGACCGCTCGACGCGGACCGGCTCAGGTGGTCAGCGTTGGTACGGCCCGGCGGCAAGTTGAAGCCGGGCCGAGTTGTCAGGGTGTCGGAGGATCTCGCACTGGAGATTGAGGACTCCTCAGACGGCGGAGGTCGCATCGTGCGCCTTCTGACCGCGCTCCCCGTGGACGAGGCGCTGGAACGCTACGGACACGTTCCTCTGCCTCCCTACATCCGCCGGGAAGACGACGCGCAGGATCGGGAAAGGTATCAGACGGTCTACGCACGGGTGGTCGGTGCCGTGGCGGCGCCGACGGCGGGGCTCCACTTCACGAACGAACTCCTCTCCGGGCTGGCCGAGCGTGGGGTGGAGATCGTCAAACTGACCCTGCACGTGGGGCCCGGCACGTTCCGCCCCGTCGAGGTGGAGGACCCCGAGCTCCATCGCGTGCAGCCGGAGTGGTACCGCGTGCCCCGCGAGTCGGCCGAGCGAATCAACCGGGCCCGTCGAGCGGGAGGGCGTGTATGGGCCGTGGGAACCACCGTCGTGCGAGCGCTCGAGTCTGTCGTCGCGCCCGATGGCCAGGTCGAGGCCGGGGAGGGCTGGACGGATCTCTTCATCCGTCCGGGTCACCGTTTCCGATCCGTGGACCGTCTGATCACCAACTTCCACCTTCCACGCTCGACGCTCCTGATGCTCGTGGCGGCCTTTGCCGGGCGCGATCTGACGGCGAAGGCGTACGAACGGGCGCTGCAGCTCGACTACAGGTTCTACTCGTACGGCGACGCCATGGCGGTGATATGAGCGCGATGCCCCTAGCCAAGGAGAGTCGTCGGATCGGGGGTCGAGCGCCGCTGGGCAACTTCGAGCTCGAGGCGCAAGACGGCGCCGCCCGAGCCGGCACGTTTCATCTGGCGCACGGATCGGTGCGGACGCCTGCGTTCATGCCCGTAGGAACGCAAGCGACGGTGAAGGGGGTCACTCCTGAAGAGCTGGAGGAGCTGGGCACCGGTATCATACTCGCCAATGCGTATCACCTTTATCTGAGACCTGGGCACGAGCTCGTACGTAGCCGCGGCGGCCTACACCGTTTCATGGGTTGGGACGGGCCGATCCTGACGGACTCGGGCGGCTATCAGGTCTTTTCGCTGGCCGCCATCAACAAGGTGAGCGACGAGGGGGTCTGGTTTCAAAGCCATATCGATGGGTCGCGTCACTTCATCACGCCGGAGCTGATGATCGATGTGCAGCACGCTCTGGGCGCGGATGTTATCATGGCTTTCGACGAGTGTCTGCCGGGCGCAGCAGATCTGGAGGCGACGACGCGCGCTGTGAGGCGCACCCAGCGCTGGCTCGAGCGCTCCCTCGGCCGTTTCGATGAGCTAGCGAATGCGGCGGAGGAGGCGGCGAAGCAGGTTTTGCTCCCGGTCATCCAGGGGGGGACGGATCTGGATCTGCGCCTCGAGTCGTTGGCCGGAGCCCGGAGCCTCGGCGACTGGTCCGGTTTCGGGATCGGCGGTCTCTCCGTTGGCGAGCCCAAGGGGCGTACGTTCGAGATCCTCGAGGCTCTCGAGCCGGAATTGCCGCCTGGCGGTGTACGCTACCTGATGGGCGTGGGCTATCCGGCGGACCTACTGGAGGCGGTGCGCCTGGGGCACGATCTTTTCGATTGTGTAGCTCCCACCCGCAACGGTCGGAACGGCTCAGCGTTCACCAGCTCGGGGCAGGTGAACGTAAAGGTTGCGGCGTGGCGTGATGACGAATCGTCCATCGAGCCCGATTGTGCTTGTTACGCCTGCAAGAGATTCAGCCGCTCGTATGTTCGCCACCTGTTCGTGACTGGCGAACTGCTCGGACTCAGATTAGTCTCGATTCATAACCTTTATTTCTTGACGGACCTGATGCGGCAAGCGCGCGCCGCGATTCGAACCGGTAGCTTCGGCGCTTTTGCCTCCGATTGGCTGGCGCGATACCGATCCACTAAAAAACGAGGATTCGAAAATTGCTGACAATTTTGTTTTTCCCCTCGGACCAGGGCGGGGGTGGAGCGACAGGAACGGTTTTAATGCTCGTATCCTTCGTCGCTATCTTCTACTTCCTTCTGATACGGCCTCAGCGGCAGCAGCAGAAGCGCCACGAGGCCATGGTCAGCAACCTAAGGCGCGGAGACGAGATAACCACGGTTGGCGGTATCGTGGGTCAGATCATTCACGTGAAGGACGATCGCCTGACGATCAAGACCGGCGATGAAACGCGCGTCGTGATAGAGCGCGACAAGGTTGCGCGCAAGCTCAGCGTCGGGGACGAGGATAAGAAGTAGGCTTGTTGGACGTCCGGCTTCTCGGCGATCCGGTGCTTCGTCGTCGCGGCGATGAGATCACCAATATCGACGAGAGCATACGGAAGCTGGCTGCGGATATGCTCGAGACTATGTACGCGGCTGAGGGGATCGGGCTGGCGGCGCCGCAAGTCGGCATCTCCCTCCGGCTATTCGTGATGGAAGCGCTCGAACCGGAGCAGGAGGCGCGGGCGGTGATCAATCCGGTCATCACGCATAAGGCGGGGACGGACCGCGACGAAGAGGGTTGCCTCAGCGTCCCCGGGCTCAATGCGCTCGTTGACCGAGCCGAGGAAATAGTCATGGAAGGGCTGGACCTGGAGGGTGAGCCCATCCGGATCGAGGCTGCAGGACTCCTGGCGCGTTGTATCCAGCATGAAGTGGACCACCTCGACGGCATCCTCTTCATAGATCGGGTATCGCCGCTGCAGAGAAAGATGCTGCTCGGCAAGTGGAAGAAGCTTCAAGCGGAGGCCGCACCGCCGTGAGGGTCGTGTTTTGGGGCACTCCGGAGTTTGCGCTCCCGTCGCTCCAAGCACTCCTGGGCTCAGATCACACGGTTGTCGGCGTCGTCACGCAGCCGGATAGACCTGCGGGACGCGGTCGGGTTAAGCGGCCACCTCCGGTGAAGGAGCTGGCTGAGGCGGAGGGGGGCGGGCTCCCGGTTTTGCAGCCCGATAAGCCGCAGGGGCCCGAATTCCTGGAAGCGCTGCGGGGGCTCGATCCCGAGGTCTCAGTCGTCGCAGCATACGGCGAGATCTTGCGACCTGAGGTTCTCGAGCTTCCCGTGAGGGGCTCGTATAACGTCCACGCTTCGCTGCTGCCAAAATTGAGGGGCGCGGCACCGGTGAACTGGGCGATCATCAACGGCTTCGAGAGGACCGGCGTGACCATCATGAGGATGGTCGAGAAGCTGGACGCCGGTCCCATCGTGGAGCAGGTGAGCTGCGAGATAGCGGCCGGCACAACGGCCGGCACACTCGCGGAGCGGCTGGCGACTCTTGGGGCTGAGGCATTGCTCGAGGCGCTCGCGCTGATCGAGAGCGGCCGCGCGACGGAGCGTGAGCAGCGGGAGGAGGAGACGACCTACGCCACTAAGCTGCGGCCGGACGATGTCCGTATCGATTGGACTCGCTCCGCCGTGGAGCTCGATCGCTGGATCCGGGGAAGCGACCCCTCGCCCGGCGCGTGGTCCGAGGTGTACGGCACCCGGTTACGCATGTTCGCTCCCCGCGTCTCGACGAAGGCCGCACATGGGGAACCGGGCAGCGTTGAGACGGCGGACGGGCGCGCCGGATTGGAGGTCGCCACCGGATCGGGCCTGTTGGCCATCGATGAAGTACAGCCGGCCGGCAAGCGCCGGATGCAGGTGACGGAATGGATCCGCGGACGCGGGATATCGGTAGGCGCCCGCTTCACCTGAAAGCACCGCCGCCGCGGCTCTTTTGGGTGACCGACGATGGCGTGGTCGCTCGCACCGAATTCGTGCGGTGTGCCGCAGCGGTACTTGGAGCTTCGGCGGGCAGGTGCGCGCTGCAGCTACGGGCTCACGGGCTGGACGGCCGTTCGTTCAAGCGACTGGCGGCTCGGCTGCGGGAGCTGGCCGACGCTACGGGTAACCAGCTGTGGGTCAATGACAGAATCGATGTGGCGTTGGTAGTTCGAGCCGATGGAGTACAACTCGGCGTCCGGAGCCCGGCCCCGCCAACGGTGCGCGAGCTGGTGGGCTTCGAGTGCGCGATCGGGTACTCCGCACACAGCGTCGCGGAAGCCGAAAGCGCTTTCGAGGGCGGCGCTGATGTGGTCGTGCTGGGTAGCGTGTATCCGACGGTCTCACATGCGGACCGCTCACCGCTGGGGCTGGAGCCCGTCCGGGCGGCAGGGGGGAGGGGAAAGGGTCGACCGATCGTGGCGCTCGGGGGTATCACGGCGCAAAAGGTAGGAGAGCTGTTGCGCGCGGGAGCCTGGGGCGTCGCTATCAAGAGCGGCGTTTGGGACGCACCCGATCCAGGGACGGCTGCGCGCGAGTATTTGGCAGCGTTGGACCGAGCGTCGTCTGGGCTCGACGCGACTGCGGATGGCGTGTGACCGTTATGGCGGAATCGAAACAGAGGACGATCACCGTTGAGATCAACGGCGAGGAACGCGAGGTTCCCAGCGGGATAACGGTGGGCGGGCTCTTGTCGCACCTCGAGCTACACGAGCGATTGGTGGTTGTGGAAAGGAATCGGGAAATCCTGCGCCGCAACGAATACGGGGATATCTCCGTCGAGGCTGGAGACCGACTCGAGCTCGTTCACTTCGTCGGAGGCGGCTGAGAAGGCAGGTAGTTAGATGAGTGTCGCGATTGAGAGATCAGAGCAGCTGGACGGCCCGTTGACGATAGCGGATCGGCGATTCCGATCTCGGCTCATAGTGGGCACCGGCAAGTACGAAGACAATCGGACGATGGTTTCCGCGATCGAGGCGTCCGGCGCTGAGGTCATCACGGTCGCGGTCCGCCGCGTGGATCTGGATCGTACTAAGGAAGAAGGGATCCTCTACCACCTCGATCAGGAGAAATGGTTTCTTCTGCCCAACACGGCCGGTTGCTACACGGCCGAGGACGCGATCCGCTACGCCCAATTGGGGCGGGCAGCGGGCTTCACAGACTGGATCAAGCTGGAGGTGATCGGCGATCGGGACACATTGCTTCCCGATACGGAAGCGCTACTGGAAGCAGCGCACAGCTTGGTCCGTGACGGGTTCAAGGTGCTGGCTTATACCAACGACGACTTGGTCACCGCATTGAAGCTGGAAGACGCAGGCGTAGCCGCCGTCATGCCTCTGGCTTCGCCGATCGGAAGCGGCCTGGGGTTGCTCAATCGGTTCAACATCCGGTTGATCAAGAGCAGGCTGCGTGTACCGATCATCGTCGACGCTGGCGTGGGCACTTCTTCAGATGCCTGTTTGACTATGGAGCAGGGCGTCGACGGAATACTCATGAATACCGCGATCGCCGAGTCTGATGACCCGGTACGAATGGCCCGGGCGATGAAGCTGGCCACCGAGGCCGGTCGGCTCGCCTTTCTTGCCGGTCGGATGCCGCGGCGCGAAACGGCCGTGCCGTCGAGCCCCGAGGCCGGGATGCTCGACTGAAGAGGTTCGGAGCTGGTAAGGACGACGACGGGCAGGATCTCGCCGGCGCGCTCCGCCGCCCACCGCGTACTTCACGAGGTCAAGCGCGGGGCGTTCGCCGAACATGCCTTCGCGCGCTGCGCCGAGGACCTGGACGATGCAGACCGCAGGCTCGCGCATGAGCTGTCCTTCGGCGCCCTCAGGCTGCGTGGCCGACTCGACCTCATACTCGCCCCGCTCGTGCGGGGCGGATTGGGCAGGCTCGAGGACGACGTACTCGATATTCTGCGGGTCGGCGCTTATCAGCTACTCGAGCTCGACCGGGTGCCGCCGTACGCCGCGGTGTCCGATGCTGTTGAGGCCGCGCGGCGCTCGGCTGGCGAGGGCGCGGGACGGCTGACCAACGCGGTCCTGCGGCGGCTCGGGCGTAGTTCGGCCAGTGAGCCCGAGCGGGGTTCAGATCCGCTTGCCTATCTCTCCGGCTGGGGATCGCACCCCGCCTGGCTCATCGAGCGCTGGTTAGCCCGTTGGCCAGCCGAGGAGGTCGAGCGGCTGGTGGAGCACAACAATCGTCGTCCTTCAGTGTACTTGAGGGTGCTCGGCAACCAGGAATCGGCCTTGGAATGCCTGCAGGCAGCGGCGATCGACGCCCGCGCGGTACACGCGGCACCCGGGTTGGGAGAACACTCGATTCAGGTCGATTCGAGCCAGATCGCCGAGGCGTTACGGCTGGTCGATGCCATCGTTCAGGATCCCGCGGCCTCGGCCGTGGTCGATTACATGGCCCTGGACGCGGGAGTAAGGATCGTCGACTTTTGTGCAGCCCCGGGTGGAAAGGCGACGCTGCTGTCAGCGTTGGGGCATGAGGTCTCGGCGTTCGATAGCTCCTGGAGCAGGCTCGCGCTCTTGACTGAAAGCCGCGAGCGGCTGGGCCTCGAGCGACTACACCTGGCCGTGGCGGACGCGGCTGCACCGCCTGTGGCGTCGGTCGAGGCGGCGTTACTCGATGTTCCCTGCACGGGTACGGGGACGTTGGCGCGGCATCCCGAGGCCAAGTGGAGGTTGGACCTGGACGGTCTAGAGGAGCTTGCTTCGCTGCAACGGCGTCTTCTGGACGGCGTAGCAGCTATTGTGCGACCGGGTGGCTGGCTGGTTTACGCGACGTGTTCGCTGGAACCGGAGGAGAACGAAGAGCAAGTGGCGCGATTCTTGGATCGACACGGAGAGTTCAGGCTGGATCCGCCGCCGGAAGACTCGCTTCCGGCTGAGCACTTGAGAAGAGACGACGGTGCTCTGAGCCTGATGCCTCAGCGTCACGGCGTGGATGGAGCGTATGCCGCGCGACTCCTTCGTGTTTCGGGGTGATCCGCACGTGCCGGGGCGACCTACCGCTGGTTGGAGGATCTGGCTAACATCAGCGCGACACGTTGGAGTGGCCGCTCTCGGAGTGGTCCTGGTTGGCGTGCTCTTCGGATACCTGTTGGCGGCGATGGCGATCTTTCCAGCGCACAACACCGCGAGCGACCTGCAAAGCGTGCCCCGGCTGATAGGGAAGACAGCCGCGGAGGCCCAGAAGGCGCTCGACCGCTTGGGCTTCTCAATGGAGGTGGTCGCGTCGGTTCACCACCCGGAAGCCTCAGAGGGTACGGTGCTCGCCCAGGACCCTCTGCCCCGACAGCGACTGAGCGCGAGGGGGGGGTCGGCAGTCACCGTCACGCTGAGCTTGGGTCCGCAGCAGCGCCCGGTTCTGGACGTAGTCGGGCTGGCACACGGCCAGGCTGAGACCGCGCTGAAGCGCGCTGGCTTCGAGACGGAGCTGCTTTGGGTAGACGCTGAAGCCATAGTAGGGCAGGTCGTGGGCACTCAGCCAACGCCGGGGACGCCTGTGAAGCTACCCGGCCGGGTCCGACTGGTGGTCAGCGCGGGTCCACCGGCAGTGGCAGTTCCCGACTTGATAACCCGATCGACCGTCGAGGCCAAAACCGTATTGGAACGACTTGGGCTCGAACTTGGTTCTTTTTCTCAGGACTCTACGTCTCTGGCTGCGCCGGGGACGGTCATCGACCAGCGCCCCAGCGCCGGCACGGTGGTGTCCCGTGGCACGCGAGTGTCAGTCACGGTAGCGATCCTACCGCCGCCTATCGTGGATACGACGAGCACGAGGCAACCGGCGGGTTCGGACTCGGTTTCAAACGGAGACAGGACGACAGGGTAGGATGAAAAGAGCCGCTTGGTGGAGCTTTATCGCAACCGGCGTGGTCGCTGTGGCTGCTGTGGCATGGCTGACACCGAAGGGGAACGTTGGAGTGGAGATCGGGGATCGCTTGCCCGAGTTCAGCGCCGTGAGCTTGGAAGGCGAAGAGGTTTCGAGCGCCGATCTCGAGGGAGAGGTCGTGCTGCTCACGGTGTGGGCCACCTGGTGCGGGCCGTGCCGGCTCGAGATGCCGTCGATCCAGGCCGCTTACGAACGATTCGGAGACGATGGCCTCAAGATAGTGGCCGTGTCGATCGACGCCGACCCCAACTATAGGGTCAAAGTAGAAGAGTTTCGACAAGAATTCGGGTTGACGTTCCCCATGCTGCTGGATCCGGCGAACGAGATCACGCGCACTCTCAACACGATCGGTGTGCCCGAGAACTTCGTGCTCGACCGGCGAGGCCGTATCGTGAAGCGAATCGTCGGCGCTTCCAATTGGGATTCGGAGGCTAACCGAGCGATGTTCGAAGAGCTCCTGCGGATGTCAGAATGAGCGGTTGGCAGAAAACCCTCCAGCGGAAGTGGCTCTACATGCTCGCCGCGACCCTCCTTTCCGTTCTCTTCTGGGTCGCGGTTAGTGCAGATACCGTCAGCCAGCGCTTGATTCCAGCCGAGCTGGTCATCATCAATGGGGACAGGCGCTACATCCAAACGGGGCAGCAGCCCGAGCGCGAGACCGTCGATGTCCTTTTCACGGGACGTGAAGGCGCGATGCTGGCGCTTTCGGTGGCGCGACCCCAGATCTACGTGTCCCTCGACAGCATCGAGTCGGAGACCCTGGAGATCGAGCTCGATCCCAGCATGGTGAGCGGGAGGGGAGGCCGGGAGCTAGGCGAAACCCGAGCCGTCAGCGTGCGCCCGGATCGTTTCATATTGCGCTTCGAGCCGAGGGCGCAGAAGGTCGTGCGGGTGGCCCCACGCGTCGCTCTGAGCTTCGCCGACGGGTATATGATGGCCGACTCCGTGCGCGTGCAGCCCGGTGTCGTCTCGATCGAGGGCCCGAAAAGTGCTGTGGACAGCATCGAATCGGTGTCCACGGCACACGTCACGCGCCAGTTGCTGCGGGAATCAATCGATCTGGAGGTTCCCCTGGATGAGCCCGACCCCGACGGCTTCATCGAGCTATCGGCATTGAACGTCCGCGTCCGCGTCACCGTCGAGCGGAGGACAGAGCGCGTCTTCCCTGGAATTCCCGTAGGGGCCCCGGGTGTGGATATCAGCCGCATCAGGCTGGAGCCCTCCCTGGTCGATATCAAAATCATCGGCCCGCAGAGCGCCGTCGATGCAGTGAGACCCGAGGCGCTGCTACCGAGCGTCGTCGTCCGCGACGACAGTGACTACGGGAATATGTTGTCGATCGAATTGCCGCAGCCCGGAGCTTTCCTTCGGGTCCTACTGGAACCGGACTCGACGCGCGTCACGCGGATCGACGGTACCGGCTGAAGGGATCGGCGGCCTCGAGCCGGTTCGCATGAGCATTCGAACGATCCTGGCGGTGGAGACCTCCTGCGATGAGACATCCGCCGCCATCCTGCGAGGAGAACGTGAGCTGCTAGGTCACGTGATAGCCACGCAGGACCTGCACTCTGAATTTGGCGGCGTCGTGCCGGAGATTGCGTCTCGGGCCCAGCTTGCCGTGATCGATCGCGTCGTCGAGCGAACGCTTGGCGAGGCAGGGGTGACGCTCGCCGAGATTGACGCGTTTGCGGTGACGGCAGGTCCCGGTCTCATCGGCTCGTTGCTGGTCGGCCTCAACTGGATCAAGGCGGCGGCGTACTCGTTGGGGCGCCCCTTCATCGGTGTTCACCACATGGAGGCGCATGTCTTTGCAGCGGCCCTGGAGTACGAGGAGGCCGATCCCCCTTTTGTGGCGACTCTCGTATCGGGTGGCCATACTCTAATTCTGTTTGTGGAGGATTGGGGCCGATATCGTATCTTGGGCGCGACCCGGGACGATGCGGCTGGTGAGGCCTTCGACAAGACGGCACGGTTGCTCGGACTCGGCTACCCCGGGGGCCCGGCGGTCGAAAGGATGGCGAGGGAGGGAGACCCCGGCCGGCACCCGTTTCCGGTCGCCATGATTCGACGAGGCGGGCGCCCTGGCGACGACGACTACTACGATATGTCGTTCAGCGGCTTGAAGACGGCGGTGCTGCTGCGGGTGAGGGAGCTCGAGGCGAGCCGCCAGCTGGGTGATGAGGTCGCGCACCTCTGCGCATCGTTCCAGCGGGCCGCCGTCGAGCAGATCGCGGAGAAGACAGCGCGCGCCGTCCGCGCCTACGGGAGCAAGCGGGTGGTGCTCGGCGGAGGTGTGGCGAGGAATGCGGCCCTGGCGGATGGAGTGCGATCTCGGCTCGGGCCCGAAGTGTCGGTTTTCGTGCCTCAGCCGAGGCTGGCTACCGATAACGCCGCGATGGTCGCGCGCGCGGCGCGTTTCCGACTGGACCGCGGAGAACGAGGTGATCTGGATCTCAACGCGAGAGCCGATCTGCCGTGGCCAGGCCTACTTTAGCCCTGGGGTAAGACGTTGTATCCGGTTCTTTTTGAGATTCGAGGATTTCAATTTACCTCGTTCGGCTTGACGCTGGGTCTGGCCTTCTTGGCAGCGGGTTGGGTAGGCGGCGTAGAATACGAGCGTAAAGGTTATAATAAGGACGTAGCTTGGTCGCTGGTGATGGCGGCGCTCATCGGCGGAATAGTGGGCGCCAAGCTATATTATGCATTCTTGAACTGGCCGGCCCTGGCCGCGCGGCCGCTGGAAATGCTAATGTCCCGTTCCGGACTCGTGTGGTACGGGGGGCTGATCGGCGGGACGATCGGCGTCATCATCTGGCAGAGGCGCCTGAAGATTCCGATTGGCGTCGGCGCCGATGTGGCGGCGTTATCGGTGTCGATCGCTTACGCGGTGGGTCGGATCGGCTGTTTCCTCGTGGGCGACGACTACGGCCGCCCGACAGAGAGTTGGATGGGTATCGCGTTTCCGAAGGGAGCGCCGCCGAGCACCGCGTTCAATCTGCGGGAGCATTTTGGTGTCGATGTTCCGCAGTCGATTCCCGATTGGGAGGTGCTGCGCGTTCATCCCACGCAGCTGTATGAAATCGGGATCACTCTTGCGATCTTTCTAGCACTGTGGCGATTGCGCCGGCACCCCCATAAGGCCGGCTGGCTATTCATGGCCTGGATCGTGTTATCCGGTGCCGAGCGCATGTTCGTGGAAATCTTTCGGGCCAAGGACGATCGATTCTTCGGCTCGTTCACTTTGGCCCAGGTTATCAGCGCGGCACTGATCGTTAGTGGCGCTTACGGTTTCTGGGCGCTGAGGCGCAGGCATACGCCCGAACCCTCAGCGGTTCCAGCGACTTGAACCTTCGTGCTCTGAACGCTCGTGGCTACGATCCTCCACATATCGGATCTTCACTTCGGGCCTCCGTTCATCCCGGAGGTCGCCGAAGCCGTACAGGACCAGGCGGCGCAGCTCAGTCCGGACGTGATCGTCGTTTCGGGCGATCTGACCCAGCGCGCGCGCGGCGAGCAGTTTCAGGCGGCCGCTAGTTACCTATCGCGGTTCGATCGACCCGTCGTCGTAGTGCCCGGCAATCACGATGTCCCGCTTTTCCGGATGTGGGAGCGGGTCCTGGCACCTCATCGCCTCTATAGCAAGTACATCACGCCCGAGCTGAACTCCGTGACGGAGTTGGCCGGTGCCATGATCGTAGCGCTGAATTCGACGCGACGTTTTACGCTGACGAACGGGCGCATCAAGCGCTGGCAGCTAGAGTTTGCGGCCGAGGCCTTCGCGGAGGCCGACCCTTCTGCGCTGCGGGTGGTGGTCACCCATCACCATCTGGCGCCGCCCCAGGATTTTGCCAGCGGCAAAGTCATGCAACATGCGAAGCGCTCGGTGCAATCGTTCACAAACATGAAAGTGGACCTCATACTCGCCGGCCATATGCACAGGTCGTATATCGGCAACTCGCTCGACTTCTTCCCCGGACAACTCGATCGGCGAGGAATCGTGATCGCGCAGTGCGGGACGACGACCTCCCGGCGCGGGCGTGGCCGCGAACGGCTAAGGAACACCTTCAATCTCATTCGCACCGAGGATGGCATGATACGCGTAGCGCACTATGCGTGGGTGAGTCACCTGCGACGCTTCATGCCCACCAGCGACCACTTCTTCCCCCGTGGTGCCCGGCAATATTTTGATCACGCCAGAGAGATAGGCGCTTCGGAGCTCGCGTGAAGTCGTACGTCCGGCTGGGCCATGTACGCTCAAAAACACATCCTCACCTCGGTGCTGCACCGTTCATCGCCATCCTCGTCGCCTGCGTAGTCGGGCTTCTGGTCCCTGGCGCCGCTCGCGGCCAGACCGCCGCTCGAGACTCGCTGCCAGTCGTCAAGCGGCTCAACTTCGAGGGCAACGCGGCTTTCTCGGACGATGACATCGAACGCGCGATCGTCACTCGCCAGAGCGGTTGCAAGTCTTTCTTGCTCAGCCCGCTGTGCTGGGTGGGTTTCGGCGCGTTCAAGCGGACCGAGCGACTCGAGCCCCGAGAGCTCCGTACGGACGTCCTGCGCATCCAGATTTTCTACTTCCGACGAGGCTATCGCCGAGTCGCTGTGGATACTAGCGTCGTCCGCGCAGGTGGCAGCATCGACGTAACGTTTCTGATCACCGAAGGACCGCCGATACAGGTACGCCAGATCGAGCTGGTAGATTTCGCGGGTGTGCTCGATTCAGCCAGCGCGCTCGCCGACTTGCCTCTAAAGGCGGGCAATCCTTTCAGCGAGCTGGATCTCACAGCTTCCCGCGAGGCTCTCGAGCGACAGCTCAAAAACACCGGTTACGCGCTGGCGCAGGTGCTGGTTCAGGCATCATTGCCCACATCAGACTCGCTGGGCGCATATGTCGTCCTGAGGGGAGTGCCCGGCCCAATCGTCAAGATCGGCAAGATCGAGGTCGCCGGCGCCGACGACGTCTCAGAGGACGATGTGCTGCGGATACTGACGTTCCGCAGCGGCGAGATCTACCGAGAAGATGAGATCATCCGCAGCCAGCGAACCCTTTACTCGATGGCGCTGTTCGACTTCGTTGACATCTCTCAGAGCATCGAGCCATCGGATTCGCTGATCGATATCAAGGTTCAGGTCAGCGAGGCCGATGCAAAGAGCGTCCGGTTTGGATTCGGCCTGACGACGGCCGAATGCTTCGAGGTCGAGGCCGGTTGGACCCACCGGAATTTCTTCGGCAACACACGGTCGCTGACCCTCAGTGGCAGGCTGGGCAACCTCGGCACGCAGAAGCTCGCACAACGCTTCCCTTGCAACCAGGCGGGCGTCGATACCGAGATCGAGGAGGCAAGGGATGCTTTCAACACTCCGACTTGGCAACTGCGCGCGGATTTTCAGCAGCCCTGGTTCTTGGGTACTGAGAACTGGCTTCGCCTTGGCGTGTTCGGGGCTAGGCAAAGCCTGCCGACGATCTACGCAACCAGGACTTATGGTGGGGATATCACCGTCACACGCCAGATCGCGCCCGCTACGCCCCTCGCCTTCACCTACCAGCCCACGTGGAACACCTTCGACAACATCAGTAAAAAGATCCTGTTCTGCGTCGATTTGGGTGTCTGTCAGCCGGAGGACATTGCCCAATTGGAAGATTCCCCGCTGCTTGCCTGGGTCGGCGCTTCGTTGAGCCGGGCCCGTGCCGATGCCGTGCTCAACCCCACGGAGGGGTACAGGTTCACGATCGAGGCCGAAACCGCGAGTCGCTTCACGGGCTCGGATTGGGCCTACTACCGAACGCAGGGTGAGATCAGCTGGTATCGACGAGTGGGGTCTGCAAGCGTTCTTGCCCTCAGATTGCGGGGGGGTCTTGTGCGGCCGATCGGGTCCGGTATCGAGGGTGTTGATGCTGATCCCGGCGGCGAGGGAGTGACCAATCCGCTGAAACGGCAATATGCGGGCGGCGCGTCGACGGTCCGCAGCTATGGGCAGAACTTGCTGGGCCCGAAGGTGCTGCTCGCCGATGCCGAATCACTGGTGGCAGACTCCGTTTGCAGCACGGCCGACGTTGCCGCGAGGAGCGCCCGGTGGGCCTGCGATCCCACGGCAGCGGGATTGAGCTCGAATGATGCGGTACCCCGGCCCGTGGGCGGCCAGAATGCTGTGATCGCCAACCTAGAGTTGCGTTTCCCGATCTCGGGGGAGGTGTTTCAGGGTGCGACCTTCCTCGATCTCGGGAGGGTTTGGACGGACTCGCCCGCGGGCTCGAGATTCGGTTGGGCGTGGGCGCCCGGCCTAGGCATTCGTTACATGAGCCCGGTGGGACCTCTGCGACTCGATGTTGGATATTACACGGGTGGATCGGAAGAGCTCGTCGTGGTGAGCGATGTCGATGGCCAGATCGTGCTGCTCGAGGATTCGAATGGTATGCCTGCCCTATTCGACTATGATCCCTACAGCGACTTTCTCAGCAGGCTGCAGTTTCACATATCGATTGGGCAGGCGTTCTAGGTGACCTGGAAGGAACGGTTAATCGGCATGCCTCTGGCCGCGGTCGGCGCGGTCCTGCTGCTCGTAACGGCTGCGGGCATGGCGTTGACGCGTACCGACTTTGGTCGGGCGGAGCTGCGGACTCTATTGCTCGACAAGCTCAACTCCACGATCGCCGGGCGCGTCGAGATCGATGCCTTCCTAGGGGGAGATCTGCTGAGGAGGGCTCATCTGGCTGGGGTCCGCATCTACGAGCCCAGCGGCGAGCTTTTCGCCAGCGTCGATACGGTCGAGGTTCACTATCGCTGGACCGACTTTCTCTTCAGAAACATAGCGTTCCCGCGAGTTACGCTGGTCGGCCCGGTCGTGCGGCTCGAGCGCGTTGACGGTCGCTGGAACTTCGCCGAGGCGTTCGCCGCTGCCACGCCCAGCTCGGATACGACAGATGTTGACGGTCAGCCCGGAGGTCAACGCCGGATAATATTGCGCGAAGTCGCCGTGCGCTCGGGTGATCTGACGCTTCGCCTGCCTTGGGAGCCGGGGGCGGGCGAGGATGCGGCTGACTCCCGCTGGCGCCTGGAAAAGGTGGGAGATCGCTGGCTGCGCGTGCTAAGAATAGAAAAGTTGAATGCTACGTTGCCGTACGCGCGAGTCGCGGGACCGGCGACGTTAGGCCGCCTACTGCAGATCGCCCATTTCACAGGCCGGGTTGCCATATTCGAGGACGCGATAGAGGTAGAGCAGCTTCGCGCGGATATCCGGCAGCACGGCGACACGCTCTACTTCGACGTGTGGGAGGGTGCGCTACCTCAGTCGAAGGTCTTCGGTGGGGGCTGGGTGACGCTGAGCTCCAAGATCGGATACGACTTCACCCTGAGCGGAAGCCCGATCGACACGCGGGACTTGATGTGGTTGCTGCCGCGAGTGCCGGTGGGAGTGGCTCGCCTCGAGTATAGGATGGCCAGCCTTCGGAACGGGACTCTCTTCGAAGCTAGCAACGCCACGTGGCAGTCGGCGGAAGCGGAGGTTTCGGGACGGTTCGCGATGCAGTGGACTGACAGTCGCTACGGCGTCGCATTCGACAGCTTGAACCTCACCATCGATCGCCTCGAGACGTCGTTGATCCCTGTTCTCACCGGCTGGGAGCCGCCCGTCGATGGGACGCTATCGGGGCGCGTCGCGCTTGACGGTCCATTGGCACGACTCGATCTGGACGGGGAGCTGCGCTTCCAACCGGACGGCGCCGGGCTACCCTCGAGCCTAAGCGCCGTCGGTTCATCATTGGCTCTGGGCCCGGATCTGGGTGGAGAAGCGCTCGAGGTGGAGATAGATACGCTCTCTCTCGATCTCGTGCGTGCCTTCGTCCCCCAGATGAAAGTGCAGGGTCTGATCTTGGGTACGGCGAGTCTCGAGGGTCGGCTGGCGGACGGCGCCTTACTGTCATTCGATATGGAGCAGCGACGGAGCGGCTACGCCTCCTCCTCCTTCCGTGGCGGGGGCGCGGTGCAGAAGCTCCCGGAGTCGGCGGCGCAGCTCGATATCGAGGTCGTCGCCGGCCCGATCTCGCTGACTACGCTCGCCGAGTACTACCCGGTGATTCCGTTCCGGGGAAAGTATACGGGGGAAATTCGTGCGGTGGGCGCGCTCGATGAGTTGCGGCTAGACGCGCGCTTGGGGGGCGTGGGCGGGGGCGTGGGCGATTCGCTTCTGTTCAACGGGAATCTGCGGCAGGGCGAGGGGGTCATCCGTTACGGCGGTGAGCTACGAGGGCGGCGTGCGCGAGTTGTGGCGTTCAAGGAGGACATAGGCGACTCCAATCTCGATTTCAGGGTCGAGTTCGAGGGCCAAGGCACTAGCCTCGAAGATCTCGATGCACGAGCTCGTGTCGAGCTCTTTGCGTCGTTCGTCGGCGGCGTGCGGTTCGACTCGGCGTTCGCCGAGCTCCGCGTCAATAGTCAACGGTTCCAACTAGATACCGCGGTCGTGCTTGGCGAGCTGGGGGAGCTGCACGCTTCTGGCGCCCTTGGTTTGGCCTTGGATGTGGTGGACAGTCTGAGCTTCCGCGTCGAGGCCGACAGCTTGAGCGCGCTAAAGCGCTGGCTCTCACCCACGCTGGATCCGTTCAGTACCTCGACTCTGGCTACGAATGGTGGCGCGCCGTCCGTCAACAGTGGCTTTGCTAACCTTCGGGGCTCGGCCCGGCTGGTGGGACAGTTGGTGGGCAACCTGAACAGCTTGGCGCTGCGCGGAACGGTGGAAGGCGAGAACGTTCGCTATGGAAAATGGTTTGCGGATAGTCTGAGGGTTGACGGCTTCGAGGCCGCCCGGCTTGGCGATGGGTCGTTCGGCGTTCGGGGGGAAGCTCGAGCGACAGATGCCGGATTTGCCGATGTGCGCTTCAGCACGATCGTTCTCACTGGCGAGCTCGTCGATAGCCTCGCAGCCGTCGACTTCAAAATCTCGAGCGAAAGCGGTGGATCGCTTTCGGGACGCTTGCTGGCCGAGCTCAAAGAGGAAAGGCGCATCTTCGCGCTCGAGCGGTTCGCCGCTCACTTGGAAGAATCGACATGGCGCTTGCAGAAGCCGAGCCGACTGCACCTGGAGAATTCCGGCGCGCTCGCCCTTGAAGAGCTGACGATCGTAAGCGAGGACGGACTCGTGTCGGCGGGCGGCACGATGGGCGCGCCGGGGCCGGCCGCATTCCTGGTTGCGATCAACGGGTTCGAGCTGGCCGAGCTAGGAAGCCTCTGGCCCGGAGGGCAAGACCTAGCTGGGACCCTCACGTTGAACGCCGAGCTGTCGGGGAGCACCGAGGATCCGGTCGTTGAGGGCACCATAGAGCTGGCGCAAGGCAAGTTGTTCGAAGTGTCTTTCTCACAACTGGGTGGCACACTCGGATACCGAGACCGCCGAGCCAATGTGGACCTTTCAATGTTCAGGGAGTCCGGCCGGCTGTTTCGCCTACACGGCAGCTTGCCGGTGCACCTCCGGCTTCCAGAGTTCGGCGCGTCGATCCCCGAGCGGCCGATACAAGTCACCCTTGATGGGGATAGCATTCCGCTGAACCTCGTAGCGATTCTGACCGATCAGCTCGAGTTCTCGGCTGGCATCGCAGACGCTTCGATCGCGATCGGCGGCACTCCGAGCGATCTGAAGCTGCTTGGCGAGGCCGTAATCTCGGGCGGACGAGTCCGCGTAGTTCCCACAGGCATCACCTACGAGGACTTGAGCGCCAACGCGGCCTTCAGAGGTGGGATGATCGTCGTCAACGAGGTCACGCTCTCCGGCCTCAATGGCGGGAGCGGCAGAATAACCGGAACGATCGGCGTCACGGATTGGCGCAACCCGGAGTTCGATCTGAGAATCGACGCCACTGCGCTCCCGGCGTACGATCGACTGGATGCTCGCATGGTAGTATCGGGGACGGCCGGACTGAGAGGCCCGTACGAGCTCGCTACTCTAGACGGCGAGCTCAATGTCGTGAGCGGCGTGCTCTTCATCGAAGAGATTGGGCGGCGGCGAGAGATCGTCGACCCCTTCGGTGAGCGTTTTTTCCTTCTCGATACCATGTTTGTCGTTGAAGAAGAACTCGGGCTGGCGCCCAGCAACGTTTTCTTGGACAACCTCACGATCGATCAGAAGATCAACGTGGAGGGCGATACGTGGTTGAGGTCCAAGGATACAAACGTCGAGATTCAGGGAGAGCTGACGCTTCGCCATCGGCCCGCGGAGGAGGAGTTCCGGATCGATGGAACGCTGCATGCCCTGCGCGGGGACTACAAGCTGTTCAACAAGCGCTTCGCTCTTGTGGAAGGTGAGATCGAGTTCGTGGGCACTCCCGCCCTCAACCCAAACATCCGTCTGGTGGCCAGACATCGGGTTCAGACCCAGAAGCGTCCCTTCGATATTCGCGTTCTCGTCCAGGGGACGCTCGAAGTGCCCACGGTGAAGCTCGAGAGCGACGTCCAACCCCCGATCCCCGAATCGGATCTCCTGTCCTACCTGTTCTTCGGGCGACCCACCTACGAGATCACACGCGCGGGGGGTGAAGGCGGAAGCGTGATCGATGACGTCATGCCAAGTGTATGGGAGCCATTCCTCGGATACGCGCTCGAGTCGCTGCTCGTGGGCGAGACGGGGATTGCTTACGTCGACGTGAGCCGGGCTCCAGTCAAGGGTATCCAGGGGAGCTACGCCAGCAGCACCTCTCCCGTCTTGGCTGCTACCCAGGTCGAAGTCGGCTGGTACCTGGCCCCGACCGTTTTCGTGAGCGTCGCGCGGCACCTGTCCACGCTCATCAACCTTCCAACGGTGAACGTCGAATGGAGGTTGACCGATAAGCTCACTCTCCAGGGCATCGCCGAGCCGCGCATCGCCCGAGGAACGA
>CANPVX010000011.1 GCA_947581815.1 Candidatus Indicimonas acetifermentans | reverse complement strand
AACCCAAGCGGGGCACTACAATGTGAAATTGATGGGGAATATCGATGTGATGGGATGTCGGATACATGACAATTATGCGGCACTCTCGGGATGAGCCATGCGGCTGAGAACCTGCCTTTCTAATTGGGCCTGGATCGCCAGCGTCATAAGCGCGCTGGGGCTGACATCCACGGCGGCGGCCCAAGACGAGGATCTCTTGGAGGACGGCAGCGTCCTGCAATCGGGCTCGTCGTCCAGTGCGGCTGCGAGAGAAGGGGCCGCGTTTCTGCTCCTCCCCACGGGCGCCCGCGCTAGCGCGATGGGTGGAGCCGTGACGGCGATGCGGGGTTGGGGAGAAGGAGTGATCTGGAACCCTGCGGGTATCGCCGCCCTGGAGGGGCGTCGATTTCTGGTCAATCACAGCGAAAACGCATTCGACACGAAGACCGACGTCCTGTCGCTGATCTTGCCAACTGAGAAGTTCGGCACCCTGGGTTTGACGTATTACTTGGTCGATTTCGGCAAGCTGGACAATACGGACGAGCAGGGCCGCGTACAGGGCAACATAAGCTTCCGCAATCAGGAATTCCTCCTCACTTACTCGGGGCGATTGGGCGGAGGGCTGGAAGGCGGCGTCAACTACAAGCTGATTCAGCTGATCTATCGCTGCGACGGGCTCTGCCCGGAGCAGCGATCCTTCACGCGCACGAGTCACGCATTCGACTTCGGGCTGATCTACGGCGACATGGGCGGGTTACCGCTGACCGTGGGGGGATCGATTCGGCACCTCGGCTTTGCGCTGAGGGGTGGGACGGAGTCCGACCTGCTGCCGACGAGAGTGAGGGTGGGAGCTGCCTATGAAGCCCTGTCGTCCTTCACCGCCGATTCCGTCTTCACCCTCATCCTGGCGGTTGATGTCGAAGACCGCGTGCGGGGGTTCGGCAATCCCGACGTCATGGTGGGCTCCGAGTTCAGCGTCCTCCACCGCTTCTTCCTGCGAGCCGGTTACGCCTTCGTAGATACCGGGGCCAGCGGCGCGGCGCTGGGGCTCGGCTTGACGTACGATTGGTTCTTTGTGGACTTGAGCCGCGGTTTCGACGAGATTAGCTCGGCCACAGGGGAGGAATCGATACAGGTCTCATTCGGTGTGATATTCTGACGGCGTTCCGTTTTGCGCACAAAGAGTGCAGCCTTCCCGGGAGAAGGCCTTTTTTTTGTACTTGGTGACCGATGGATCAGGATTCAGTGCTCGCATTTCTCAAGGATAAGGCGGACCGCCCCCTGAAGGCGAAGGACATCGCACGGGCGCTCGAGGTCCCCACACCCGAATATCCAGGCTTTAAGAGGCTACTCCGCGAGATGGAGACGGCGGGCCGGATCTACCGCGTCCGTCGCGGGCGCTACGCTGCCCCCGATCGCATCAATCTCGTCGTCGGGCGTCTCCAAGTGACGCGTGCCGGTGCCGGCTTCGTCATCCCCGAGGATGATGTAGGAGAGGGCGATGTGTTCATCCGCGCCTCGCGCTTGGGCAACGCCTACTCCGGGGACCGCGTAGTAGCTCGAATCGAAGGCGGCCGGCGCGGGCCCAAGCGCGAGGGCACGGTAGTGAAGGTTCTCGAACGATCCAGGGATCAGATCGTTGGCGTGTTCGAGAAGACCGGTCGCTACGGATTCGTGATTCCCGAAGATCGGACGATGCACAGGGACGTCTTCGTGGCCCCGGACGGCGCCAAAGTGGCGAAGGGTGGCGACCTCGTCGTCGCGCGGATCGTCGACTGGGGAAGCGATCATCACGATCCGGTGGGCGAGATAGTCGAGGTGTTGGGACGGCCCGGACACCCGGGCGTGGACGTGCTCGGGATCGCCTATGGTCACCAGTTGCCCGTCGAGTTTCCGACCGACGTGCTCCGCGAAGCCGACGAGTTGGCGGCCGCAGCCCCATCCGAATTGTCCCGCTTGGAAGGCAGGACCGACTATCGTGGCCAGCTGACCTTCACGATCGACCCCTCGGACGCCAAAGATCACGATGACGCCGTCTCCATAGAGAGCCTCGAGCCAAACGGGTGGAAGGTAGGTGTGCACATCGCGGACGTCTCACACTACGTGCGCGAGGGATCAGCGCTCGATTCAGAGGCGTTCGCCCGCGGCACGAGCGTGTACCTCGTCGACCGCGTTCTCCCGATGCTGCCCGAAGCGATCTCCAGCGACATCTGCTCGCTGAGACCGAATGAAGATCGACTGACGCTCACGATGTCGATCGAGCTGGACTCGGATGCGGCCGTGAAGAAGGTCAGGCTGGAGGAATCCGTGATCCGCAGCCTTCACCGCCTCAGCTACGAGGAAGCCCAAGAGATCATCGACGGCCAGAGGAAGGCACCGCGGCGATTGACCTCGTGTCTGCGGAGTTTGCGAGATCTGGCGCTCGCTTTGCAGAAGCGGCGTGAGAAACGGGGCGGACTGGACTTCGATCTGCCCGAGGCGCGGGTGGTGCTCAACGCCGCCGGCGAGCCGACGCATGTCCAACGATTGATGAAGTTGGAGAGCCACCGACTGATCGAAGAGTTCATGATCCTCGCCAACGAATCGGTGGCCCAGATCGCCAGCCGGCGTGAGTGGCCGTTCATCTACCGCGTACACGAGGCACCGGACCCCGCAAAGCTCGAGCGATTGCGAGATCTCGCCGCGGGCTTCGGCCTAGCCCTCGCCCGTGATGCTCATCGCTCCCCCCGGCCGCTGCAGAAGTTGCTCCGGAGCGTGGAAGGGCGCCCCGAGGAGACCATCGTCTCCACGCTGGCCCTCCGCAGCCTCAAACAAGCCCGCTATCAGAATGAGAACAAGGGTCACTTCGGCCTCGGGTCGAAGGCCTACACGCACTTCACATCGCCGATCCGGCGCTATCCGGATCTCGTGGTCCATAGAATCCTGCGCACGGTGCTGCTGCAGAAGCGGGCGGTGCCCAGCTCCCTCTCAGATCGCTTGGCCGCCGTGGCCGACCAGGCATCATCGCGCGAACGGCTGGCGGTGGACGCCGAACGAGACTCCGTCGAGCTGAAGAAGATCGAGTACATGGAACGGCATATTGGCGATACGTTTCCCGGCACGATCAGCGGGGTCGCCTCTTATGGGCTCTTCGTGCTGCTGGACGACGTCCTGGTAGAGGGGCGCGTCCACGTCAGCAGCCTCCATGACGACTACTACGAGTTCTTGGAAGATGAGTACGCGCTGGTGGGGAGGTCACGAGGCCGTCGTTTTCGATTGGGCGATAGGATCCGAGTCAGCGTCCTCGCGGTTGACCGCTGGGCCCGCGAATTGGACCTTGCGGAGGCCCAGCAACCACCAAATTGACGTTGTGCGTAAGCCTAGATAACTTTGGATGGGTCGTTCGAATACTCATCTCATTTGCGCTCATGCCTTTACCGCCAGTCATAGTCTACTTTTCCTTGAAGGGCTCTTCACCGCCGAAGCCCCTGGTGGAATACGTGGGCCAGCAGGAGGCGCGCCTGGTCGAGGGCACAGATGTCGAAAGCGTCATTTTACTGGTCAACCGGGGCCATCCCGCGCTGGTCGTGCTGGACGGCCGCCAGAACATGAAGGCTATTAGCGACTTGATCGAGAAGCTCAGAGGCGACTCCTTCAGCTCGATCTTTCCCGTGATCGTGTGGGCCGACAAGGCCGATCTCAGCGACATCGATCGTGCTTTCGGGGCGGGGGCCGATGAGGTCCTGAGCAGCGCGATGAAGGAGCGCGAGAAGCTCCTGAGGCTCGCGACGATCGTCCGTCGCGCCGAGCGAGACGTCGGCGTGCACCCCACGACGCGGCTGCCCGGGACCGCGATGATAGAGCGCGATATCGGCAAAAGACTGACTGCGGACGAGAAGTTCGCGGTCTGCTATGCCGATATCGACAACTTCAAAGAGTTCAACGATCGCTACGGTTATCAGCACG
The DNA here is from genome assembly GCA_947581815.1 of Candidatus Indicimonas acetifermentans. Lineage (GTDB taxonomy): Bacteria > Gemmatimonadota > Gemmatimonadetes > Palauibacterales > KS3-K002 > Indicimonas > Indicimonas acetifermentans. The sequence goes on along the minus strand of CANPVX010000011.1, from coordinate 26,381 downwards.
GCGACCGCGTGATCCTCCTCGTATCGAAGATTCTGAGAGACGTAGTCAACGCCTACGCCGCGACCGGGTTCCTCGGACATATCGGCGGTGACGATTTCATCTTCAACGTACCCATCGATATCTTCGAGACGTGCTGCCGCGAGGCCATCTCGATCTTTGACACCCTCATCCCCTTTCAGTACTCTGATGAAGACCGGGCGGCCGGATTCTTCTGGGGGAAGGATCGACGCGGCCAGCTCCATCGCATTCCGTTGATGACGCTTTCCATCGGCACTGTGACCAATGACCACCGCAGATTCACCCACCCGGCTCAGGTCGGGGAGCTGGCAACGGAGATGAAGGCCTACGCAAAGACGAAGCAGGGCTCCATATACGTAGTGGACCGACGGCACGGCGAGCGTGGGTCGCAGCCCGCACACCCCGAGCCAGCGACAAAGGAAGAGGCATGAACGTCTCCTGCCAGCAATGTAAAACGGTGTTTCGCATCGACCAGCGCAAGGTGCCCAGCGGGGGAGTTAGGGCACGCTGTTCCGTTTGCGGTGGTGTCTTCGAGGTGGGGGCTTCGGAACATCACAGGCCTGCCCCGGTAGGGGTCGCTGCGCCCCCTGGAGCTGCCGTCGGCGTGGCGCCGACCGCACAGCCGACTCCGCCGCGAGCGCCAGCACCCGTTCAGCCAACCACGCCACCGCCTGCCATGCCGCCGCCGGCCGCGACGACGCCGCCACCGCCTGCCATGGTGCCAACGCCTGCCATGACACCGCCGCCCGCGATGGCGCCACCGCCCACTATGATGCCGCCCCCGGTTCAGCCGCCACCGACCGTGGCCCCACAGCCCCTGCCGACGCCCCAGGCGACGCCGACCCCCACAGAGCCCGCGGCACCGCCGGCCCGGCCCTTCGGACAGCCCGACCCTGAGTCGCGCGCGCGCCGCCTGGCCCGCGCCCTGATCTCGGACCTGGCCGCCTACAACCCCGAGCGTCAACAGCAAGGGCTTCAGGAAGGCCGGCTCAAAGAGCTCTTCAAAGACGACTTGAAGAAATCGTGGCAGGAATACGTTGAGCAGGTTGGCCTCGAGATGGCCAAAGGCACACCCTTTTTCCGAGACGCGCTGAACGAGATTCTCTCGAAAGGGACGCGAGTGTTCTGAATTCGCCGGGGCCGAGGGGTCGCGCGACGACGAAAGTCTAGGGAAGTGAGGTGGCGGAGAGGATGGCGCCTTGACCCATGGGTCGTTGATCGGATACGTTTATCTGAAGGGAAAGGAAAGGCGAACGGATCAAGATGGGGGCCGTCCCTACGGGCGGCCTTAAGCATTTTAGCAGCAGCCGCTTAGACCCGGCTGTGATCAAGTACTTTATCAAGGATGAGGTGAGAAGATGGTGGCGACCGAGCTCGCGGCGCTGAAGGAGCTAGAAAAGCGCATGGACGAACTCAGGGGGCATCTTTGACATAGGCGCCAAGGAGGCGCGCGTCGCGGAGCTTCAGAAGCAGAGCGCGGCGCCGGAATTCTGGAACGACGCCGAGGGCGCCCGCGTCGCGATGCAAGAGATCAACGAGCTCAAGAGTTGGCTAGAGCCCTTCGAGGAGCTGCACAAGAGGGCGGCGGACTTGTTGGAGCTCGGCCAGTTGATCCAGGAAGAGGGCGACGCATCATCATCATCATCAGATGATGGCGTCGCGGATGAGCTCCGAGCTGAGGTGGACCAGCTGAGCGGCGAGGTGGAGGCGCTCGAGTTCCGCAACATGCTTCGCGGGGCCGACGCTGAGCGCGATGCGTTGCTCACCATACACCCCGGCGCGGGAGGCACCGATGCCCAGGATTGGGTCGAGATTCTCATGCGGCTCTATACGAAGTGGGCGGAGGCGCACGATTACCAGGCCGAGGTCCTGAACCTCGTGCCGGCGGAAGAGGCAGGACTGAAGTCGGTGAGCCTCGAGATCCGCGGGCCGTATGCCTATGGCTATTTGCAGGCAGAGAAGGGCGTGCACAGGCTAGTGCGAATCTCGCCGTTCGATCAACAAGGTCGGCGGCACACGTCATTCGCGTCGGTGTTCGTATATCCGGTCGTCGACGATACGATCGAAGTCGATATCAGTCCGGAGGACTTGAGGATCGATACCTACCGAGCTTCGGGGGCGGGTGGGCAGCACGTGAATAAGACGGACTCGGCCGTGCGTATCACCCACGTTCCGACCGGAATTGTGGTCTCGTGCCAGCAAGAGCGCAGCCAGTACCGTAACAAGAGTACCGCGATGAAAATGCTTAGGGCGGCACTGTATGACCGCGCTCTTGCCGAACAAAAGGAAGAGCGAGACAAGCTGGACCAGAGCAAGACCGAGATCGCGTGGGGCAATCAGATAAGGTCTTACGTCCTTCAGCCCTACACGCTCGTGAAAGATCACCGGACCAACATCGAGGAAGGCAACGTGCAGCGAGTATTGGACGGCTATATCGATAAGTTCATCATCGGCTACCTCAAGCAATACGGAGCCCAGACCGGATGACCGAGACGGGCGAGGCCCAACACGTCATCCAGGCGCGCCGCGAGAAGCTGTCCCGGCTGAGAGAGCTGGGCATAGAGCCCTATCCCTACAGCTACGACCCGACCTACACCGCCGCGCAGGTCCTCGACCATTTCGAGGAGTCGGGCGATGCCGAGGGGCTCGAGGTTCGTGTGGCCGGCCGGATTCGCTCGCTCAGGCCACACGGAAAGACGACCTTTGCACACCTCGAGGATCGGACCGGCAAGGTCCAGATCTACCTCCGGGCCGATGGCCTAGGAGAAGAAGGCTACAAGCTCTTGGATCTGCTCGACTTAGGCGACTGGATTGGCGTAGCGGGTGAGCTGTTCCGCACTCGAACCGGCGAAGTCACGGTGCGCGCGGACCGTCTCGAGCTGCTGGCTAAGACGATGCGCCCTCTCCCTTACGGTAAGGAGCAAATCGACGAAAGCGGTGAATCGGTCGTCCACAGTGGCTTCTCCGATGTCGAGAGTCGCTACCGCCAGCGATACGCCGACCTGGCGGTGCACCCGGAAGTGCGCGAGGTCTTCCTCGCTCGGACCCAGGCCGTTCGAGAGATCAGAACCTTTCTTGACGACCGCGGCTTCATCGAGGTTGAGACACCGATTCTGCAGCCGCTTTACGGAGGGGCGATGGCCAGCCCGTTCAAGACCTTTCATCGGGCTCTGGACAGCGATCTCTATCTGAGGATCGCGGACGAGTTATACCTCAAGCGGCTGCTGGTGGGCGGACTCGAGCGTGTGTACGAGATCGGCAAGGACTTTCGTAACGAAGGTATCGATCGGCTTCACTTTCCGGAGTTCACGATGCTCGAGCTCTATCAGGCGTATGCCGACTACACTGACATGATGGAGCTGACCGAATCGATAGTCCATGAGATCGTCGTCAAGCTCAAAGGCTCTCCTCGCCTCACCTATCAGGAGCAGGAGCTCGACTTCGAGCCGCCGTGGGAGCGCCTTACCTGGTACGAGGCGCTGGAGAAGCACGGTGGGCTGAAAGCGGCTGACATGGATGGCGAGGCGCTGCTGAGCACCGCCCGCGAGGTCGGCGTCGATGATGCTGAAAGCAAAGCGCGGGCAACTCTGTTGGACGGCGTTTTCAAAGAGCGGGTCGAGGCTCATCTCATCCAACCGTCGATCATCTACGATCATCCCATAGAGCTGAGCCCGCTCGCGAAGCAGAAGCGCGGTGGAAGCGGGGCGCTTGCCGAGCGCTTCGAGCTGTTCGTCGTCGGCACGGAGCTGGCCAACGCGTTCAGCGAGCTCAACGATCCTTTCGAGCAGCGGGAACGCTTCGAGGCCCAGACTCGTATGCGAGAGGAAGGTTTCAAGGAAGCTCATGGGATAGATGAGGATTACGTAAGGGCGTTGGAGTACGGCATGCCTCCGACCGGCGGCATGGGCCTGGGGATCGATCGGCTGATCATGCTGATCACCGATCAAGCATCGATCCGCCAAGTGATACTCTTTCCGACCCTCCGACCGGAGTAGTCGATGTCGCTCGAATGGTATTTAGCTTCGCGTTATCTGTCCGCGCGCAGCTCCTCGCGCTTCCTCAACCTCAGCACGCTGATCGCGATCGGAGGCGTATGCGTCGGCGTGATGGCCCTGATCGTGGTCATCGGTGTGATGTCAGGGTTGCAGAAGGAACTGCGAGACAGAATCCTGGGGACCAATCCCCACATCATGGTTCTGACCTACGGTGAAGGGCTGCGGCTTGACCGTTGGCAGGTCCCTTTGGCTGAGTTACGCAAAGATCCGTCGGTCACAGTGGCAGAGCCCTTCGTGTACTCCGAAGCGCTGATTTTCCAGGACGTGAACTACCAGCAGGGCGTGGCGCTACGCGGCATCACCCACAGTGCCGCCGATCGCCTTTCCCACCAGCTGCACGATGGCGAATGGGACTTCGATGCGGAGGATTTGGATCTGCCGGGTATCGTGCTCGGGTTTCGACTGGCCAGCCGTCTGCTGGTCTATCCGGGGGACACCGTGAGCCTGTTATCGGGGCACGGAGCGGAGCTGACCCCCGCGGGCTTCATCCCGAGATTCAAGAAGTTCGCGGTCGTCGGTACGTTCAAGAGCGGCATGTACGAGTACGACAATCAGATGGGCTACATGTCGGTCCAGGCCGCCCAAGATCTCCTCGGGCTGGATGAGTCCGTGACCGGGCTGGGTATCTGGATCGATGATCCCTGGCTAGCTGATGAAGTGGCGGAGCGGCTCGAGGCGGATCTCGGCTTCCCGTACACGCTGCGGGATTGGAAGCGGATGAATCAGGGGCTGTTCTCCGCTCTCAAGCTGGAAAAGCTCGCTATGACCGTGATTCTACTTCTAATCGTGCTGGTAGCAGCGTTCAACATCATCTCGACCCTGATCATGGTCGTGACGGACAAGACGCGAGAGATCGGGATTCTACGCTCCATGGGCATGACGGCGCGCTCAATACTACGAGTGTTCATGTTTCAGGGGATGATCATAGGCATCGGCGGAACGGCGCTGGGGCTGGCGGGCGGACTCGCTTTGAGCTGGACGATCGACTACTTCGGGCTCATCTCCTTACCCGGCGATGTCTACTTGATCGACCAGCTGTCCATCAGGCTAGACCCCTCCGACGTAGCTCTGGTGGCGGTTCTGAGCGTGCTGATCTCGTTCGGGGCTACCATCTACCCGTCGCGGCAGGCCGCCAAGCTGACACCCGTGGAGGCAATACGCGATGAATGAGGGCGCGGCTCCCGGCGAAGGACACGAGGCCCTCCCCAACCAGCCGGTGCTGCGGGGAGAAAACCTGCACAAATCCTATCTGGATAGCGATGGCTCGGAACTCCCGATACTCAAGGGGGTCGATCTAGGAGTAGGAGCCGGCGAGATCGTGGCGGTCGTGGGCGCTAGCGGGGCCGGGAAGAGCACCCTTCTTCACTTGCTCGGCGGCCTGGACCGCCCGACGGTAGGTGAGATCTATCTGGCGGGCCAGGCGCTGTCGGGGCTGGACGAGAGTGAGCTCGCCGAGGTCCGAAACCAGCGCATCGGCTTCATCTTCCAGTTCCACCACCTGTTGCGTGAATTCACCGCGCTTGAGAATATTATGATGCCTTTGTTGATTGGGAATGTGGAGCGGGCGGACGCCCGGGCGCGAGCCGATGAATTGCTCCGGGCCGTGGGCCTCTCCCAGCGAATGAACCACAAGCCGCCTCAACTGTCAGGCGGCGAGCGGCAGCGCGTCGCGGTCGCGCGGGCGCTGGCTAATGACCCGGTGGTTCTGCTGGCCGATGAGCCATCCGGCAACCTGGACAACCAAACCGCGGAAGGGCTTCACGAGCTTTTCTTTCGGTTGCGTGAAGACCACCAAGTAGCCGTTGTGTTGGTCACTCACAATCGCGAGCTCGCCGACCGCGCTGACCGTAGCCTCCGTCTTCACGACGGTGTGCTCAGCCCGGTGACCAGACCCCTGGCCGGACACGAGGCGATACCCTGATGGTGTGCGACAACTGCGCAAAGAACGAAGCGGAAGTGCACCTGACGCAGATCGTGGATAACGAGATGACGACCGTTCACCTCTGCCCCAGCTGCGCCGCCGACAAGGGCCTCGAAAGCGAGGGTAGCAAGAATCTTCCGCTCACGGATTTCCTCGCCCAGATGGGCAAGGCCGCCATGGCTGAGGAGGAGGCGGTCACGGCCGGGCCCTGCAGCTATTGTGGTACGACAGTGGACGACTTCAAGCGTAGCGGTCGGCTCGGATGCCCTCACTGCTACTCGACCTACGACTCTCAGCTTCGCGCTATTCTACGCCGCATTCACGGCTCGACCCAGCACCTGGGCAAGGTCTACGTGCCGCCCGCCGGCGAAGCCGCGGACCGCGGGGCCCGTTTGACCGTCCTACGGCGCAAGTTGCAGAGAGCCGTGGAATCGGAAGCCTTCGAGCATGCCGCCGATATCCGTGACCAGATCAAGGAGCTAGAAGCCACCGTCGAATCATGAGTAATTTTGATCCCGCCAGCATGACTAGCTTCGGCTTAGAGTGGCTCGACACCACCGGGCCCCACAGCGATATCGTACTCTCGACTCGCGTGCGGATCGCTCGCAATCTGCAAGGCTTTCCGTTTCCGGTCCGAACCCGCGCCAGCGACCGGACCGCCGTGCTCACCACTATCCGCGAGGCCGTCGAGAGCAAGGGCCTCCTGCCCGATGCCGTCTTCATCGAAATCGAAGGCCTCTCCTCACGCTTGCGTGAGTTGCTGCTGGAGCGCCACCTTGTCAGCAGGGAGCTTATCGGACAGAACGGCGCTGAGCCCCCCGCCGCGGGTGCTCTGGTCGTCTCCGCGCGCGAGCCGGTCGGCCTGATGATCAATGAGGAAGACCACTTACGGCTGCAGAGCCTGACAAGTGGCTTCAACCCGGAGGACACCTGGCAACGGGTGGATCGGCTCGATGAGAAGCTGGGAAGTGAGTTGTCTTACGCTTTCCACCACGAGTTTGGCCATCTGACCTCGTGCCCCACCAACTGCGGCACCGGGCTCCGTACCTCGGTGTTGATCCACCTGCCGGGGTTAGTCCTGACGAAGGAGATCAACAAGGTTCTGCAGGGGATCTCCCAGGTGGGGCTGACGTTCCGGGGGCTGTACGGCGAAGGGTCGGAGGTGGTAGGGAATCTTTTCCAGGTGTCGAACCAGACGACCCTGGGGAAGAGCGAGACCGATCTGATCGATCACCTGCAGAAGATCGCGGGTCAGGTGATCGAGTACGAGAGACGCGCGAGAGCGGTTCTCCTGCGCGACGCCCCGAACGTCATCGAGGATAAGGTTTGGCGCGCCTTTGGGCTGTTGAGGTACGGGCGCAGCCTAGCCTTCGACGAGATGATGAACCTCTTGTCCGGGGTGCGTTTGGGGCTGTCTCTGAAACTTCTATCTGGGCCCAGTGTATACGTTTTGAACAGGATAATGATCTTCGCCCAGAATGCTCATCTGGAAGAGGCCAGCGAGGGCACCCTGTCAGCCAGCGAACTCGACATTCACCGCGCGCGTTACGTAAGGGAAGCCTTAGAACAGGTGGAGCCTTCCTAGGGCGAATAGATTGAGAAGAGAATACTAGGGGCGGACGTAATTTCCTGGGGTGTGACGAGGACTCGATGAACTACAATTTTACTGATCGGGTGAGAAAAGTGCTCGCGATGGCTCGGGAAGAGGCCATCCGGCTGCAGCACGATTACGTCGGTACCGAACACATACTGCTGGGTCTGATCCGGGAAGGGGAGGGTGTCGCGGCAGCCGTGCTGATGAACTTGAACGTCGATCTCGATCAAGTACAAGAGCGAACGGAGGAGCAGGTCCGGAAGGGGAAAGCGGGCGCCACGATGGGCGAGCTCCCCTATACATCGCGCGCGAAGAAGGTCTTGGAGTTCGCGGTCGCCGAGGCCCGGGAGCTGAACCACAGCTACGTAGGCACGGAACACCTGCTGCTCGGCCTGCTGAGGGAAGAGAAGGGGGTGGCGGCGCAGGTGCTGGAGTCGTTGGGCGTGAATCTCGAACAGGCCCGCGAGCAGACTCTGCAGCTCTTGGGTACGGACATGCCGGCGACGGGGCAGGCACCGGGTGCCAGTCCGAGCCCCAAGGACCCCAAGGACAAGAAGTCGAAGACGCCCGCCCTAGACCACTTCTGCCGCGATCTAACCGAGCTGGCCGGCGCGGGCGAGCTCGATCCGACGATCGGCCGGGAGCAGGAGATCGAGCGGGTCATGGAGATCCTCTCCCGGCGCAAGAAGAACAACCCGGTATTGATCGGGGAGCCCGGGGTCGGCAAGACCGCGATCGTCGAGGGTTTGGCCCAGCTCATCAACCGGGGTGAGGTGGCCGACAGCCTCAAGGGTCACCGGGTGCTGGCTCTGGATATGGCCGCCGTGATCGCCGGGACGAAGTATCGCGGTCAGTTCGAGGAGCGGCTGAAAGCCGTGATGAACGAGATCGCCCAGAATCGTGACGTGATTTTGTTCATCGACGAGGTGCACACTCTGGTGGGCGCGGGCGCAGCGGAAGGTGCGATCGACGCATCCAACATGCTGAAGCCTGCTCTGGCCCGCGGCGAGTTGCAGTGCATCGGCGCCTCCACGCTCAACGAGTACCGCAAGTACATCGAGAAGGACGGTGCTCTGGAGCGACGCTTCCAGACCGTGATGGTGGAGCCACCCACCGTAGACGAGACCATCGAAATTCTCAAGGGGTTGAAGAAGCGCTACGAGGACCACCACAAAGTCGAACTACCGCTGCTGACTCTCGTTTCCGCGTCCAAGCTGTCTGAGCGCTACATCACCGACCGCTACCTACCGGACAAGGCGATCGACGTCATCGACGAGGCCTGCGCCCGCGTCCATCTCGCGACGCAAGTGCCCCCGCCCGAAGTCGCCGACCTGCAGGAGCAGCTCAAGAAGATCGCCGATCTCAAAGATGAGGCCATTCGAGATCAGGACTTCGAGAGAGCTGCCGAGTTGCGCGATCGTGAACGGGATCTGCAGTCGGAGATGCGCCGGCGTCGTGAAGAGTGGGAGGAAGAGCGCCGTACGTTCCGCCCGAGTCTGACCGAGGAAGATGTGGCCTTCATCGTCTCGCGTTGGACCGGCATCCCGGTGACGCGGGTCGAGGAGGGCGAGACCGACCGCCTGCTCCGAATGGAGGAGGAGCTGCATCGGCACGTGGTCGGGCAGGACGAGGCGATCACCTGCATCAGCCGGGCGATTCGCCGCAGCCGAGCCGGTCTAAAGGATCCAAACAGACCCATCGGTTCCTTCATCTTCAGCGGACCGACGGGCGTCGGCAAAACGGAACTCGCCCGCGCGTTGGCGCGCTTCCTTTTCGCCGACGAAAGCGCCCTCATCCGGGTCGACATGTCGGAGTACATGGAAAAATTCTCTGTCAGTAGGCTGATAGGCGCGCCTCCGGGGTACGTCGGCTACGAAGACAGCGGCGCTCTCACGAAGGCCGTACGCCATAAGCCCTACAGCGTCGTGCTGTTCGATGAAATCGAGAAGGCGCACTCGGATGTGTTCAACATCCTGTTGCAGATTCTCGACGATGGTCGCATCACCGACAACTACGGCCGAGTGATCAACTTCAAGAATACGATCCTCATCATGACCTCGAACGTGGGGGCGCGAGACATCGCCAAGGGCGGCGGCGTCGGCTTCCACAGCGGGGACAAGCAGTCTAGCTACGAGGATATGGCAGCCCGTGTCAAAGACGAGATTCAGAAAGTGTTCAATCCCGAGTTCCTGAATCGCCTCGACGACACGATCGTCTTCCATCCGCTCGACCGCGGGCATATCACCCAGATCGTCGACGTGCTGATGCGTGATGTCCGCCAGCGACTCCAGGACGAAGATTTCTCGCTCCAGCTCACCGGCCCAGCAGTTGAGTTCTTGGTCGATCATGGTTACGATGAGACCTACGGCGCACGTCCCCTAAAACGAGCGATACAGCGGTTTATCGAGGACCCGCTATCTGATAAAATACTCATGGCGGAGCTCGCCCCGGGGGACTCGATAGAAGTCGACGTTGCGCCGGACGGGGAGAAACTGGAATTCAGGGTACTTTCGTCCTCATCATCGTCAGCGACGTGAAGCTTGCACCTTCTATCCTGGCAATTTCAGCGGCCCTCGTTCTGTTCGGCACGAGGGCCGCTGAGTTGTCAGCGCAAACTCCCGGCGACGCGGGCGTCCGAGTCGACTCGCTCCGCGTCATCGGCAACTCACGCCAGGCGACGCCCGTCATCCTCTCAGACCTCGGTATCAGAACCGGCGACGTCGTAACCTCCCGCAACATCCAACGGGGCATCCACCGCCTCTTCGGGACGGGCCAGTACAGCGACATTCGCGTCTACGCGGCAGAGGTGGCCGGGGGCGGCACCGTTCTGATCGTCGAAGTCGAAGAGCGTCCTTTCATCCGAGGATACGACTTCCGAGGCCTGCAACACACGGCGGCTTCGGCGGCGCGAGATAGCGCGGGCCTGGAGCGAAACAGCGCGCTGGACCCAGCCGGCGTCTTTCAGACCCAGCTGCTGCTAATCGAAGCGCTCGCCAAGAAGGGTTACGTGCGGGCACAGATCGATACGGCGCTGATCGCCACAGACCGCGAGGGCGAGTACCGTCTGGTGTTCATGATCGATGAAGGGAGGCGGATGGTAGTCGCCGCCATGGAGTTCGAGGGTAATGAGGCTCTAAGCGACGCCGACCTGATCGGCGGCATGCAAGTGAAGCCCGAGGGCTTCTTGTGGTGGAAGACGGGTGAGTTCCGCGAGGAGGACTACCGGTCGGACATCGAGTTCAGCCTCAAACAGCGCTACGGAGAATCGGGATACTTGGATTTCAAAGTCCTGGGCGACTCGATGGTCGTGGACCAGAAGACGGGTAAGACACGCCTGATCATTAACGTCGAGGAGGGGCCGCAGTACCTGATCGGCGATTTCAAGATCGAAGGGAATGACCAGTATGCTACAGCCCTTCTGGCGACTCAGTTCAATCCGCGAGCTCGATCGTTGCTGTCGCGGCTTCCCCTCATCGGAGGGGGTGACAGCGATCGTGAGCCTGTATTCAACACGGGGGCCTGGCGCGACGCGACGGACCAGATACGACAACTCTACACCAACGGGGGCTACCTCTACGCCCAGGTCAACCCGATCGTCGAGCGGCTGCCCGAAGACGCCGAGGACGGCAGCCCGCGGGTACGGTTGATCTGGCAGATCGAGGAAGGAAACCAGGCCTATTTCAACATCGTGGCGATCGAGGGTAACACGAACACCCACGAGCGCATCATCCGCGACCGAGTGCTCGTGCTGCCGGGGGACACCTACGGCCAGGACCGCATCATCAACAGCTTCCAGACCATTCAAGGGCTGGGATTCTTCGAGCCGCTGCCGCCCCAAGAGGCGCTCGAGGTGAGCCCTAACCAGAAAGGCGACATCAACGTCACGTTCCGCGTCAAGGAAAAGCAGACGGGCAATATCAACTTCGGTGCGTCGCTTTCTCCGGCTGCCGGAGTCGCCGGGTTCATCGGCTACGAGCAACCCAACCTTTTCGGCCAGGCGAAGGTCGGTCGCTTCCGTTGGGTGTTCGGTAGTCGCTCAAACGACATCGAGATCGCCTATACCGACCCCAGCATATTCGGGTCGCGAAAGGCGGCCGGCATAAGCCTGCGGAACTCTCGAGATCGGCTCAGCTTCGTCAACCTCGGTAATCGCCGACAAGTCGGAGGCAGCGTATTCCTAGGGATGCCCTTTTTTGGGTCGCGCTGGACTCGCCTTACTATCCGCTATTCGCTGTTCAGGGACGAGTTCGACGACGACAGCGTCGATGAGCTCGATTTCGAACAGCGACAGTTGTTGAGCGTGGGAACGCGTAGCTCGATCACTTTCGGACTCGTGCGCGATACTCGCAACCACCCCCTCTTCGCGACCAGTGGCAGTCGCAACTCGGTGCTCCTGGAGTTTACCGGCGGCGCGCTGGGCGGGGATGGAAAGTACCGCAAACTCGAGTTCGAGAGCGATTGGAACACCCCGATCGCACGCTTGCGCTCCGATCCGACCCAGACGCCCATCGACCTCATGATGGGGATCTCGGTCCGCGGCGGGGCCATCTTCGGGGACAACCCGTTCTTCCTGGAGCGCTTCTTCATGGGCGGTGTCCAGGCCGGGATCCCGCTCCGCGGCTACGAGGAGCTTACGATTACGCCCATCGGGCACGTGCCAACCGAGCAGCCCAGCTTCAGCCGGCTGGACCGCGTCGGAGAGTCCTTTTTCCTAATGAGCACCCGAATCGGACTGCTGCTTAGTGGATCGTTCTTCGTGAACGTATTCTACGACGCAGGCAACGTGTGGCGATCCTCGTTCGGGTTGAACCCGACGGATCTGTTGAGCGCCGCGGGAATGGGAGTTACCATCGTGACGCCGGTCGGCCCGCTCGGCCTTGACTACGCCTATGCATTCGATCGGCGCGACATCTTCGGCAGGCCGAATCCGGGTTGGAAGCTGCACTTCAGATTCGGTCAGATATTCTAGCGGTACAGGCGTAGGCTTCTAGGCGGCGCAGGCGCCTGGCCCGCGTACTCAACGATACAAGAGACACGACACGACACGACACTAAACAGGAGAGCGGGTAGTGCGTTATACAGTGAGCACCATAGCGGGGGTCACAATGGCCGTCATGATGCTTCTCGGCTACAGTTACCAGGCGGGAACGCAGGAGACGGGGCCGAAGCTGGCCTACATCAATTCCGCCCAGATCATCGAGAACACGCCCGGCTCGATTGAGGCCCAGGCGACGTTCGAGCGGGAGATGGCGACCTGGCAGACCGAGGTTCAGGTGCTGGCGGACTCTCTGCAACAGCTGCTGACACAGTACGAACAGCAACAGGTCTTGCTTTCTCCGGAGAAGCGCGAGGAGCGTCAGCAAGAGATTCTTGTGAAGCGCCAAGAATACAACCGACGCGTGGAGGGACTCCAGACCGCGGCCCAGACGCGGCAGGCGGAGTTGGTTCAGCCGATCTACGACAAGATCTCGGCCGTTCTCGCGGACATCCGCGACGAGCAGAATTATGCGATGATCTTCGATGTGGCTGCCGGCGCGCTAATCGCGGCTGACACGACGCTCGACATCACTTCGCAGGTCATAGATCGGCTGGCGGTGGCGGCTCAGGCGGCTAATCCGAACTGACCTGCTTCAATCCTGCAATTGGGCTATGAGCGACGCCCACGGTGCATGATTCCACCGTGGGCGTTAGCTTTACTCGTTGTCTTATAACCAACGAATGAGTCGAGGGGAACATGTCTGATGGTATGACGGTGGGACAGATCGCCGAGGCAATCGGCGCCGAGCTGAAGGGCGAGCCCGAACGCCGTATTCGCGGAGCGGCGTCGCTAGAGTCGGCAAAGCCGGACGAGGTGACTTTTCTTGCTAGCCGGAAATACCTCCCCTATCTTGGCGAGACTCGCGCCGCAGCCGTGATTGTCGGCCGTAACTTCGGGAAACAAGAGGATATACCGGAGGGGACAGCCGCCCTTTGGGTGGATGACGCACACGTGGCCTTGGCCACGGCTCTGTCGCTTATCTACCCGACGGAGAGACGACCGGCGGCGATCTCATCCTCGGCGATCATCGAGCCCGGGGTCGAGTTGGGCGCTGATGTTTCGATCGACCCCTACGCTGTCGTCCGAGAGGGTGCGCGGATCGGCAATAGAGTTCGAGTCGGGGCGCACACCGTGATCGGCGAGAGGTGCCAGATCGGAGAAGCAACCGAGATCCGAGAGCATGTGTGCCTCTATCCCGACACGATTGTCGGCGCTCGCTGCACGATCCACAGCGGTGCGCGGCTGGGTGTGGACGGATTCGGATACGCCTACCACGCGGGTAAGCACAAACCGATCCCACAGGTCGGGCGCTGCGTGATCGAGGACGACGTCGACATCGGCGCTAACTGCACGATCGACCGCGGCTCCGTCGGTGAGACGCGAATCGGAGCGGGAACGAAGATCGACAACCTCGTCCAGGTCGGCCACAATGTTCGCGTAGGCCGTAACTGTCTTATCATAGCTCAGGTCGGCATCGCAGGCAGCTCGATCCTCGGAGATGGGGTAACTCTCGCCGGCCAGGTCGGAGTCAGCGGTCATCTCAGCATCGGTGACGGCGCGCGGGTCGCCGCCAAGTCGGGCGTGAGCCACGATATCCCAGCTGGCGAGACCTGGTTCGGCTCGCCCGCCCGACCACGTACTCAGGCTCTACGCGCCAGCGCGGCGAGCGTGAAGTTGCCCGAGCTTCTGCGCAGAGTGCGGCGGCTCGAAACCTTAGTGAACGGCGAGGCGGACCGAACGGGCCGCACGCGCACGACATAGAACATGACGCCGAAGCAGCAAACGCTTGCAGCGACAGTTGAATTCGAAGGCGCGGGTCTCCACTCAGCGGAGAACGCCACCATCGTCTTTCGTCCGGCGCCGGCGGAACATGGTATCGTGTTTCGCCGCACAGACCTCGAGGGAGCGCCGGAGGTGCCGGCGAGGGTCGAGCACGTGGCGGAGGTCGACCGGGGCATCGTCTTACGGAAGGACGGGGCGAGCGTGCGGACCGTCGAGCACGTGTTGTCGGCGGTTGCCGCGCTGGAGATCGACAATGTCTTAATCGAGCTAAGCTGCAAAGAACCGCCGGCGGTCGATGGAAGCGCTGCCCCATTTGCGGAGAGGTTACGAGAGGCCGGAACCGAGGCGCAGGAGGCGGCAGCGCACGTCTGGTCTTGCGACGTGCCTTTCGCTGTTGAAGAAGGGTCATCCCGCTATGCGGTCGTGCCCGATCGGCGCTACGTGATATCGGGCTCGATCGATTTCGATCATCCGTTGATCAGGCGCCAACACGCCTCGTATGCGATTTGTTCGGGCGGATACGCGGAAGACATCGCACCCGCCCGGACGTTCGGCTTCATGAAGGACGCGGAACGCTTGAGGGCAAGCGGTCTGGCGCTGGGGGCGGACACGAGCAATACGGTAGTGCTGACGGCGGAGGGCCTCCACGAGGGGGTCGTCCTAAGGTTCGCCGATGAGTTCATCAGACATAAGATTCTCGACGTTGTTGGCGATCTCGCTCTGGTGGGACGGCGTATTCGCGCGCAGATAATCGCCGAGCGCCCCGGCCACCGAGGTAACATCGAACTGGCGCGAGCCATCGCTCGGAGAGCGCAAAAAGCGGCTGATGCTCAGGTGATTGACATCAACCAAATCCTCCGGATACTACCGCACCGGTTCCCCTTCTTGTTGGTGGACCGGGTCATCGAGTATGAGAAGGGCAAGCGCATCGTCGGAATCAAGAATGTGACGATCAACGAGCCCTTCTTCGTGGGACATTTTCCTGGTCTCCCGATCATGCCTGGGGTACTCATCATCGAGGCGATGGCTCAGGTCGGCGGTCTTCTTCTCATGGATACTTTAGAGGATCCCGACGACAAGATCGTATACTTCATGTCGTTAGACAAAGTGAAATTCAGACGGCCGGTAACACCCGGAGACCAGATCGAGTTCGAGGTCAAGTTGGTGCAGCTCAGACGCAGAGTTGCTCGAATGAAGGGCGTGGGCCGAGTTGACGGTAAGGTCGTCGCGGAAGCGGAGCTGAAGGCGCAAGTGGTGGACCGATGAACACACCGACGGTGACAGGGAAGGGACACGAGGCATCGCCTCGCGTGCATCCGACGGCGATCGTCGATCCAGTCGCAGTCTTAGGGGATGGAGTGAGAATCGGCCCCTACTCGATCATCGGGCCGAACGTTGTGTTGGGTGCGAACACCTGGGTCGGCCCACACGTATTGATTCAACAAGACACCGAAGTGGGGCCCGATTGCGTGATCGCGAACGGGGCGGTGCTCGGGACGGATCCGCAAGACCTGAAGTACGAAGGCGAAGAAACGAAGCTGATCGTGGGGGCCGACACCACCATCCGCGAGTACGCCACGCTGAACCGCGGTACCCGGGCGGCGGGAAAGACCGTCGTGGGTAACAGCTGTCTGTTGATGGCCTACTCACACATCGCCCATGATTGCTTCATCGGTAACCACGTCGTCATCTCGAACGCCGTGCAGATGGGTGGCCATGTCGTGATCGAGGACTCGGCAACGATCGGAGGAATCGTAGCCATTCACCAATTCGTCCGCATCGGAACACACGCTTTCATCGGAGGCGGCTCCCGCGTGCCCAAGGATGTCGCCCCTTATACGCGGGCGGCGGGCTCCAATCTCAAGCTATACGGTCTCAATACGGTGGGACTCGAGCGCCGCGGCATTAAGGAAGAGGCCCGTTCACAACTGAAGCAGGCTTACAGGTTGCTCTTCGGCTCCGACTACAACATCAGCCAGGGGCTCGCCGCAGTCCACGCCCAGGGCCCGTGGTGCGCCGAGGTCGAGCGGTTGATGGAATTCATCGAGTCGAGCGAGCGCGGAGTCACGGTCTGACGGTTCGTTGAGTCCAATTGCGATCGGTGTAGTGGGAGTCGGGAGCCTCGGCTTCCATCACGTGCGGCTACTACGCGACTTGCCTGGGGCGCGTATCGTGGGGTTCTACGACATCGATCGCGAACGGGCGGCGAGCGTCGAGGCGGAGCTGGGCGCCAGGGGGTATCCAGACCTCGATCAGCTGCTCGGCGACGCCGACGCAGTCACGATCGCCGTCCCGACCAACGCTCATTTCTCCGTAGCCAAAGCCGCCCTCCAGCTTGGACTGCACGTTTTCATCGAGAAGCCCATAACGACCAGCCTGGCCGAGGCGGACGAGCTCATCGAGTTGGCCAAACGCACGAATCGCGTGGTCCAGGTAGGCCACATCGAGCGCTTCAACGGCGCCGTGCGAGCGTGCGAACCCTACCTCAAAGATCCGCTGTTCGTGGAGTCACACCGCCTCGCCCCATTCGGGAAGCGAGGAACCGACGTGGCCGTCGTCCTCGACTTGATGATTCATGACATCGACTTGATTCTCAGCCTGGTCAAGCGCCCGGTGACCGACGTACGCGCCGTCGGCGTCCCCGTCATCAGCGGAAGCATAGATATCGCGAACGCGCGCCTCGAGTTCGAAGGGGGCGCCGTCGCCAACATCACAGCTAGTCGCGTGTCGGTCCAGCGCCAACGCAAGATTCGCTTCTTCCAACCGTCAGGATACATCAGCCTCGACCTCGGGAAGGGGACGGGCGAGTTCTACCGTCGGAAGAAACGGCAGGATGATTTGAGCCAGACCCCGTCGTTGACCGACTTCTTAGAGCACGTGTCTTTGAGGGGGGATCAAGAGGAGCCGCTACGCCTCGAGTTGCAGTGCTTCCTGGACACCGTGGCTGCGGAAGCGCCCCTTGCCGTGAGCGGCGAAGAGGGCCGCCTCGCCCTGGCGGTGGCCCTGGATATTGTAGAACGTATCGAGAGGCATCACACCCATGTCTTTGATTCGAATTAGGCGGGAGCGCAAGGAGTTCGGATCCAGTGAGCGAAAGGCGATGCCCACGCGAACGCTGCTGCTTATGCTGGCGTTCGTATTATTCGCGATCTGGTATCTAACCTCGAGTGTCTAAGCCCCGCATATTCCTGTCCGCAGGGGAAACATCAGGGGACTTGCACGGCGCAGCGCTCGCCGAGGCGCTACGCTCGCTCTACCCCGACTCCGAGCTCTTGGGGCTGGCGGGGCCCCGTATGGCCAAGGCCGGGGTGCAGCCCCTGGTCAAATTCGAGCGGTTGGTCGTCATGGGCATCGTTGAGGTGTTCTCCCGGCTGCCCTTCTTCCTGTCGCTGCGTCGGCGCGTCCGCCGCCTGCTCGCGGAATCTCCGCCCGACTTGGTGATCCCGATCGACTATCCCGGCTTCAATCTCTGGCTTACCCAGGAGGCGCACGGCCGCGGCATCCCGATACTTTACTACATAGCGCCGCAAGTATGGGCGTGGCGCCCGCGGCGGGTGCATATCCTGGCGGAGAACGCCGACCGCGTGGCGGTAGTGTTCCCCCAGGAAGAGCCGTATCTGCAAGAATCCGGTGTGAACGCCGTTTTCGTCGGCCACCCTCTGCTGGACCGGCGGCCGACGTGGGAGAACCGCAGAGAGGCGATCTCGCGCGTCGGGGCCGATCCTGAGCGACCGATCCTGGGTCTGCTCCCTGGATCGCGGCCCCAGGAGGTGCGTCGCCTTCTACGGCCGTTTCTGGACATCGCCCGGGCGGTCGCCAGGCGACGCCCCGATGTCCAGGTCATCGTATCGGGAGCGCCCGAAGTACCCCGACGTCTTTACTCCGAGGCATCTGAGTTCCAACTCGTGGAGGACTCGGGGAGCGTGCTGAGCGTGGCGACCGCCGTCCTCACAAAATCAGGCACCACAACAGTGGAGGCGGCTCTAAGGGCCACACCCCTGGTCATCGCGCATCGCGTTCATCCGCTCTCCTATATGATCGCTCGCCGACTGGTCCGTATCGATCACGTCGGGATGGTCAACATTCTCGCCGGCGAACGCGTCGCGCCTGAATTCATCCAAGATCTACCGGTGGAAGAAATCGCCAGCGCACTGATTCCGCTGCTCGATGAGGCGAGTGAAGAGCGCGAGGCGATGGTTGCGTCGCTCCTCCGAATTCGCGAGCGACTCGGGGATCCGGGGGCTCCGCAGCGCGTAGCTCGGCTAGCCCGGGAATTGCTTAACGGTCAGACGTGAAGGCTCGCGATCGTTTCGCGCTGGCCTTAGCGGGATTTCTCGGGCCATCATTGCTACGCGCTTTCTACCTGGGATTGCGCTTCAGCGTAGCGGGTGAAGAATGGTCGAACGCGAACCAGCGAGCGGGCCAGCCGGTCATCTACGTCGCCTGGCATGGGCGCTTGCTGCCCCTCGCGATCCTTTACCGGGGGCAGGGCATAGTGCTGCTCGTGAGCAGCCACCGAGACGGCGAGTACCTGGCTCGGCTTGGACGAGGGCTTGGATACGAGTCTATTCGCGGGTCGAGCACCCGAGGGGGATACAGGGCGCTGCGCGACATGGTTCGGGCCGTGAGATCGGGGCGCTCTCTGGGAATCACCCCAGACGGCCCGCAGGGCCCGCGAGAGCGGTTCAAGCCAGGGGCCCTACAGATAGCGCAGCTCACGGGGGCCCCGGTGATTCCGGTCGCCGCAGGCACGCGGCAGGCATGGTGGATCGAGGGTTGGGACAGATTCCTGATCCCCAAACCGTACGCACGGGTTCGCGTGGCGTTCGGCCAACCGCGCTACGTCGCACGAGATGCATCCGCTCGGGATCTCGAGACTGCGGCTCGAGACCTCGAGGAGGCCCTTCAAGCCCTGAAGTCGCAAGTCGATGAATGAGACGCTAACCTCGTTAGTCGAGCTTTGATCGCCTGGTACCGCCGGCTCTGGAACGGAGATGACTCGCACGAGCGGGCGCTCCGCGCCGTGTCGTTGGCCCTGATGCCGGCCGAATGGCTGTATCGGATGGTCATTGGGTTGCGCACGGTGGCTTACGATCGAAGCTGGATGAGATCGGAGAGCGGCTCGATTCCCACGCTGGCGATCGGCAATCTCACGGTGGGCGGCACCGGCAAAACGCCCGTGAGCGCGTGGTTCGCCAGCGCTCTTCGCGAGCGCGGCTCGCGACCCGCCGTGGTGATGCGTGGCTACGGAGCGGACGAGATCGAGGTCCACCAGCACCTGAATCCGATGCTCCCCGTCTTTGCGAGCCCCGACCGAGTCGCAGGCGTACTCTGGGCCCATCAAGAGGGCGCTGACGCGGTCGTTCTGGACGACGCTTTTCAACATCGCTCGCTACGCGCCGATGGCTACGTGGTACTGATCGCCGCGGAAGAGTGGACCGACCACCCACGTTTGCTTCCGCGCGGGCCGTGGCGCGAACCGCTGGCGGCCCTGGGCAGAGCCACGCTGATCGCGGTCACGCGCAAGTCGGAATCGGCGGCAGGTGCTGCCCGGGTCGTGGCCCGACTGTCCCAGCGGCATCCCAACATCCCGGTGGCGCAGCTCGAGCTCCGCCTCCGAGGCTTGTCGGTTTTTGACGCCGCCAGCGGTCTCGGGACGACTGAGAACGCGAATGGTTTCAGTTGCGCGGTCGCGGTCGCGGGCGTGGCGAGGCCACAGGCCGTTTGGTTCCAGCTGGAGGCGTCCGGCGTCAAGATCGACTCTCGTAAAGCCTTCCCCGACCACCACCGTTACAGCCAGCAGGATATCGAGGAGATCGTGAGACTGGCGCGCGGTGGGCCTGTGGTGGCGACGCTGAAGGATGCCGTGAAGCTGAGTCCTGCATTAGGGGAGCGCGTGGAGCTGCTAGTACCGATCCAAGAAGTCGTCTGGGAATCCGGGATGGATGACGTGACCGACCTGCTGGCGCGAATCGACGCGCGGCGAAAGGCCGAAGCGTGACGTCGGCCGGGCGAATCGATGCGAAAGTGCTGGTGATCGGGACCGGGATCGCCGGCCTGACGTTCGCGCTTCGCGCGGCCGAGTTCGCCGATGTGGTGCTGGTCACCAAGAAGTCCAGAGTCGACTCGAACACCAATTACGCCCAGGGCGGGATTGCGGCGGTGCTGGGAGAGAGCGACTCCTTCGCCGACCACGTCGCAGACACGATCCGGGTCGGAGCCGGGCTCTGCTATCAGCAACGCGTCGCCGAGCTTGTCGCCAACGGCCCCGGCGCGGTGACCGACCTCATCGAGTGGGGAGTACGCTTCAGCAAGAGCGATGGGCGGTTGGCTCTCGGCATGGAGGGCGGCCACTCTCGACCGCGGATCGTGCACAGTCAGGACCTGACCGGCCCGGCGATCGAGACAGCGCTGCTGGAGGCGGTTGGGCTGCACCCACGAATCGCGGTTTACGAGCACCACATGGCGCTCTCGCTGCGGGTCACCCAAACCGACAACGGGTCACGCTGCGCAGGGGTCTGGGCGCTCGACGAGGAGAACGGCCAGCTCCTCGAGGTGCGCGCCACCAGCACGCTGCTCGCCACCGGCGGTGCGGCAGCTCTCTTCCAGCACACTACCAACCCGGCGATCGCCACGGGCGACGGCGTGGCGATGGCCTATCAAAGCGGTGCAATCGTCGCCAACATGGAATTCGTTCAGTTCCACCCGACCGCCCTTTATCCGGCTGAAGAGAGGGCCTTCCTGATCACCGAAGCTCTGCGGGGCGAGGGCGCGGTCCTGAGAAACGCGGGCGGCGAGGCCTTCATGAAGCGTTACGACCCGCGAGCCGACCTGGCACCACGTGACGTCGTTGCCCGCGCGATTCACGCCGAGCTCATCGCCACCGGTGAGACCAACGCGTGGCTCGACGCGACAGCGATTTCCGCCCATCGACTCGAGGAGACGTTCCCGACCGTCCTCGGCGGCTGCGGCCGGAGCGGAATCGATCCCCGCGTCGAGCTGATCCCCGTGGTGCCGGCGGCGCACTACGTGTGCGGCGGAGTCTGGACGGAGATCGATGGCAGAACGACGTTGCCGGGTCTCTTCGCCGCTGGAGAATGCGCCTGTACCGGCGTGCACGGAGCGAATCGGCTGGCGTCGAACTCTCTGCTCGAGGCGGTGGTGTTCTCGGAGCGCGCCGCCGGGAGAATCGCCAGCGACGTTGACGAATCGAAACCGGACGATGCTCACACACCGGCTCCCTCGGATCTCTCGGGGATCGAATCTGAGGCTGTCGAAGAGACGCGCGCTGCCCTGAAACGCCTGATGTGGGAGCGCCTGGGCATCGTCCGCGCCCACAGCTCGATCGCCGCGGCCGCATCACAACTCGCCGAGCTGCGAAAAGGCTGGGCGGAGCTCGTATCGGGCGCCGCCCGCGAGCCCGACGGAGATCCAACCGCCTGGGGGCGAGCCGTCGAGACA
This sequence comes from Candidatus Indicimonas acetifermentans, assembly GCA_947581815.1. Lineage (GTDB taxonomy): Bacteria > Gemmatimonadota > Gemmatimonadetes > Palauibacterales > KS3-K002 > Indicimonas > Indicimonas acetifermentans. Next base: position 4,512 of record CANPVX010000011.1, on the reverse strand, counting down.
AGCAATATGTTAGAGGTGGCGGCGCTGATCGTGCGGTGCGCTCTCTGGCGGCGCGAGAGCCGCGGATTGCACTTCGACAGCGAGCACCCGCATCGGGACAACGAAGTTTTCCTGCGGGACAGCATCCTCTCGCCCCCGTAAGGGGTGTGGATCGTCGACAACCTGCGCGAAGCTGCTAGAGGGGAGTACGTCTTCTGTGAGAGTCATGACCGTCGCCATAGGTGCGCCTAAGGACCAGGCCCTGGCCGCGGCGATCCGCGACTACGAATCGCGCATCACCCGCTACTTCAGCTTCGAAGCGGTGAAAGTTCGGCCCCAACGCATCCCCCGCACGGGCGATAGGCGCGCGATAGCGGATACGGAATCCAGCGCCCTGCTCGGCCGGGTTCCAGAGGGGATCGAGATCGTCGCGCTCGATCGTCGCGGAGCTCAGTGGTCATCCGAAGAGCTGGCGAGCTATCTGAAGGAGTTGGCGGTGCTCGGCAAGCCGGGAGTCGCCTTCCTCATCGGCGGACCCGTGGGGCTGAGCACCATCGCCCTGGAGCGGGCGGACAAAGTCCTGGCTCTGTCGTCCTTAACGCTTCCGCACGAACTGGCGCGCCTGGTTCTGGCCGAGCAGATCTATCGCTCTGGCACGATCCAACGGGGCGAGCCCTACCACAAGGCCGGATGACCGCGAGAGCACAGGATCCGCCTGAGTGGTACCGCCGCTGGTTCGGCGAAGAATACCTCGCCCTCTATCCGCACCGTGATCAGGAGGAGGCGCAAGACGCGGTCGAGCTCGTTCTCGGCACGCTTGGGAGTCCCGCGGGTCGCGTGCTCGATCTAGCCAGCGGAGCCGGCCGCCACCTGTTCGAGTTCCGCGCGCGAGGCCTATGGGCGGTCGGGCTGGATCTCTCGACACCGTTGTTGGCTCGCGCGCGCGCCGACGGGCCAGAGCTGCTCCTGGTGCGCGGCGACATGCGGTCTCTCCCCTTCGCCGACGCGAGCTTCGACCTTGCGGTCAACTTCTTCACTTCGTTCGGATACTTTGCCGATTCCGACGAGGATCGCCGGGTGCTCGAAGAGCTTCAGCGCGTGCTCGCGCCGGAGGCAGGGGGGTTCGCTCTCGATTTCTTGAACGCCGAGCGGGTTCGCTCGACTCTCGTGGACCGCGATGAACGCGAACTGAACGGTAAGCGCGTCGTCCAGGAACGCCATCTGGAGGAAGGCGGCAAAGTGGTCGTGAAGCACATACAGATCCTCGATCCGAGCGATGGGCGCTTGGTCGGCACCTTCCAGGAGCGCGTTCGCCTGTACAGTGCCGGCGAGCTGGAGGAGATGCTGGTCGCCGCCGGGCTCGAATCGGAGCGCCGGTTCGGCGACTACGCTGGCTCGGAGTTCCGGGAGGACTCACCGAGGTTGATTCTCATGGGACACAGCCGATGAGCCTCGAGATCGAGCGCATTCCGCTACAGGGAAACGCCATCGCCTGTGCCTACATCGACGACCACGCGCGGGTCGCAACCTTCTTCGATGCCGGCCCACCCGTGTCGCTTGCGAGCTTTCGCCAGAGGGCAGAGCTCATCCGGCAGAGCTTCTCCGAGCAGCGCTGGGTGGACTTGGCCGATGCCTTTGGGTCTGACGACGCGGCGTCTGGGGATCGGCTGAGCGAATTGATAGAGGCGCGAGGCTTTTTCGTAGCCACCGGCCAGCAGGCAGGGCTTTTTGGCGGCCCGCTGATGGCAATCTACAAAGCGCTCACCGCGGCCCGTCTCGCCCACGACTTGCAGGAATATCTCGGTGTCCCGGTCATGCCGCTCTTCACTGTCGCATCCGAGGACCACGACTGGCGCGAGGTCGATCACACGCAGGTCGTCGACGTCAGCAACCAGCTCGTCAGGATCGAGATCAACCGACCCCGCAGCGATGGCGCTGGGGGGAGTGAGGACGGGGAGCAGTCCCCCGATCCGCCGGTCCACAGAATCCGTTTGTCAGAGGACATCCAGGCGACGATTGAACGGTTCGCCGAGGCTCTCCCGGACAGCGAGCTCAAACCGGAGATCATCGATAGGCTTCGACGTATCTACCGGCCCGGGAGCGGCTTCGCCGACGCTTTTCAACAGTTGCTGGAGCAGCTGCTCGCTGGCTACCCCTTTCTCATCGTTCAGATGTCCCACCCCTATATCAAACTCGTGAGCCGCGATCTTCTTTGGGCCGATTGGGACAAACGCGCCGAGATCCATTCGGAGCTCACCCGCCGCGCAGATGAACTAGCCGCCGCCGGTTTCTCGCCGCAGGTGACTGTGCCCGAAAGGACGACCAACCTGTTCGTGGAGGGATCGCTGGGCCGCGACCGTGTGGTCTGGGATGAAGAGGGCGCGCATCTGCGCCGATCGGGCGAACGTCTCAGCCCCGAGGAGCTCAGGAAACTGATCTACGAGGCGCCCGAGAGCGTCAGTCCCGGCGTGCTGCTGCGCCCGGTCGTCGAGGCCGGGGCGTTCCCGGTGATCGCCCACGTCGCGGGCCCCGCTGAGATCGCCTATCTGGCCCAAAGCCAGGTTCTTTACCAGCTGCTGGGAGTCCCCGCCCCGGTCGCCGTCCCGCGTGCTTCATTCCGCCTGATCGAGCCCAAGGTGCGGAAGGTGCTCGACAAGTACGAACTGGATCCCGACGCGCTATCGGGCGACGCCGACCAGGCGATCGCCAAGCTCGTCAAGGAGCGCAAACCGCTACGACTCAAGCAGGCGGTCGAAGAGCTACGCACAGCCGTGGACGCCGCTCTCGATTCCGTCGAGTCTCTCGCTTTGGACTACGACCCCGGCGCTAAGAGCGCACTGGGCACCGGCCGCCGCGCCATCATCGCCGGCATCGAGACCCTAGAGGGCAAACTCGAGGGCCGCGTCAAGGAGAAACACCAGGTCATGCGCCAGCAGCTGCAGAAGATCGCCGTCAACCTTTACCCCGCCGGAAAGCCTCAGGAACGCCTGCTCAACGTCCACCCTTTTCTAGCGCGCTATGGACCCGATCTGCTCGATCGTGTGTATGAAGCCTGTGAACCAGAACTCATTGAATGAAGGCCGCTTGCAGGCAAATCGCCGCGAGCCTACGTTTAGGCAATCGATACCACCTTTCAAAAGGGTGTCGCAGGGGCACTGTAGGGAATGCTATTTCTGAGCATCATCATCTTCCTTGTCCTAATGATCCCTCTGACGGCAATAGTGCTGGATTCGGACGTGGGGCGCGCCCTGGCTCGCCGCCTGGGATCGGAGCGGCCGAGTGCTAGCGACGAGGCGCGGCTTCAGAACCTTGAAAAAGAGGTGCGATACCTGTCCGAAACCGTAACATCTTTGCAGGAGGAAACCCAATTCATCCGCCAGCTGCTCGAGAAACCCGAGTCACAGCCATCGCTGCCCTCAGGTGACGACTGAGAAGGAGACTAGAGCAGGACTGAGAACCCGCCCCGCCTTCGCTGTGGGAGCGGGGATTTTTTTGAGCCGCATAGTCGGCTTCGTACGCGATGCCGCGATCGCCGCGTTCTTCGGGACGGGCTTGACCGCGGACGCCTACACCGCGGCGCTGCGGATCCCCAATATCCTCCGCAATCTGCTGGGCGAGGGCACCCTCTCTGCCTCGTTCATCCCCGTTTACAGCGGTCTATTGGCGCGTGGCGCCGAGCGAGAGGGGCGCCGGCTGGCTGGGACGATCCTCGGCATACTCCTGGCCCTGGCGGCGTTACTCAGCGCCCTCGGGATCCTGCTGGCGCCCTGGCTCACGCGCATCATCGTCCCTGGATGGTCCCCGGATGCCGTGGGGCTGACGGCTCGCCTGGTTCGGATTCTTTTCCCGATGGCGGGATTCATGATCCTCGCCGCCTGGTCCCTCGGCATACTGAACAGCCACAGGCGGTTCTTCCTACCTTTCGCCGCGCCGATTCTCTGGAATCTGTCGCAGATCGCGGGATTGCTAATCGCGTGGCGGATCGGCTGGGAGCCCCTCGTCGTCGCTCTCGCCTGGTCGACGCTGATTGGCGGCGCCCTGCAGTTCTTCGTCCAGTTGCCCGCCGCGTTGAAGATGGCTGGCAGAATTCGACTGAGCCTGGACGTCAAGTGGGAGGCTGCGAGCCGCGTGATGAGGAATCTCGGGCCGGTCGTCCTGGGCGCCGGCGCCTATCAGATCTCCAGCCTCCTCGACGTCTTTCTGGCGAGCTTCCTCGTCCATGGAGCGGTCGCCACGCTGTACTTCAGCCAGAGGCTCTACTTTCTCCCCGTCAGCCTGTTTGGAATCTCCGTCGCCGCGTCGGCTTTGCCCGAGCTTTCGCGCGACGCAGAGCTGGAGAATCGCGACGCTTTGAAGCTGAGACTGCGGAACGGCTTTCGATCTATCTGCTTCACGGTCATCCCATCCGCCTTCGCCTTCATCCTGTTCGGCGATTGGATCGTCTCGCTGCTGTTCGAGCGCGGCACTTTCGGAGAGGAGAGCAGGGTGCTCGTACACGCGACTCTGGCAGCCTACGCCGTGGGATTGCTGGCG
>CANPVX010000010.1 GCA_947581815.1 Candidatus Indicimonas acetifermentans | reverse complement strand
CTTTCTCAAACAGAGAGCGGAGCTCGGCGAACGCGATTGGTTCCTGGAGGGATTGACGGCAGAACGTGCCCTCGAGCTTTTGCGGTCGCGCACGCCACGCTTCGCCCCCGCCCCCGCCCCCTCGCACACTCGGCCGCTGCGCTCCGCGGCGGATCCGAGCGCTGCGCCAGCGGCGGGGGCGGGGACGGCGGCGGGCTCCGCTAGCCCCGAGTTCGAGGCGCTGCGCGACGAAGTTCTCGCCTGCACCCTCTGCCGTCTCGCGGAGGGGCGGACCAGCGTGGTCTTCGGTGAGGGTGATCCGCACGCGGATCTGCTCGTCATCGGCGAGGCGCCTGGGCACGCGGAGGACCGATCCGGCCGCCCATTCGTTGGGCCGGCGGGGAAGCTCCTGGACAAGATGCTTCTGGCGGTGGGCTTCCTGCGGGCTGAGGTTTTCATCTGCAACGTGCTCAAGTGTCGTCCGCCTGAGAACCGGGATCCCTGGCCAGATGAAGTTGCAAGCTGCCGGCCTTATCTTCGTAGACAGCTCGAGCTGATCGCACCGAAGGCCATCTGCGCGTTTGGACGCTTCGCGGCCCAGACGCTCTTGAACTCCGATCAATCGCTGAGTCGTCTGCGCGGCACCGTTCATGAATTCATAGGGACCCCAGTGATCGTGACGTATCATCCCGCGGCCCTGCTGAGAAACGCGCAATGGAAGCGGCCGGCGTGGGATGACTTGAAGCTGCTACGCCGCGTGTACGATGAGGGCGGTGGACGCACACCAAGGGGTGAGCTTGGCTGAACTAACCCAAACCAGCGAACGAGCGCCGGGCGGTTACGCGCGCGCGGGAAGGACCCCCGATCCCTTCGCGGATCGGCCCGCTCCTTGGTCGCCGGAGGCTGAGATCTCCGTGCTGGGCGGCATGCTGATCGACGGAGACGCGGTCGCCAAGGCGGTGGAGCTGGCAGACGATTACATGTTCTACCGCGAGGCGAACAGGCGGCTTTTCCGCGCGATGCAGCGGCTGTTCGAGCGCGGGGACGCTATCGACCCGGTCACCCTGGGAGAGGAGCTTCGAGGTCGTGGCGAGCTCGAGTCGGTGGGTGGCATGGGGTACCTGGCGGAACTGATGGAGGCGGTGCCGACGGCCGCCAACATCGAATATCACTGTCGAATTCTCAAAGAGCGGGCCCTTCTGCGTCGCTTGATCGAGACATCGACGGAGACGATCCGCGAGGCGTTCGATTCCGGATCCGACCAGGTGGAGGAGCTGATCGATCGCGCCGAGCAGAGGATTTTCGAGCTTTCCCACGCGGGGCAGAGGAGGGGGTTCATCTGGATCAAGGAGATTCTCTGGCCGACGTTCGAGCACATAGAGAAGCTCCAGCAGGCGGAGGGTGCGATAACAGGTGTGCCCAGCGGTTTCCCCGACCTCGATAATCTGACCGCTGGCTTCCAACGGGCGGACCTCATCGTCGTGGCCGGTCGACCGTCGATGGGCAAGACGTCGCTCGTGTTGAACGTGATTCAGCACAACGCGATCGAGGAGGGGACGCCCGTTGCGTTGTTCACTCTGGAGATGTCAAAAGAAGCCATCGTCCAGCGCCTCTTGTGCTCGGAAGGTCGAGTGAACTCCTCGAACCTCCGCAAAGGCAAGCTCACCGAGCAAGAGTACACGCAGCTGGCGACGTCGGCGGGTCATCTGAACACGGCGCCCATCTGGATCGACGACTCGCCGGCGATTACAGCCCTCGAACTGCGAGCGAAGGCGAGGAGGCTGAAAGCGGAGGTTGACCTCGGTCTCGTCGTCGTCGATTACATGCAGTTGATGCAGGGACCGGCGAGAGCCGAGAATCGCGTGCAGGAGATCAGTGCGATCTCGCGCGCGCTCAAGGCGGTGGCGAAGGAATTGGACGTCCCCGTGATCGCCCTCTCCCAGTTGTCGCGCGCACCGGAGGCGCGCAGTGGGCAGCAGAGGCGGCCCCAGCTCTCCGATTTGCGAGAGTCGGGCGCTATCGAGCAGGACGCTGACCTCGTGCTCTTCCTTTATCGACCAGAGGTGTACTTCGGCCGCGAGGACGAGGCCGGCGAATCGCTGGAGGGTAAGGCCGAGCTGATCGTCGGTAAGCAGCGTAACGGTCCCACCGGTACCGTCAACTTGTTCTTCCGGAAAGAGTATACACGCTTCGAATCGGTGACTCGGCGCGAGCGAGAGGGCGTACCCTAGTGCCGCGCGTCCGCACGCTCTTCATCTGCACCGAGTGTGGGGGAGAATCGCCGCGCTGGGAGGGTCAGTGCCCGCACTGTTCGGCATGGAACTCTCTGGTGGAAGAGCGGGTGTCGCCGCCAGCGCGGGGGGAACGTTTCGATCGCGGCTCGTTAGCCCCAGCGCGCCCCCTCTCACTCGCTGACATCAAGAAAAGCGGCGACCGGCCGCGCTGGCCGACGGGTATCCCCGACCTGGACTTCGTTCTTGGGGGCGGCATCGTGCCGGGCTCGGTCGTGCTGCTGGGGGGCGAACCGGGCACGGGGAAGTCTACGCTGCTGCTTCAGGTGTCGGCGCACCTCGCCGCTAGCGGCCGCACCGTGCTCTATGTCTCGGGCGAAGAGTCGGGCAGCCAGGTGAAGCTGCGTGCTCAGCGCCTGGATGAGCCCACCGATCGCGTATTGATCCTCGCCGAGACCGCCGTCGAAGGCGTAGTCGATCGGCTCGCCGATATCGACCCCGACGTGCTCATCGTCGACTCTATCCAAACGCTCTATACGCGCCGGCTCGACAGCGCACCCGGCAGCATCGCTCACGTTCGTGAGGTCGCTGCGGGGTTGCAGAGTCTCGCGAAGAGCCGCGAGATCGCCATGTTTATCGTCGGACACGTGACGAAAGATGGTGGGCTCGCGGGCCCTAAAGCCCTGGAGCACATCGTTGATGTCGTGCTCTACCTCGAGTCGCCTACCGGGCTCGACTATCGCATCATTCGTGCTACGAAGAACAGGTTCGGGGCCGCCGATGAGATCGCAGTCTTTCGCATGAGCGCCGCAGGTCTCAAATCCGTCGCCAACCCTTCAGCGCTCTTTCTCCAGAGTCGCCAGCACGGGGCCTCTGGATCTGCGGTGGCGGTCGCCCTCGAAGGATCGCGGCCGGTTCTCGTCGAGGTCCAGGCTCTCACGACGCGCTCCGTCTACGGCACGCCCCAGCGGGTCGCCACCGGGTTCGACAACCGTCGCCTCGCCCTGTTGCTCGCCGTCCTCGAGCGTCGAGCCGGGTTCCGTGCTTCCGATCTCGACGTCTTCCTCAACGTCGTCGGCGGGCTGCGCCTGACCGAGCCGGCCGCCGATCTCGCCGTCGCCGCGGCCCTGGCATCCGCGATCCGAGATCGCGCCATCGACGCCGGCGCCGCCTTCGTGGGCGAGCTCGGGTTGGGCGGTGAGATACGAGCGGTGAGTCAGCTCGAGCGGCGGCTGGCTGAATGCGGCCGGCTCGATTTCGAACGCGTCTACGTCTCCCGTTCTTCCAAGCCAACCGTGAAGAACTCGGTCGAAGCCATCGCAGTGGAGAACATCGCCCAGCTGGTGGATGAGCTCTTTTCCTGAAACCTGGGGTATCGTAGTCGCCGGCGGGGGCGGGAAGCGGTTCGGCTCCGGCGAGCTGAAGCAGTTCGCGCCTCTGGCCGGCAAGCCGATGGTGCTCTGGTCCGTCGATGCGTTTCGTTCCCACCCCGCCATCATCGGTTTGAGCTTGGTCGTGCCCGCCCGCTACCAGAAGGAACCACCTGACTGGCTCGCACGACTCGCCGCCGAAGGGCTAAGAGTCGTCGCCGGCGGCGGGACGCGAAGCGAATCAGTTCGCGCCGGCCTCGAGACGGTGGAAAGCCCGGCCGTGCTGGTTGCCGTTCACGATGCCGTCCGGCCGTTGGTCACTCCTGAGCTGATAACGAGAGTGCTGGCCGGGGCCGCGCCCGATCGCGGCGCGATCGCCGCCCGGCGGGTGACCGACACGCTGAAAGAAGCGGTGGCAGGTAACGACGATGAGATGGTTCGGAGCACCGTGGACCGGGCGCGGCTTTGGCGAGCGGAAACGCCTCAGATCTTCGGTCGCGAACTGCTGGTCGAAGTGTACCGCCGGGCGGCCGAGGAATTTCGGCAAGAGACAGACTGCGCTGCGCTCTGTGAGGCGTACGGCATCCGGGTGAAGCTCGTGGAGATCGACGAGCTCAACCTGAAGGTGACCCACCCTCCGGATGCGCTGCTCGCCGGGGCGGTGCTAGCGGCCCGCGGCTTAGGCTCGAGCAGCTAGGGCCGGCCAGGCGCTGGTGGAGCGTTGGTGGTGAAAGTCGAGATGCGCGTGGCGCGGAGCCCTCAAGGGGTGCAGAGTGCCGCTCGGCGCGCGGCCGAGGTCCTGAGAGCCGGCGGCCTCGTGATACACCCGACCGAGACCGTGTACGGGATTGGGGGCGACGCGTCGGCGGCAAGCAATGACCTGATCGCCAGCCTCAAGAAGCGTCGAGGGAGCGAGCGCCCGCTGATCTTATTGACCCTCGACTTGGCGGCCGTCGCAGCCCTCGTCGAAGGGCTGGAGTGGCCGGACGAGGCGGCGGCGCTGGCGGAGCGTTTCTGGCCCGGGCCCTTGACCCTAGTCGTATCGTGTACCGGCGCTCCTAGGGGTCTCCAGGGGGCGGGGGCGGGGGCGAGGGCGGGGGCGAGGGCGGGGGCGGGGGCCGAGGGCGGCATAGCACTGCGCGTGACTTCGGATCCGTGCGTCAGAGCCATACTCGAGGAGTGGGAGGGCCCGATGACGTCGACCAGCGCCAACCTAGCAGGCCGCCGGCCGGCGCGGACGGTCGAGGATGCCGCGGCGATGTTCGAAGCGCGGCTGGCCGCGGTGGGCGGTGCTGAGCCAGCACTCTTCATCGACGCCGGCGAGACGCCGGGAGCAGAGGGATCTACTATCGTTAGCTTTGTCGGCGCGCCCCCGCGACTATTGCGTGCCGGCCCCATATCGTTGCGGGAGCTAAAGGAAGTGACGCCTCAGATTCGGGGGCGAGCCTAAGAGATGACGAAGGCCGAGCCGACTGCATACAGCATCCTGTTTGTCTGCACAGGCAATACGTGCCGAAGCCCGCTGGCCGAAGTTCTCGCTCGCATGAGCCTCGAGCGGCGCGGCTGGAGCCACGTGAAGGTCGACTCCGCGGGCGCGGCCGCGGCTTGGGATGCGCCGGCATCGGAGGGCTCGTTACAGGCCGCCGCGGACGTCGGTCTCGATCTTTCTGGGCATCGCTCCCAGCCGCTTACCCGCGAACTGGTCGCGAATGCCGACATCATACTCGCGATGACCCCGAGCCTCCTGTTGGAGGTCGAGACATCGGGTGGTGAAGGGAAGGCATCATTGCTGACCGAGTTCATAAACGGCGAAGGCGCCGGCGAGCCGATCCCCGATCCCATCGGCAGCCCGCCCGACGTTTACGCCGAGGTTCGAGACCAGATCAGCCGCGCCATCGAAGGACTCTTGGATCGGCTCTCCGCCATTCTGGCTCCGTGAGTTTCGACGCCGACGACCCAACGCTTTACGCGCTCCTCGGCGATCCAGTCGATCACTCACTCTCCCCGGCGATTCACAACGCTGCCTTCCAAGCTCTCGGATTCCGTGCCGTCTACGTGAGCGTGCGGATCGAAGAGGCGGGATTATTAGAATCGGTCATGCGCGCGCTGGCCGTGCCGGGAGGCGGGGGCAATGTGACCACGCCACATAAGGGCCAGGCTGCCACCGTCCTGAACAACCCCAGCGCTGCGGTTCGGGCCACCGGTGCCTGCAACCTCTTCTGGTGGGACAAGGGCGCGGGGTTATGCGGTGATAACACTGACATCGAGTCGTTCCGCATCGCAGCCGAGCACGTCGTCGGGTCGGGTCTGGCCGGGCTGAAAGTTCTCGTGCTTGGCGCGGGCGGCGCAGCGCGGGCGGTCGTCTACGGTTGCGTCCGGCAGGCGACGGCCGGGGTTGACGTCCTCAATCGCACGCCCTCCAGAGCCAGCGATCTGCTCCGCCAGCTGGGCCACCCGGCCGGCGCTCGCGCGCTACCCGGCGTCGGCGATCTGGCGACGGAAGGTTACGACCTGATCGTCAATGCCACCTCTCTCGGGCTACGCGAATCGGATCCGTTGCCGCTCCAGCTTGGGGGTATGAGGGCCGGGGCCGTGCTCGATCTCGTCTACGGCCCGAAGGGCACGAGATTCGTTGCGGCCGCCCGCGACGCCGGCCTCAAGGCGGAGGATGGGCGCCGCATGTTGGTTGAGCAGGCCGCCGCCGCTCTCGAGGTGTGGCTCGGTCGCCCCGCGCCCAAGGAGGTCATGCAGGGAGCGGTCGGGCTCGGCTAGAAGCCGGTAGTCGGTACTCGGTACTCGGTATTCGGTAGTCGGTACCCCATCCTCGTCGTCATCCCCATCGTGATCCCTGTCGTCATCGGCCTAGGAACGAGGGCAAGGAGACGCCATGGCGTCACGATCCGTTGATGCTCAGCACCATGTTATCCAAGGGCTAGGGCTTCGATTCGAGGGCTTTGGTATTATGGTGGCGATCGAGCTGCGACGCTGGCTTGACCGGCTGTTACCCGCGGTGTGCGTGGTGTGCGGCGACCCCCTGGCCGAGGGGGAGGGGCGCGCCTGCGAGGTCTGTTGGGCTCGGGCGCCGGTGCAGCGCTATCCCCGCTGCTCCCGCTGCGGGATAGCGCTGGCGGACGTGGGGACGCCGGCCCTCGGATCTGCCTGTACGGATTGCCAGGACTGGCTGCCTTACCTACGCGAGGCGCGCTCGCCGTGCGCGATGTCGGGGACCGCCGCGGCGATCGTTCATGCCCTCAAGTATGGTGGGTGGCGCCAGCTGGCTGAGGAAATGGCGGAAAGGATGGCGGCGATCCGCTTCAGCCCCGGCGTCGAGGCGGAGATCTCTGGCGTGGTAGCGGTACCGCTCAGCGCTGCGCGCCTGAGGGAGCGAGGTTTCAACCAATCCGAGCTTCTGGCGAGAGGCTTGGCGCAGCTCCGGAGTTGGCCGCTGCTCCAGAATAGGCTGCAGCGCGTTCGCGACACTCGACGGCAGGCGCGGCTGTCGATGAACGAGAGGGCGCCAAATGTGGCCGGCGCGTTCGCGGCCTATCCGACGGGTGGCGGTGTAGAGGACGCGCATCTGTTGTTGGTCGACGACGTGCTGACGACCGGGCACACGGCGGCGGAGTGCGTGCGCGCCTTATGCTTGGCGGGGGCGCGGGCCGTGAGCGTAATCGCGTTCGCCAGGGCGCGGCCTGACCTAATGGGCGGCTAGCTGGCGCGCTCGTTGCAGCGCTCTTGGCGGGAGGGCGGTGTAATCGTAATTATAGAGGATCAGGCGAAGAGTTCAGGACACCGAGGGGTTTTTCCGGAACCTCGCTAGCGCTGCAGACAACGAACCCGTGGAAAGGCTGAGTCAGCGATGTCGGTTCGAGTAGGAATCAATGGTTTCGGAAGGATCGGGCGCATGATCCTACGGGCTGCGAACAAAGGCGGCCGGGGCGAGGGTCTCGAGTTCGTAGCCGTCAACGATCTGACGGATACGGCAACCTTGGCCCACCTTTTCAGATACGACTCGGTGCACGGAACCTACGACGGAAGCGTCGAGGCGAAGGATGACAGATTGGTCGTCGACGGTGATGAGATCGCCGTGCTCTCCGAGCGGGATCCGGCGCGGCTTCCCTGGAAGGATCTGGAGGTCGATGTGGTGCTCGAGGCGACGGGGCTGTTCACGTCACGCGAAGCCGCGTCGAAGCACCTAGAAGCGGGGGCCCGGAAGGTCATCATCACGGCTCCGGCTAAAGGGGAGGACGTTTCGATCTGCCTTGGAGTCAATACGGACGCGTACGACCCGCGGTCGCACCACATCATCTCGAACGCGAGTTGCACCACGAATAGTCTGACGCCGTTGGTTAAGGTTCTGCTCGACGAGTTCGGATTCAAACGCGGGTTCATGACCACGATCCACAGCTATACGAACGATCAGAGGATCCTGGACTTTCCGCATCCCGACCTTCGGCGCGCGCGGGCGGCCGCGGAGTCGATGATCCCCACGACTACGGGCGCGGCCAAGGCGACGGGCGTCGTGATACCCGAGGTGAAGGGGAAGATCGATGGTATGTCCGTACGCGTGCCCACGCCCGATGTGTCGTTGACCGATCTCGTGGCCGAAGTCGAGGGGTCGACCACGATCGACGAGGTTAACGCCGCGTTCAAAAAGTACGCCGACGGGCCGATGAAGGGGATCCTCGACTACTCGGACGAGCCGCTCGTCTCGGCGGACTACATCGGCAATCCTGCCAGCGCCATCGTCGACGGTCTTTCCACCAACGTCGTAGACGGGCAGCTCGTGAAGGTTCTGGCCTGGTACGACAACGAATGGGGCTACTCCTGCCGCTGCGTCGACCTAACGCGCCTCATCGCGGAGCGGCTTTAGAAACGAGCGGTGCTGTCCTTGGGAGTCAGGCGATGCTCGGTAAGATGAATGTCCGAGACCTGAGCGAACGACACCTCAGGAGCAAGCGGGTCCTGCTTCGCGTCGACTACAATGTCCCATTGGATGAGGACGGCCGCGTGCTTGACGACGCTCGCATTCGGGCCACGCTACCCACGTTGGAGTACCTGAGGGGTCGCGGGGCGAGCATCGTCATCCTTTCGCATTTGGGGCGACCCAATGGGAAGCCCGACCCCAAGCTCTCTTTGAAACCCGTTGCCGACCAGTTGAGTGAGCTGCTGGGGCGGCAGGTCGAGTTCAGCCCTGACGCCACATCGGAGGATGCGGTCGCCGCCACACAGCGGCTCGGCCCCGGCGAGATTCTGGTCGTCGAGAACACGCGATTCAACCCGGGAGAGACCCAGAACGATCCGCAGTTCGCCCGGGCCCTGGCGCGCCTCGGAGACGTTTACGTCAACGACGCGTTCGGAACCGCCCATCGCGCCCATGCCTCCACGGCCGGCGTGGCCGCGTACGTTCAGCCCGCCGCGGCCGGCCTCCTGATGGAGCGCGAGCTTCAGCACCTGGGTAGCTTGCTCGGGGCGCCGAAGCGGCCGTTCGTCACGGTTCTCGGTGGCGCGAAGGTAAGCGATAAGATCGGCCTAATCGAGAACCTGCTGGGAAAGGTGGACACTCTCTGCGTTGGCGGAGCCATGGCGTGCACTTTCTTTCGGGCCCTGGGTCTCGAGGTGGGGCGTTCGCTCGTCGAGGAGGACTGCATCGATGTTGCCGGGAAGCTGATCGGTGAGGCGGGCGACGCTCTACTTCTGCCGACCGATGTCGTGGTGACCGCCGAGCTAAAACGGGGCGCCAAAGCTCGGAGCGTTGGGCACAAGTCGATACCGAGCGACAGGATGGTCGCCGACATCGGAGCAGATTCGGCGCGAGCTTTCGCGGACCGCGTCCGTGCATCGCAGATGATCCTGTGGAACGGGCCGGTCGGGGTGTTCGAGATTCGCCCCTTCGATAAAGGCACTCGGGCCATCGCCCGCGCCGTGGTCGGCGCTACGTCGGGCGGCGCCACCAGCGTTGTGGGGGGTGGTGATACGGCGGCAGCCCTCGCTGCCACCGGCCTGGCGGAAAGCGTCACGCATATCTCGACCGGAGGTGGCGCTAGCCTGGAACTGCTGGCCGGGCAGGAGCTGCCGGGGGTCGCCGCGCTCACCGATCGAGTTGCGGTATGATCGTCCGCGCTCCGTTCTTCGGCGGAAATTGGAAAATGAACCACGGACCGACCGAGGCACGGCGGTTCGTGGAGTCTTTCGCCGAGCTGCACCGGACGGCCGAAGACCGCACGGTCGTTTTCTTTCCACCAGCGCTGTCGCTGGCCGAGTTTCGGGAAGCCGCGAGTGGCAGGCCGGACCTGCTCTTGGGGGTACAGGATATTTACTGGGAAAAGCAGGGCGCTTTCACGGGAGCAGTCTCGGCGCCGTTAGCCAAGGATGCGGGAGCTCAGTTCGTCCTCGCCGGCCACTCGGAGCGACGCCACGTCTTCGGGGACAGCGACGAGGACGTCGCCCGCAAAGTCGGCGCGATTGCCGGTGAGGGACTCGTACCCGTGCTCTGCGTGGGCGAACTGTTGGATGAGCGGGAGCGCGGAGAGGCCGATGCGGTCGTGCGCCGGCAGATGGAGATCGGGCTCAGCGAACTCGACCGCGAGGCGATCGCCTCGGCCATAGTCGCCTACGAGCCGGTGTGGGCCATCGGCACGGGCCGAACAGCCCGCTCGGAGGACGCCTCGGCGGTTCATCGGCTGGCTCGTGAGATCTTGAGCGGGCTGGTCGGAAACGCGGCTGCCCGCTCGATCCCGATCATCTACGGAGGCAGCGTAAAGCCCAACAATATCGAGGATCTGTTGAGCGCCGAGGAGGTCGACGGCGTGCTCGTAGGTGGAGCCAGCCTCGATCCGGAGGCCTTCGCACAGATATGCGGTGCTGGATCCGGCTCCGGTCAACATTGACACCAGGCCCTCGCTTTCTTTATGTTCGGCGGCCTTTTACAAGACGGTCCGGCAAGGCGATGGACCCAACGTGTGACTAATAGAGGTTAGCTGTGTACGCATTCTTCCTCAGCCTCCTGATCATCGACGCACTGATCCTCTCGATGGTAGTGCTCCTCCAATCGGGGAAGGGTGGGGGACTGTCTGCGGAATTCGGAGGCGCTTCGTCGTCGACGGACCAATTCCTGGGCGGTAGGCAGGCGGCGACGCTGCTCACCCGAGCCAGCTGGGTATCCGGCGGCGTCTTCCTGGGTCTGGCGCTCATCTTAACGGTGTTGTCGGCGCGCTCGCGGGCGCCGGCGTCCGTACTTGAGGGTCAGTTCTCTCCGCCCACGGGGGCACAGCCGATCCCGACTCCGCTCCTGCAGCAGGGGCAGGAGGAGGAGCAGGCTCAAGCCGAGGAGGCGCCGCCACAGGCGGGAGAGGGCTCTGGAGAGCAGAATTCAGATAACCCTCCACCCAGGGACGACAACTGATCTCGTTGCCTCATGGCCCGGTCATCCGGGCCTTTTTTTTGGCACGGGCATGGCAGGCCTGAGTGAGAAAGGCGACGATGACCGTTTATCGGGTGACAACGGCGATCGGGCTGACGATGGCGATGAGAATGCGAGTGTCACCCACGTCTTGAGACAGACTGTTACCTATGTTGTGAAACTGTACCCCGCCTACCGAATACCGAATACCGAATACCGAAAATCAGAGGTGGCGGGGAGGTTTGGGCGGCCGGCGGTCGGCCCTGAACGGCCGATCCGGGGGAAGGTCGAGGAAATCAAGCAAGCGCTCGCGCTCGTGCTGTTCCTCGATCCAGTCGCTGAAACCGGATTCCACGAGCCCAGAGGAGGTCAGCTGCTTCTTAGCGGCGGTTACAGCCAGATAGTTGACGTACTCGTTCTTGGGGTCACCAGCATGACCGCGTACCCAGCGCCACTCGACTGCGTATCGGGCGGCGACCGCGACCAGGCGGAGCCAGAGCTCGAGGTTCTCGATCGGCCCTCCCTTCCGCCTCCAGCCGCGGGCCGCCCAGGCATGGATCCAGTCCTTCATACCCTCGCTGAGGTAGCTGCTGTCGGAATAGAACACGACTCGCTCGGCGGTTTTGAGGGCGGCGAGCCCTTCGATGGCGCTGCGGAGCGCCATGCGATTGTTGGTCGTATCGCGCGCCGAGAGGAAGTAGTCACGGCGCGTCCAACCGCGCTCTTGGTCGAAACTCTCGATCAGGCCGGCCGCGCCGCCGGGAGTCGCCCGATCGCTGAACTGATTGCCGAGGCACGATTCGTCCGCGTGGATGAAAACGAGCCCGGTGTCCTTTGAGAGAGCCGACATGAGGTCGAATTCTAACCCAGACGCGGGCTCGGCGCGAAGCGGCCTGCTGGTCCTCGAAGACGGCTCCGTCTTTCGGGGTCGCCTCCTGGGCCCGGTGGATGAGGTGGCGCTCGGGGAGGTCGTGTTCACGACGAGCCTCGCGGGATACCAGGAAATACTCACCGACCCCTCCTACGCCGGCCAGATCGTGACCATGACTGCCCCGCTCATCGGCAACTACGGGGTGGCGGCGGACGACGATCAAGCGGCACGGCCCTGGGCGGCCGGCCTCGTGGTGCGAGAACTGAGCGGTCGCTACAGCAACTGGCGGGCGGACGGCAGCCTACAGGACTATCTGGCTCGTCACGGGATCGCCTCCATCGAGGCGGTGGATACGCGCAGGCTCACGCGCCACATCCGCTCGGAAGGCGCCATGCGCGCCGGGATCGGGTCGGAGGAGCTCGGCGAAGCCGAGATACTTCGGCGGGTCCAAGAACACCCGCCGATGGCGGGCCTCGACCTGACTGGGGTGGTGACGACGGACGAGGCCTACCCGGTGGCGGCGCACGGGGCGGAACGCTTTCGCGTAGCCGTCTACGACTTTGGGGTGAAGCGGCGCAGCTTAGAGCTGTTAGCCGGGCGAGGGTGCGAGCTGACGGTGTACCCCGCGACGACGCCCGCCAGCGAGGTCCTCGACAGCGGAATCGATGGGATCTTCCTTTCCAACGGTCCCGGGGATCCCGGGGCCGTGCCCGGCGTCGCGGAGCTCATCGACTCGCTGGCCGCTCGCGAGATCCCGCTTTTTGGGATCTGCTTGGGCCACCAGCTCATCTGCCGCGGCTTCGGAGCGGAGACTTTCAAGCTGCTCTACGGACACCGGGGTGGTAACCACCCCGTGCAGCGGCTCGAGACGCAGGGGGTGGAGATCACGTCCCAGAATCACGGCTTCGCCGTGCGCTGCGATGGCGACCTCGTTCCGGGGGCGCCGGACCTGCTGGTGAGCCACATCAACCTCAACGATCGTACGCTGGAAGGCGTGCGGCACCGCAGCCTGCCGATCGTTGCGGTGCAGTATCATCCTGAGTCAGCGCCTGGTCCCCACGACAGCCGCTACCTCTTCGATGAGTTCCTGCGAATGATGGAAAACGGCCCGGGCCCGACTTGACGTAGTCCTCATGGTGACTTATACTTAGCCCTTCTCTCCTCCCCGTTTCGAAGTCCCTTTATGGCAAATCGGAGCCCCATATTTTGGAGCGGATGAACAGTCGGGCAAGTACGCGTGGCTGGTGGGTGCTCCTGGCGATCGTAGGGGTCGTGCTGTTCTTCAGCGCCGGGTTGGTGCTGATCTTGTGGACCGCGTCGCCAGGCGATGGGGTCGCGATGCTGGGCCGCGATCGGATCGCGGTGCTCCCGCTGCGGGGAGTGATCACGGCCAATCACGCGCTGCTCGGCCAGTTGAAGGAGTACCAGCGCGACGGCTCGGTGAAGGGCTTCGTTGTACACATCAACTCTCCGGGCGGGGAAGTGGCGCCTTCGCAGAGCATATATCGAGCGTTGCGGGCGGCTAGAGAGGAAGGGTATCCGGTGGTGGCGGTGATCAACTCGGTCGGAGCCTCGGGCGCCTACTACGCAGCTCTCGGGGCTGACACCATCCTTGCCCTGCCGGGGTCGCTGGTCGGATCGATCGGCGTGATCATGGAGTTCCCGAACGCGCGCGAGCTACTGGAGAAGGTGGGGCTGCGCTACGAGGTCGTGAAGAGTGGCCGTTTCAAGGACGTGGGCTCGCCGTTTCGCGATGCGACTCCCGAGGATAGGGCCTTGCTCCAGGAAGTCGTGGACGACGTGTACGCACAATTCGTCGAAGCGATCGCCGAGTCGCGAGGCATGGAGCGGGATTCGGTGAGCCGGGTTGCCGACGGGCGTCTGCTCTCAGGGCGCCAGGCCGCCGAGTACGGCCTGATCGACCGGGTGGGAGACCTGAACGACGCCATAAGCTTGGCTGGAACCATGGCTGATCTCGGACCGGATCCCCGAACGGTCACGCCGCGACTGCGGCGAAGGGTCACGTGGCTCGATCTGCTGACCTCCGTCAGTCGTTGGGCGGCGGAAGGCGGAGGGGCGTTGACGGGTCTGAGCAGTACAATATTGGAGCGCTGGATCGATTCGGGTCCCCGCCTGCTTTATATGATTCGACAGTAGCCGGTCGTGCCGGCACAATTTCGCGAGCTTATTTTCAACTTCTGTTTGACCTTGGATCGAAAGCTGGAGGGAAGATGACCAAAGCCGATCTTGTCGAACAGGTGGCGCAGGCGATCGGGCCGGGAATCACCAAGAAAGACTGCGCCGCCGTCGTCGATGGCTTCTTGAACGCGATCAGGCAGGCGCTGGCAGACGGCCGCCACATCGAGATAAGAGG
This sequence comes from Candidatus Indicimonas acetifermentans, assembly GCA_947581815.1. Lineage (GTDB taxonomy): Bacteria > Gemmatimonadota > Gemmatimonadetes > Palauibacterales > KS3-K002 > Indicimonas > Indicimonas acetifermentans. Next base: position 16,959 of record CANPVX010000010.1, on the reverse strand, counting down.
GTTCGGGACGTTCAAGGTGCGGCACCGTAGATCTCGCGTGGCCAGGAATCCCCGCACGGGGGACCCCGTTCGGGTCGAGGCCCGTGCTGTGCCGGTCTTCAAGCCATCGAAGAACTTCAGAAGTCAGGTTGCCAGGGAATTGCAAGCAACTCCGGCTGAGACCCTATAACTCAGTTAGATCCTAGCTCCCCCTGCCCAAGAACGGGATCAACACGCCAATTCGGTGAGGTGATCTTTCTCATATGACCCGTGAGACGACCGTTTCCCTGTCCCCGGACGAAGTCATGGACCTGGCGACGTCGTTCTTCACCGGTCTCGAGTCTGGTTACTCAGGTACTCTGATCGAGCGCGGCGAAGGCTTCGCCCGTTTCCAGACCTTCCGTGGCAACTTAGCCCTTACGGCTTGGCGCGAGGACGGGCGCACGCGGGTTCGCTGCTCGACGCTACGTTATCATCCGTCCATAGGACAATTCCTGCTCAAAGTAGAGAACACTCCCTCTCCTCAAACTGCCTGACACGAGTCGCCGACGGTCCGCCTCACCATTGCCGCCGTGATAATTCGGTTCTAGCTTGCAGACTGAACCGCAGCCATGGAAGTGAAACAGGTGAAAGTTAAGTCGCTCTTCTTTGCGTCCTACCGTGACCTCATCGGGACGGATGAACTCGTGGTGGATTTGCCCGAGGGATCCACTGTTGCCGATTTGACCTCGGTAGTGCGGGCGCGTGCCGGGCGCGAAAGGCTCCCCGACGTCGTGGTCACCGCCGTTAACCAAGAATACGCCTCCTCAGAGAAAGAGCTCCGGAACGGAGACGAGGTGGCATTCATACCGCCCGTAGCCGGTGGCTGATGTATTGCCAGGTCAGTGCTCAGCCTATCACGGATCCGACCGAGCTGATGAACCGAGTTCGGCGCGATGCCGATGGCGCCGTGCTGCTGTTCACAGGAGTCGTCCGCGACCACGACGCAGGCCGCTCGGTTGAAGGCCTCAAGTATGCGGCCTACGAAGAGATGGCGACGTCCGTACTGACCGGGATTTGCGAGAAGGTTCGCTCGCAGTTCGACATCGGGGATCTGGCGGTCGTCCACCGCGTGGGTGAGCTGGCCGTTGGCGATATCAGCGTTGCTATCGCCGTGTCCGCGCCCCACCGGGATGCTGCCTATGCAGCCTCCCGAGAGATCATCGAGCGCCTCAAGCGCGAAGTTCCCATCTGGAAGCGGGAGCGCTTCTCGGACGGCCAGGAGGAGTGGCTGGATGGCGCCACGCCGGAGCTACCCAGCGCTGGCTGACCTCCCCTCGTTTCTAGCGCCCGGGTTCGCGGGGCGTCTTGCCTGGGTTCTCCATGCAGCCTAGGTTGCCAACCCAGCATTGACTCCAGCATAAACTCGCTCACCCTTACCACCTCGCAGAACGGAAGCAGTGCGAATCGCGCTCCAGGGGGGGGGGTGTCGCGAGGCTCACGAGCGGGCGCGAAGCGCTCGAATCAGCCCGCCGCAGGCAAGCCTACGGCAGAGCTTCGGAAGAAAAACCTATGCTGAGTAAAATCACAGTCGTAGGTGCCGGGCACGTCGGCGCCACCACCGCCCAACGATTGGCAGAGGCGTCGCTAGCGCGTGAAGTGGTCATGGTCGACATCGTCGAGGGGATCCCCCAGGGGAAGGCGCTCGATCTGTACGAGTCGGCCCCCGTGGTCGGGTTCGACACGCGATTGATCGGATCGAACAATTACGACGAGTCGGCCGACAGCGATGTGGTCGTGATCACCGCCGGCATTCCGCGCAAGCCTGGAATGAGTCGCGATGACTTGCTGGCCACGAATGCCGGGATTGTGCGTAGCGTCTCGGAGGAAGTGCGGTCGAGGTGCCCCAACGCCATCGTGATCGTCGTCTCGAACCCGCTGGACGCGATGTGCTACGTGGCCAAGGAGACCACTGGGTTCGATACGAGCCGGGTCTGCGGAATGGCAGGGATCCTCGATACCGCCCGCTATCGCTCCTTCATCGCCGAGCGGCTGGATGTCAGCGTCGAGGATATCCAGGCGCTGGTGCTGGGTGGCCACGGAGATACGATGGTGCCGCTGGTGAGCTACACGACGATCAGCGGCATCCCACTGTCTCAATTCCTAGGACGAGCCGATGTGGATGCGTTGATCGAGCGGACCCGCGATGGCGGAGCAGAAATCGTGCGTCATTTGAAGAAGGGGAGCGCATATTACGCGCCGTCCGCTGCAGTCGCGCAGATGGTCGAAGCGATCGCTCTCGACAAGAAGCGTATCCTGCCTTGCGCGGCCTGGCTGGATGGCGAGTACGGGTTCTCGGGGATCTACCTGGGCGTTCCGTGCAAGCTAGGCCGGCGCGGTGTGGAAGAGATCCTCGAGGTGGACCTGACGGAGGAGGAGCGATCCGCGCTGCAGGTCTCGGCGGGTCACGTCAAGGAAACTCTCGAGAGGCTGAGCAGTCTGAACTAGCCCGGCAAGGAATCATGACCGGCGGAAGGGTGACCTTCAGGGAAGGTCTAAGATATAGGGGTGGGCTGAACATGTATGCCTGGGCGCTGCACCGGTTGACGGGCCTCGGCGTTCTGGCTTTCCTGGCCGTCCATATCATAGAGACGTTCTTCCTCACGCTGGGTCCGGACGCATACAACGCCGCCATCTCGATCTACAAGTCGCCGTTCTTCAAGGTCGCCGAGATCGCTCTCACCTTCGCGGTGTTGTATCATGCCGTGAACGGCATACGTGTGACGATTCAGGATTTTTGGCCGGCGCTCTGGCGATACGAACGGGCGTTCATATGGGCCAGCGCCGCGATCTTTGTCCTCGCCTTCGTGCCGCTCGCCATCCTGAGTATCCTCCCGCTGCTGCGAGGTGAGTACTAACGATGGCTAGCTACGCCGGCGCTCGCCCGTCAGGTCGGTTCGAGGTCATCGCCTGGCTGTTCATGCGCGTATCGGGAATTGTGCTTCTCGTGATGGCGATGACTCATCTAGTGATCATGCACTACGGCATCACGGTGAACGAACTGTCGTTCGACATCGTGGCCCAGCGCTGGGACGGGCCGTTCTGGCGGCTCTACGATTTCGTCCTATTGGGCCTGGCGCTATTTCATGGAGCCAACGGAGCGAGGGTTGTGATCAATGACTATGTCTACTCGAAGGGCTGGCGTCTCTTGTCTACGACGCTACTCGTCACGGCGTCCGTCGTCCTCATGATCATTGGCGCGTGGGTCGTGATCACTTTCGACGCGGCCCGGTTCGCCGTCTAAGTATGCGACCGAGGATCGAGCTTCACGAACGCGACGCGATCGTCGTGGGCGGGGGCGGTGCCGGTCTGGCAGCCGCCGGCTACTTGGCCAAACATCAGAACCTCCAAACGGCCGTCATCAGCAAGCTCTATCCCACTCGCTCTCACACCGGCACCGCCCAGGGGGGGATCGGAGCTTCCTTGGGCAATATCGACCCGGAAGGCGACAGCTGGGAGTGGCACATGTTCGACACCGTTAAGGGCGGCGATTATCTCGCCGACCAGGATGGCGTCGAGGTGTTGTGCAGAGAGGCCGTTGAGATGGTCTACGAGCTGGAGCACATGGGCCTCCCGTTCAGTCGCACGCCCGACGGTCGCATAGCTCAGCGCCGCTTTGGCGGACACACGAGAGATTTCGGCGAAGCCCCCGTTCGCCGCTCCTGTTACGCGGCGGACCGCACGGGACACATGATCCTGCAGACATTCTATCAGCAGTGTATCAAGCATAACGTCGAGTTCTACGACGAATACCTGGCCGTCGATGTGATCATGGACGGGGGACGCTGTCGTGGCGTGCTGGCGCTAGAGATCCATTCCGGTGATCTGCACCTGTTTCACGCTAAAGCGGTTCTGTTCGCCACGGGCGGTTTCGGCCGCATGTTCGAGATCACGTCCAACGCCGTCACTCTGACGGGTGATGGCCCCGCCTTGCTGTGGCGTCGCGGCGTACCGTTGCAGGACATGGAGTTCTTCCAGTTTCATCCCACGGGGATCTACAAGCTCGGTATCTTGATCACCGAGGGCGTGCGTGGCGAGGGCGGGGTACTGCGGAACAACGAGGGCGAGCGCTTCATGGAGCGTTACGCCCCCAACATGAAGGACCTGGCTTCACGAGATGTCGTGGCCAGGGCCATCCACAGCGAGCTGCGAGCGGGGCGGGGGATCGATGGCAAAGGCTACGTCAATCTCGATGCGACAAACCTGGGCGCCGAGATCATTGAGAAACGTCTGCCGGACATCGCAGACTTCACGCGTACCTACCTTGGCATCGATCCGGTCACTGTGCCCATCCCCGTACAGCCGACCGCGCATTACGCGATGGGCGGCATCCCCACGGATCTGCATGGCCGGGTGCTCCTCGATGCGAAGGGCAGTGTGGCGGAAGGGCTCTACGCCGCCGGCGAATGTGCCTGCGTTTCGGTGCACGGCGCCAACCGTTTGGGGACTAACTCGCTCTTGGATCTGGTCGTCTTCGGCCGGCGCGCCGGCCTGCATATGGCCCAGTATGCGGCGGGCGCAGACATAGGCGATCTGCCTCCCGAGCCGGAGGCGGAAGCCGCCGCGCTTCTCTCGCGCATTCGGAACAACAACAAAGGGGGGGGGGAAAGAGCCGCGACCATCAGGGACGAGATGCAGGCCATAATGACGAAAGACGTCTCTGTCTTCCGCACCGCCGAGCAGTTGGGCGAGGCCCGCGCGAAGATCTCCGAGCTCCGGGTGCGCTATAAAGACGTGAGGATCGATGACAAAGGCAAAATATTCAACCTCGATCTGATGGAAGCCTTCGAGCTCGGTTGCCTGCTCGATTGCGCGCACGCGACGGTGTCGTCGGCGGAGAATCGCACCGAAAGCCGCGGTGCCCACTATCGAGAGGACTACCCGGATCGCGATGACAACGAGTGGTTGAAGCACACGCTCGCGTACCTCAAGGCGGATGATCGGGTGGAGTTCGACTACAAGCCTGTCTCGATCACCCGGTTCGAGCCCAAGGAACGAGTCTACTAGGGGATCGCTATGAAAGTCCGCTTCGACATAAAGCGATACAACCCGGAGGTCGATGAGCATCCCCACTTCGAGAAGTACGATGTCGAGCTCGAAGAGACCGATCGCGTACTCGATGGTTTGAACGAGATCCGCTGGCGAATCGATGGCACTTTCGCGCTCCGGCGCTCCTGCGAACACGGCATCTGCGGTTCCGACGCGATGCGCATCAACGGCACCAACAGGCTTGCCTGCAAGACTCTCATCAAAGACGTCGGCGAGGATGTGCGTGTCGAACCCCTCATCGGGTTTCCGGTCGTCAAAGACCTCGTCGTGGACCAGGAACGTTTCTTCGCCCACTACCGTAGCGTATTGCCCTTCTTGATCAACGACGAGCCGCCCCCGGCCAGGGAGCGGCTGCAGAGCCCCAAGGAAAGAGCTCGCTTCGATGACACCACGAAGTGTATCCTGTGCGGGGCGTGCACCACAGCTTGCCCCTCCGCTTGGGCGGACGAGAAATTCGTCGGGCCGGCGGCGATCGTCCAGGCTCATCGCTTCATCTTCGACAGCCGCGATCGGGGGTCCGCCGAACGGCTGGCCCGCCTCAGCGGCCGGAACGGCGCCTGGGGATGCCGCACGATCTTCAACTGCACCCGCGCCTGCCCGCGCGGTATCGAGGTGACGAAGGCGATCGCTGAGGTGAAGCGATCCCTGATCATGGGGTCGAGTGAAGAGAGGTCATCGTAAGTCGTTTAGTAGATAGAGTCACATAAAGGCATACATAGCAGGGTCGTGGAGCTTAGCGCTTGATCGTTGTTCGAGTTGAGGTGGGCGTTCAGCGCTCAGTCGAGGAGCCGTGAATTATCTGCAGTTTCTGGCCCAGTGGTATAACTGGCCCTTCTTGATGGGCATCGCCCTCGCAGCCGCCACCCTACTGCGCCCTGCGGCCTTTGCTAGCCTGGGAGCGCGGCTGGGCCGGCACCTGGGGCTGGAGAGGGTCCCCGGTAATTCTGTGCTCATGGTTTTTGGGCTGACGTTAGGCCTCGTGGGGTTGACCCTGAACGCAGCGCTTCACGACTACTGGCCAGCGGCGCAAAAGGCCGGGTTCGCCCCGAGCCTGATCGTCTCTCTGGTGCTGGCGTTGTGGGTCGTGCGCTGGGTAGGGCGGGTCCGGGAACGACACTTTCCCGAGATAAAGTCCGTGAAGTTCGGAACGCCGGAGCTGTCGGGCCAGGAGGGACGCATAGTCAGCAGGATGGTCGGCACGGATTACCAGGCCGGACGCGCGCAGGTGATGGGCGACGACGGGACGCTCCACGTCGTATTATGCAAGACTCGATCGGGGGAGATCGACTACGCGGCGAGCGTGGTTCTGCTCGATTACGATTCGGGGGACGGCCGCTACTACGTGGCTCTGGCGGATGAGTCTAGCGGCCCGGCCGGAATGACCGGCGAACAGTTGGAGAGCCAGCGGCGTCAGGATCAGACGGGCTTGGATGGTCAGTGAGGCGTGAGTTGCTGATCGGTGCCGTCGGTCTGGGCGCGGCGGTCGCGTTGCTCTGGGGCTGCGAGCGGGCCGGTGTGCGCTACGCCCTGGAAACGATATCCGCCGAGTCCTTCGATGCACACGTTCGCTTCCTGGCCAGCGATTATCTCGAGGGCCGAGCTCCCGGCACACGGGGATCGGAGCTCGCGGCGCTATACATCGCGAGCCAGTTCGAGCTGGCCGGACTAGAGCCTGCGGTGGACGGGTCCGGCTACATGCAAGAGGTGTCGCTGGTGGCCACGACGCCTGAGCCGCGGCTCTTTTTCAGAGCACGAGGCGGTGCGGGCTTTCGGCCGGAATACGGCCAGGACTATGTGGCGTGGTCCGCTGATCCGGTTGATTCCACGAGCGTCGTGGCGGAGCTGGTCTTCGCCGGATATGGCATCTCGGCTGCGGAGCACGATTGGGACGACTACAAGGGCGTGGATGTCAGCGGGAAAGTGCTCCTCATGCTGGTCAACGACCCCGGACGGGTGCTGCCGGACCGTTTTCGTGCCGATACGCTCACCTACTACGGCCGCTGGACCTATAAGTTCGAGGAGGCCACGCGACGCGGCGCCGCCGGCGCCCTCCTTATCCACACGCCGGAGTCCGCCGGCTACGGTTGGAACGTCGTTTCGAGCCGTTGGACCGGAGAGCAGGTCGGGATCGAGCCGCCGCCCGGCTCGCATAAACTGGGTCTCGAGGGTTGGCTCAGCCGCGAAGCCGCGGAGCAGGTTCTGTCCATGGCCGGGCTGGACTTCGAGACTCTTGTGGAATCGGCCGGCTCGCCGGAGTTTCGGCCGATTGCCACGGGGGTCGCGGTCACGGGCGTTGTGCGAAGCCGAGTTCGGAGCTTCAATGACGTCAACGTCGCCGGGTTGCTGCGCGGTAGCGACCCAGAGCTCTCCGACGAAGTTGTGGTCTTCACCGCGCACTACGATCACCTGGGGACGAGGGTGGCGGTCGATTCCGATTCCATCTACAACGGCGCCTACGACAATGCCTCCGGCGTTGCGCTGTTGATAGTGCTGGCCGATGCCTTCGCTCACCTTGCGAAGCGTCCCGCTCGCTCGTTGCTGTTCCTCGCCGTGACGGGCGAGGAGTCGGGGCTGCTGGGTTCCCAGTATTACGTGGAGCATCCAGTGATTCCTCTAGCCAAGACGGTCGCCGATGTGAACGTCGATGGGGCGAACCTCTGGGGGAGGACACAGGATGTCGTGGTGATCGGGGCGGAGAACTCATCTCTCCTCGAGACCGTGGCGGCCGCGGCTGAAGCGGAAGGGCTACGGCTGGAAGGGGATCAAGCTCCGGAGCAGGGGTACATCTACCGTTCGGGTCAATACAGCTTCATGAAGCGGGGCGTGCCAGTCGCCTACATCGAGCACGGCTTGGACTACGTTGGCCGAATGCCGGGCTGGGGCGACGAGATGCGTGCCCAGTTCATCGCGCAGCACTACCGCCAGCCTAGCGACGAGTACGACCCCGAGTTTGACTACTCCGGGGCGGTGCAGCAGGCCCGCGTGGCGTTTCGCGTGGGCTTGAGCGTCGCGGATGCCCTGGCCATTCCGGTGTGGCAAGACGGCACAGAATTCAAAGCGGTGCGGGATTCGATGCTGGCCAGGGCGAACTGAGGACAATGTTCTCGGCGGAGTCGGTCCGGAATATTCGGTATTCGGTACTCGGTACTCGGTATTCGGTCCGAGGACCGGCAGGTTGGGTGGGGGCATCGAGGTCGATGGGTTGCTAGTTATGGCGAGCCTAGTGTTGGCCCATCGTGGTGTCACGGAGTCGGGCCCCGACAATTCGCTCCCCGCGTTTCGGGCGCTGTCGGAACTGCCGGTTGACGGCCTCGAATTCGATGTCAGGGTTACGTCGGACGACGCGCTGGTCGCAAGCCACGACCCCACCATCGGCGGCTCGCTCTTCGAATCGCTCACCCTCGCGGAGATCCGCGAGTTGCAGGGGGACGACGTCGATGAAGCGACCCGGATTCCTACGCTGGCAGAGGCCTTGGCGCTGATCCCGGCGGGGTTGACCGTCAACCTGGAGCTGAAGTCGCCCGGTGTCGGGCCGGCGTTGCTCGCCGCCATTGAAGAGATGGACGCTCGCTATGAGCTGATGGTGAGTTCGTTCGATGCCCGTCCCCTGATCGCCCTGAAGCGCGAGCTACCCCGCATCGGTACGGGCCTGATCAACAGTGTCCCCATAGCCGATCCACTGGCGCGGGTACGCGAGTGCGGTGCCTCGGCCCTCTCCGCGCACTGGCGTCTCGTCACTCCTGGTCTGGTCGCTGAGGCGGGAAAGCGCCAGATTGCGCTCTTCGTTTGGACCGTAAACGAGGACCCGGCCCTGCGCGAGATGGTCGCCCTCGGCGTCCATGCCATCATCACAGACCAGCCGCGCCGCGCACTCGAGGTGCTTGGGAGGTAGCGCTCTGGCCTGCATCCCTCAGAGTCCTCGGCCGTTCGAGGCCGGCTGGACAGCGCATCGTTTTTGGTTGACACGCCCGGAAGAGGAATTGATATTAGGGTCGACGACTTCGTGAAAGATTTCACGAGCCCGGAAGAACTGACTGGCGATGCAGCGGCATTATATACCCGTCCTCATCCTATTCGCACTTAGTCTGGTCAATGCGGTGGCTCTGGTGGGCCTCTCCCACCTGGTGAGCACCTTCCGGCCGACGCACGTGAAGAAGGCGGCCTACGAGTCGGGGATCCCGGCGCTGGGCGATACGCGGGAGCGCTTCGCCGTCAACTATTACGTCGTGGCCATGCTGTTTCTGCTTTTCGACGTGGAGGTCGTATTTCTCTTCACTTGGGGCGCCGTTTTCAACCGGGTCGGGCTGTTCGGCTACGTCGCAATTCTGCTATTCCTGTTCGTTCTAGTGGTCGGGCTGCTTTATGAGTGGAAGAAGGGCGCGCTCGAGTGGGACTAACGCTGGTAGTTCCTTGCCGGACCTGCCGCAAAGCCGGGTAACTAGTATGCCGAGTTCTGAGGAAAGCTCGCTGAGCGGCGGGCGCGGGCAGGTCGAGACTGAGGTTCCGCGCAGCTGGATCATTACGCGCCTCGATTTCCTGGTCAACTGGGCGCGGCGCAACAGCCTGTGGCCGATGCCATTCGGGACGGCCTGCTGCGCCATCGAGATGATGGGTTCAGCGGCGTCTAAGTACGATATCGCGCGCTTCGGTATGGAGAGAATGTCGTTCAGCCCGCGCCAGGCGGATTGCATGATCGTCGCGGGACGCGTGGCGTATAAGATGGCGCCGGTGATGCGGCGTGTCTGGGACCAGATGACCCAGCCGAAGTGGTGCATCAGCATGGGCGCTTGCGCCTCCACGGGGGGCGTATTCGATACGTACACGATGGTGCAGGGGATCGACACGATCGTTCCGGTCGACGTGTATGTGCCTGGCTGCCCGCCGAGACCCGAGGGTCTCATATACGCGCTCATGATGATCCAGGAGAAGATCAAGGGCGAATCGATCGCCGATCCGCGTTCGCGCGAGGAAGATCCTGAGGGCGCTGGCCAGCCTCAGCTCTCACCGGAAGAGGTGGAGCTGATCGCCGGGCCCTTCGGAAACTCGACATTCCAGAATCGGGTCAGCGGCCTGGACAGCTCTTCGCCGCTCATTCGTCCTGGGGACCGGAAAGAGCAGCGTCACAAATAAATGATGACAGGGACCACAACCCCCTCAACCCCCGCCCAGGTCCGGCAGGTTCCGGCCCCGCGGCCTGACGTTGAAGAGATGCGCTCGCGCATCGGTGTGGCCGTTCGGGGGGTCGAGTATGACGCCGCAGGCGACCCGATCCTCTACGTCGACCCGGAGCGCAACGTCGAGGTTCTCGCACACCTCAAGGGGTCTGAAGGGGGGAGCTACGACCTGCTGCGCGACATCACAGGCCTCGATCTCGGAGGCGGGCACCCCATCTACGTGGTCTACGATCTCTGGTCTACCGCGGAAGGCAGACCTCTGCGGGTGAAGGCTCAGCTCCGAGCGGACCGCCCTCGGCTAGCCAGCGCGTGCGACCTTTGGCGGGCCGCCAATTGGCTGGAACGAGAGGTCTACGACATGTTCGGCGTGACTTTCCAAGGTCATCCCGACCTGCGCCGGATCCTCATGCCAGAGAACTATGAAGAAGGATATCCGCTGCAGAAGGATTTCCCGCTTCGGGGACGCTTTACGCGGGCGGAGCAGACGCGCCGTGCTATGTCGATGGCGCTCGACGACGTCTACAGCATGGAAGAGCTCGTCACGGCTGGCAGCGGTGGCGAGGATGGCTTGCCGGAGCTGGCGAGACGACAGATGGCCCAGACACCAGGGGTAACGGCGCGAGCGGCTCCTTCGGAACTCGCCGGCGCCGGTGCCGGGCGCGATGATGATATCGAGACCCGGAACATGCTGATCAACATCGGGCCCCAGCACCCGGCTACACACGGAGTGCTGAGGCTGGTCTGCGAGCTGGACGGTGAGAGGATCGTCGGTTGCACACCGCACATAGGGTACCTGCACAGCGGCTTCGAGAAGCTTTCCGAATACCGCACCTGGAACCAGGTGATAACTCTCACCGATCGCATGGACTATCTGGCTCCGATGATGTTCAACGTCGGGTATGCGCTGGCCGTCGAGAAGCTGCTGGACGTCGAGATCACCCCGCGCTGCAAGGTGATCCGTGTCATCTGCTGTGAGTTGAACAGGATTCTCTCCCACCTGCTCTGGCTCGGGACCACGGCTATCGATATCGGAGCCTTCACTCCTTTCCTCTACACCTATCAAGAGCGGGAACGGATTTACAACCTGCACGAAGCTTATACGGGAGCGCGGATGACGACGAGCGTCACCCGAATCGGTGGGATGATGGCCGACGTGCCCCCGGGTTGGCTCGACGGCGTTCGCGAGTTCGTGGAGACGTTCCCGCGTACGTTGGCCGAGGTCGATGCGTTGTTAACCCGAAACTCGATCTGGATCGGTCGTACGCAGGGCATCGGCGTCATCGGGGCTGAAGAGGCGATCAATTACGGGCTGTGCGGTCCCAACCTGCGCGCGAGCGGCGTGCCCCACGATGTACGCCGGGATCGACCCTATCTCGATTACGAGACTTACGACTTCGATGTACCCATCGGCGAGTTGGGCGACACCTACGATCGTTACCTCGTTCGCATGGAGGAGATGCGGCAGTCGATTCGCATCCTCGAGCAGGCGCTGGAGCGCGTGCCCGATGGGCCGATCAATGTCGCCGACAGCCGTGTGATCTTGCCGCCCAAGTCCGAGACGATGAACTCGATCGACGGGATGATCGCCCACTTCAAGCTCGTCATGGAGGGGCTCAAGGTTCCGGCCGGCGAAGTCTGGTACTCGATCGAGAGCTCCAAAGGCGAGCTTGGCTTCTACATCGTTGCCGACGGAGGCCCGAAGCCAGTCCGCTGCCGTTACAGAACGCCTTCGTTCATGAACATGGCGGTGCTGCCTCGTCTGGTCGAAGGTGAGCTGCTCGCCGACATGATCGCGGTCAACGCGAGTATCGACATCGTGCTTGGCGAGATCGATCGATGAGTGAACGAAAACTCCACCCGGCCGTGGCAGGCGCTCAGCCCATGTACAGGGCGGAGAACGATCCCGATGCACCGCTCTTCGAGGGCGCGTACAAGCAGCGGTTCGACGACATCCTCACCCGTTATCCGGACAAGCGGGCGGCGATTCTGCCTGTGCTCGCGATGTGTCAGGAGTTGAGAGGCTGGATCTCGTCCGAGACGATCGAGCGCGTCGCCGAGCTGCTCGATTTGACGCCGGCTTACGTGCTGTCCATCACAAGCTTCTACACGATGTTCAGGCCGCAACCCGTGGGTAAGTATTTGATTCAGGTGTGCACGAGCATCGGCTGCGATCTGTGTGGCGCCGAGAATGTCGTTGAGAAGCTCCTCGCGGCGACCGGAACGCGCACGGGCGAGATCTCGGAGGACGGGCTGTACACGGTGATCGAGGTCGAATGTCTGGGCGCGTGTGGTTTCGCCACCGTCGTCCAGGTGAACGAGCGGGTTTACGAAAGCGTGAAGACGGAAACCGTTACACGCCTGCTAGAGGAGCTGCGCTAGAGCGATGGCCTATCCGCACTCCCACCCCCGCGAGACGCGCATTCTGTCAGAGCATTTCGGGGAAATCGAGGCCACGACGCTCGACGGCTGGATCGAGCGAGGCGGCTACAAAGCCGTCGAGAAGGCGCTGGGCTCGATGAGTCGCGAGCAGGTGATCGAGGTTGTTAAGGAGTCTGGTCTAAGAGGCCGTGGCGGAGCGGGTTTCCCGACTGGGCTCAAGTGGAGCTTCATGCCAAAGGATGATACCCTCCCCCACTACCTCGTGTGCAACGCCGACGAGAGTGAGCCCGGCACGTTCAAGGATCGCGAGATCATGCGCTGGACCCCGCATCAGCTACTCGAGGGCTGCATCATCGGTAGCTACGCCATCGGGGCGAGCCACTGCTACATCTACATCAGGGGCGAATTCGTCGACGTCATCCCCGTGGTCAATCAGGCCGTGGTCGACGCATACTCGCGCGGCTACTTGGGGAGGGACATCCTCGGTTCGGGTTATAGCCTGGAACTCACGGTCCACCTGGGGGCCGGCGCCTATATCGCGGGCGAAGAGACCGGGATGCTGAACTCGCTCGAGGGGCGGCGGGCCGAGCCGCGCATCAAGCCGCCTTTCCCGGCGGCGAAGGGCGCCTTTGGGATGCCCACGACGGTCAACAACGTCGAGAGCCTTGCTGTAGTGCCGCACATCGTCACGAACGGCGGCGATTGGTATCGACAGTGGGGCACGGAGAAGAGCAGCGGAACGAAGCTCTTCTCGTGCTGCGGCCACCTGCAGAAGCCCGGTACCTACGAAATCGCCATGGACTTCAATCTAAAGGACCTGCTTTACGACCTTTGCGGGGGGCCGCCCGAGGGTCGGGAGTTCAAGGCGGTGATCCCCGGAGGATCGTCGGTCCCGATCCTGGCCGCGGACGAGCTCGACGCGGAGTGCAGCTACGAAGGCCTCGAGGCAGCGGGGTCGATGGTCGGGTCTGGCGGCCTCATCGCGATGGACGATTCCACCAACATGGTCCACGCGGTGCGGCGCATGGTCGAGTTCTATGCTCACGAGTCGTGCGGGCAGTGCACCCAGTGCAGAGAGGGCACGTACTGGGCGGCGAAGATCCTGCGGAGGATCGAGCGCGGAGGTGGGAGAGAGGAGGATATTCCGCTCCTGCTGGATATCTCCGCGAACATGGCTGGGAAAACGATCTGTGTGCTCTCGGATAGCGCGGCGGCGCCCATCGTGAGCTCGATCCAAAAATTCCAGGATGATTACATGGCGCTCATCGCCAAAGGCCAACATGCGGCGGTAGGTACTTGATGGCTGATGCCTCTAGTACCCAGAAAGTCACGATCGACGGCCACGAGGTGATGGTCCCGCCGGGGACAACGATCCTCGATGCGGCAGAGCGCGTGGGCGTTGTATTACCCCGGTACTGTTATCACCCCGGGCTCAGCGCGCCGGCGTTATGCCGCATGTGCCTGGTCGAGGTCGAGGGCGCACCCAAATTGCTGCCCTCGTGCGTGCAGCAGGTCCAGGACGACATGGTCGTGCATACGACGAGCGCCGACGCTCGCAAAGCACGGCGCGCCGTCATCGAGTTTCTCCTGGTGAATCATCCCCTCGACTGCCCGATCTGTGACGCCGCCGGCCAGTGCGAGCTGCAGGACTACGCGTTCGAGACTGGACAGCTCCACACCCGTGTGACCGACCCCAAGATGGTTCTCGGTCGCGACAACGTAACGCCGGAGATCGTCTACTTCGGCGATCGCTGCATCCTCTGCACGCGCTGCGTCCGCTTCATGGATGAGGTGGCGCAGGAGCCCGTACTCCAGGTCGTGCAACGAGGTCACAAGGGATACATCGATACCATGACGGGGGATCTCTTCGAGCATGCTTTCTCGATGAATATCGTGGATGTCTGCCCGGTAGGCGCCCTCGTCAACGAAGACTTCCTATTCAAAGCGAGAGCCTGGGATCTCGATCAAGCCCCCAGCATCTGCCCGGGATGCTCCCAGGGCTGCAACATCTCGCTCGGAACGAAAGAGAACCAGATCCGCAGGGCCAAACCGCGTCCCAATATGGAGGTAAACTCGTACTGGATGTGCGATGAGGGTCGGAAGACGGTCGTGAACTGGGGGAGCGGGGACCGTCTCGAGGTGCCGATGCTCAAGGGCGATTCGCTGCTCCCCGTGGATTGGCAGCGCGCCTTGAGCGCGCTCACCGAGGCGCTACGGGGCGAGCCGGGCGCGGCGAGGGGTGTGGCTAGCGCCGGCGCCTCCAACGAGGCGCTCTACATTCTGCGAAGGCTGATGGAAGTCGCCGGCTTCGATGGCGGGTACTTCGCCGTACCGATGGCCGAAGAGCATGTGCTCGCGGGTTTCCCCAAGCTGGCGCTTCGCAGCGAGCGGGTCCCCAACGCTCGGGGCGCCGAGCTATTTGGATTCGAGCGCTCGGATGACCCCTACGCCGAGGTCGCTTCGCATACGGGGGCTTTGTTCGTGCTCGACGACCCGCTGGACGGTGCCCCTGAGGGATTCGGCGCCTCGGCGGCGATTTTCGTCTATCTCGGCACGCGTCTCAGCCCGGCTGCCCGCAGGGCGGACATCGTCATTCCCGTGACGACCTTCGCCGAGATGGAGGGAACGTTCACGAACTTCCAGGGGCGAGTGCAGCGGTTCGCCCCGGCGCTCCAGCCTCCGGGCCTGGCTCGGCCGTTGTGGATGAGCGGCTCGGCGACGCTCGAGCGCCTGGGCACGGGATCCGCCTACAGAAGCGCGGCCGAGACCTTCGCCGCTCTGGCTGGAGATTACGAGGAATTCGACGGCTTGACCTACGAGTCGATCGGGCCCGGAGGCTCTCTGATCGCCAGCGCTCGAACGCAAACGGCCAGGGCGGGTTAGCGATGGGTCCACTCTCGGCGACGGCCTTCGTCCTGATCTCCCTCGTAAAGGTCATCGTGGTCTTCACGGTCATCATGGTGGTCGTGGCTTTGATGACGCTCGCCGAGCGTAGGGTCGCGGCCTGGATTCAGGACCGGAGCGGGCCCAACAGAGTGGGTCCGTGGGGGATACTGCAGCCGCTGGCCGATGGCCTCAAGAACCTCCTCAAAGAGGAGAATCTACCCGGGGCCGCGAGCGCCGGGCTGTTCTTCGCTGCGCCGATGATCGCGATCTTCCCGGCGCTGGTCCTGTTTGCCGTCATCCCTTTCGCATCGCCGCTGCCGACGCGCTGGGGCCTCGTCCCGATGATCGTCGCGGACATCCCGGTGGGGTTCCTCTATATCGTGGCGCTGGCATCGCTGGGGGTTTACGGACTCTTCTTGGCGGGATGGGCTTCCAACAGCAAGTATGCGCTGCTGGGAGGGCTCCGGGCATCGGCGCAGATGATCAGCTACGAGGTGGGGCTAGGTTTGAGTCTCGTGCCGATTCTCATGCTTGCCGGGAATGTTTCGCTACCGGCGATTGTAGGGCAGCAGCAGGAGCTCGGCGTGTGGTACGTCTTTCCGCTGCTGCTTGCGTTCACGTTTTTTATCGTTTCGGCGTTTGCGGAGACCAATCGGCTGCCGTTCGACATGCCTGAGGCGGAATCGGAGCTGGTGACCGGATATCACACCGAATACTCCTCGATGAAATTTTCGATGTTCTTTATCGCGGAGTTCTCGAATGTCCTCACGCAGTCGGCGCTGATGGCCACGTTCTTTTTAGGGGGCTGGGATATCCCCTTCTGGTCGGGCGATAACATGCGGGCCCTCGCCGACGGCACGATCGTGGGGGCGACGCCTGCGCTGTGGAAGACCCTGTTGACGCTGGGCGCCTTCGCGCTGAAGACCGGGTTCTTCGTATTCGTCTTCATCTGGGTGCGCTGGACGCTCCCGCGGTTTAGGTACGATCAAGTGATGGCGCTGGGGTGGAAGGTGTTGATCCCGCTGCTGGTCGCCTACATCGCCATTCAAGGCGGCGCCATGCTGGGGTTGCAGGCGGGGGGCATCGATTCAGGGCGCACATACGCCCTCGCGCTCTTCGGGCTGAATTTCGTGCTCTTGGCCCTGTTGCTGTTCTGGCTCGATCGCGGGCGGGTCATCCGGGGCAGCTGGGGCGCGTCGCGGCGGCGCACACAATTGATAGCCCGGGCGCCCGAGAACGTGGGGGCAGCCAGCGAAGAGGCCGCCGCGGTCTGACCCTGCCATCGCCCCTCCCGCGCCATCGCCATCCCGTTTCGACGCGGTGGCGATGAGGATTGGGTGGGGAGGCGGTGGCGAGGGGGTGCAGAGGGAGTGGGGAGGGGAAGCGGTTCGAGTCCGAGTGCCGTGAAGGAGCAACCAGAAGGTCCATGCGAAGAGAGATTTAGCGAATGGGG
>CANPVX010000009.1 GCA_947581815.1 Candidatus Indicimonas acetifermentans | reverse complement strand
CGCGACCCTCCTCCAGATAGAGGCGCACCGATGCACAACACGCGGGAACGTGCTCCGGAGCCAGCTGCCGGACGATCATCCATTCATCTAGAGCTAAATCGCGCTCCCCGCTCGCCTCGTAAATGCGACCGAGCTCGTAGTGGGCCTCCACGTGCGTCGGGTGGCGCTCGAGGCCGCGCAGGCACAGGCGCGCGGCCCGTTCCAAGTCGCCGCGCTCGCGATATGCGACGGCCAGCTCGACGAACGCCGTCGAGTTGGGGTTCGTCGCAACCTCCGCGCTCAATTCCTGAAGCGATCTACGCATCCCGGCCATCGAGTTCATTCAACGCGACTTCGAGCTCGCGCGCCGCGCTCATCGCTCGCTCGACGCGGCGCCTCTCAGGCGAGTCTTGGGACATCCGCAAGTATGCTGTCCATTCACGCGTCGCTCCCTCCAGATTGCCCAGCTTCAGCCTTACGAGACCCAGGCGCAGCCGCGCCTCCGCCGCCAGCGGGTCGGCACTAAGCGTCGTCTCGTACCCTGTCGCTGCGGCCTCGAGGTCCCCCGCGCGCTCGCACATCAAGGAGTGGAGATAAAGCGCGCGAGATTCCTCACTGCGATCGCGCAGAACCCTGTCGATACGCTCGCGCGCCATCTTGAATTCGCCCACCGTGATCAATTCCTCCGCATGGTCGAGCGCGAGCTCGTGCGGCGGTCGAGCGCGTCCAATATCCGGCCCACCGATCTCGAGTAGTTCCTCGTCCACCAGTTTGGATACGACCTTGCTAACCTCGAACTCGCTGCGCCCGAGCGCCCACGCGATCGCCCTCAGATCTCGGTCACCATCGATCTGACCCAAAACCTCCCATTCTTCTGGCAGCAAATCCAGTATGCCACCTTCCCCAGCGCCATCGCACAAGCGCGGAACAGCGTCGTTGCTCGCGACAGCGGTCGGAAGCGCCGAGAGCTCGTCTGCCCGGCGAGCGCTCTCCATCAGCAAGGATTCGGTTGGAATCCAGGTCGTCCGCTCAAGCTCATCGATGGCCCGCTCGGCGAAGGAGAAGCTCCCGTCCTGCCAATCGAGAATCTCGATGATGAGCTCCTGAGCCTGGAAATGTACGTGCTTCTCGACGTCCTCCTCGCTGACCACGTCCATGGAGTTGAAGATCTCTACCCAGCTCTGATCCGGGCTCTGCACCTGCCGCTCCTCAGCCCGTGCGAGATCTGCTTCAGTGATCTTGCCTGCATTCAGCAGTAGGTGCCCCAGATGCGGGGAGGGTCCATCGACAACGGCTCTCACGACCGCGCCGGCGTCGAACAGCACAGACCCGCGCACTCGGGAGGGCTCGCGGACGATCACCAGCTCACCCGTCTTCCTAGACAGGTGCATCAGCTGGAAGATGTCCTCCACCGCAAATTCGCGGAGCGAGCCCTCGATCGCCATCAGCCGCTATCTTTCGGTAACGCCACGCCCTCGAAGACGCGGTCCATACCTTGCGCTACCCGTGCCTGCACTCGGGCCCGGTCCGCGTACTCGCTATCGGGAGCCACGTCGAGCAGACGCCGCCAGTAATCGAGCGCTTCGCGGTAGCGACCCGACTCGGAGCACAGCCCTCCCAGACAAAACAGCGCCGAGGCCCGGTTGGGATCGAACCGCAGCACACGCTGGAGCGCCGCCTCAGCATCCTTTCGCCGCCCTTCTTTAGCGAGCGCCTCGCCGAGCCGCGACAGTGCATCGAGATTGAAGGGCTCGACGTCCAAAAAATCGGCGATCGTGTTGATCGTTTCTCGGGTCCTTCCCTGCCGGTCCAGCAGACCACAGAGCGCGAGGTTGGCGGCGGCATAAGCGGGCATGAGCTCCAGAGCTCGCCGCAGCTCGCTCTCAGCCTCGCTGTACGCCCCTTCATCGATCAGAATCTGGCCCAGCTCGACACGCACCGCAGCGAAGTCGGGGTCCTCTGCGACTGCCGCGCGGTATGCGTCCTTGGCGCGGCGGCGATTGCCGGTGGCCAGGGCCGCGCGCGCCATCTGCCGCAACACCACCGGATCCCTAGGCGCCATCGAGACCGCCGCTTCCAGCACCTCGACACCGCGGTGTGCCTCTCCCGCCCGCGTGAACGACTCGCCTACCACGAGGAGGTGCGACACGCTCTCCTGAGCCCTAGGGAGAAGCTCCTCCGCGACGTTCTTGGCTTCTTGGGTCTTGTCGAGCCGCAAAAGGCTCCGGGTCACACCCGATAAAGCGCGCGCCTCTTCCGGCCGCAGCGTCAGCGCCTCGCCGTATCGCTCCAGGGCCTCGCCGTACAGTCCGCGCTGGAAGAAGATGTCACCCAGAATGAGGGCACCCTCTACGCCATCGCCGCCCGACCTTACCGCCTGTACCGCTTCGCCCATGGCGCGATCGTAGA
This sequence comes from Candidatus Indicimonas acetifermentans, assembly GCA_947581815.1. Lineage (GTDB taxonomy): Bacteria > Gemmatimonadota > Gemmatimonadetes > Palauibacterales > KS3-K002 > Indicimonas > Indicimonas acetifermentans. Next base: position 29,815 of record CANPVX010000009.1, on the reverse strand, counting down.
GTCCGTTGGCGAGAAAATCTCGCGCCCTCTCATAAGGATCCGCGCCGACCCGCTCCCCGATCCCGGGGCGCGGCTCTTCTGCAACCGCGGCCTCCGCGGCCTCCGCGGCCACGGCTGTCACGGCCGCGGGTCTGACGGCGTCCGCCGTTTCCGGCTTCTCGAACTCGGGTACCAGGGCCGCGCCCGGTGATGCGGCCTTCTCTGGTACAGACTGCAGCTCCTCGAAGACCGAGTCGAGCTGAGACGGCGTGAAGCTGAACTCCCGAATGCCGGGGCTCTTGGGATCGATCCGCTCCGGCGCCAGGTCCGGAACCCATATGTTGCCGCCTTCGTATTGCAGATCGATCGCCAGCTTGTAGCGCGGCGCAGTATAGTACGGATCGGCCTCCAGCGCCCTCTTCGTCTCGCGCAATGCGCCCTCGTGGTCGCCCAAGCGCGAAAGAGCAAAACTCAGGTTATAGCGCGCGGGCGTGAACTCCGGATCGATCTCGATCGCGCGTAGGAACGAGTTTCTGCCCTCGACAGAGCTACCCAGAGCGATCTGTGCGGCGCCCAACCCGTTCCAAGCTTCGGCCTGATCCGGATCGGCATCGACCAACCGCTGGTACAGCTCGAGGCTTTGGTCAAAGCGATCCGTCTTCAGCAGGAGCAGGCCGAGGTTGATGCACGCATTGTCCGGGTCGGCCCTCACCTCAACAGCCCGTTCGAACGCTTCTTCGGCTCCCTTCAGGTCGCCGAGTGAAGCGCGCACGACCCCCAGATTGTTCCAAGACGGCCCGTAGCCCTCGTCGGCCGCAAGCGCTCGGCCGTAGCTCTCCTCGGACTCCTGCAGCCGGCCCACCTGATGAAGCGAGACCCCGCGTTCGTTCCACAGCTTGGGGAGGTCTTGCTGATCGGAGAGCAGCCGGTCGTAGCGCTTCAGCGCGTCTTCCACATCCCCGACGAGAAGAGCCAGCTCCGCTTCGGCTTGATCGAGCAGCGCTTCGTCCTCTCCCGCCTTGCGTCCGCGCTCGAACTCGAGCCGCGCCTCGTCGTAGAGGCCCTTGGCTCGGAACGCGATCCCCAAGCTGTAATGCGCGAACGCCGTCCCCTCCGTCGCCGTCGGGCTCGGCGACTTTCCGGTCAGCTCGACGTAGCGCGCCGAACTGTATCGATCCAGGGAGAGGTTCGTCTGAGCCTTCGCGGCGGCCGGATTGAGCTCGAGGGCCCGGCGGGTGTGCTCGCCGGCCTTGTCGCTGTTGCCGAGGTCGCCGTAGACGAAACCGAGCAAGTAGTGGGCCTCTGCCGTGTCCGGCCCGAGTCGCAGGGCCTCGCGCAGCGGCGCGATGGCTTCCTCGCTCTGTCCTTGATTGTAGAGGATCTCGCCGATCGAGTAGTGGATAGTCGGGTTGTTCGAATCGATTTCGCGAGCTCGCTCGAATCGCCCCAGAGCAGACTTCAGCTCGCCGTGGTTCTTCTCGGCCGTCCCTAGCTTGACCAGGATGTGTGAGTTCTTCGGTCGCCTCTCCAACGCTCGTTCGTACTGAGCGATGGCTTCGTCCAGACGGCCCGTGTGGAAATACGCTTCGGCTAGCTGCAGGGTAGCTTCGTCGTCGCCCTGGTTGTCGCGCACCCGTCCGATGAGCTCTGAGATGCGCCGGTCGTAGTAGCCAGTTTGATGGTAGGCGATGTCCAGGTTGCGACGTGCGACCTCCATCTTGCTGTCGACCGAAAGAGCTCGCCGAAACTGCTCGATCGCTTCCTCGAAGAGGCCCTTTTGGTAGTAGACGACGCCGAGGTTGTTGTGCGCACCTGCGTCGCCCGCGTCGACTCGTCGCGCCAGCGCACGGAGAACGCGTAGTTCGCTCTCAGAGTGCACCGTTTTAATCATCTTGCTAGACCAGGCGAATCGCTTTGAGGATCACTTCGAGGCTGGACGGATCCGGAAGCAGAACAAAATGTCCAGACAAGCTGTGATCGCCGGGCTCGAAGCGAAAGCGAGTATCCAATATGATGACGCGATCGCGATCTTGCCCGAAGTTCAAGTAGGTCGTGGAGAGCACGGCCGCGCACAGATCCACGGCGAGACTCGGCACAGATGGGAGCAGCATCACGCCGAGGAAATCGGAGAGCGCGTTGAGGTAGGCGCCTGTCAAGATATTCGCCGTCTCTTTCAGCGCAGACTGCTCCAATTCGGAGAAGATCTTCGTCGTACCGGGCTCTTTTTTCAGCAACATATCTACCAGCACCAGGGCGCCTTCCCTCGAGAAGAGTAACAGGCTGCGTCCCGTCAGGTCGCCGAGCACGTGCATGAGGATAGCCGCCACTACTGCGTCGGTATCACGGACCGCGGAAGGCGCGTCCTCTATAGCACACACCTGCACTTGCGGCACGTCTATCATGATACGCCGGTCGGTCAACTGGCTCAGGGCAGTCGCAGCGTGGCCCGCTCCGATGTTGGCTACTTCTTTCAGAGCATCGAGCTCTGTTTCAAGGAGTTCTCGCACTTTCGTCATCCAACGATCCCCGAACTGCTCAACTTTTGGACCGGCCGTAACGACAAGCTCGTAACATCCACGATCAAGGCCGGCCGCCCATCAGCCCTGACGGTCGCGCCTGAGAAAATCGAAAGCGCGCCGAGCGGCGGATCGAACGACTTGACCACGATCTCCTCTTCGCCGACGAACCGATCCACGCACACAACCATCCGCTCGCCCGCGAACTCGAGCGCTACCAGGTTGAGCGAACCTCCCCCCCCGACGCTCGCGTTCCGTCTACGCCCGCCATTCGACTCATCGCCGAACAAACGCTGTAGCCGCGTGAGCGGCAAGCGCTCATCGCGCCACCTCACCCACTCCCGGCCGTGGGCCACTTCCACACCGTCCTCGCCGCCCTCGAAGCTGGCCCGCGTGAACGTCACCGGAAGCGCGTACAGTTGACCGGTTACTTCCACGATCAAGGCTCGCACCATAGCCACCGTCAGCGGAAGCTCCAGCAGTGTCGTCGATCCTCGACCCGGCTCCGTGGTGAACCGCACCGAACCACCGAAGCCGCGCACGAAATCTTCGACGACGTTGAGCCCCACGCCGCGGCCCGACACTTTCGTGACCCGCCCGGCGGTCGAGAAGCCGGGTCGCGCCAGGATGCGAAATAGCTCGTTGTCGCTGGGCTCAGCCTCCGGGGCCAACAGACCCAGCTTCTCCGCCTGCGCGATGACGCGCTCGCGGTCGACGCCGCGTCCGTCATCCTTGACGACGATGACGATGCGCGAGCGCTCGCGGCGCGCAGACAGCTCGATCCGGCCCACCCGCGGCTTACCCGCTTTCTTTCGTTCCTTCGGGTTCTCGATCCCGTGATCCACCGCGTTTCGCAGCAGGTGAACGAGCGGATCGCTGATAGCATCGAGCATGGAGCGGTCGAGCTCCAGCTGCTTCCCCGATATCACGATCTCCACCTCTTTCCCCAGCGATCGGGCCACATCGCGAACGACGCGCGGAAAACGATCGAAGACGCGCCATACGGGAACCATCCGGCTCTCGACGACTTGCGACTGCATCTCGGTGATCAGCGCGCCCGCCCGCTCGACCGCGTCTTGTAGAGACTCCGACTGCAGCTCGGCCGCCAGTGCGTCAAGCTGGCTACGGACGATCATCAGCTCGCCGATCAGATTCATCAGGTTGTCGAGCTTGCGGATTTCGACGCTGACCCTGCTGGCGCGCGCCTTCGAGCCAGCATCGCTCGGACCCTCGCCGGCCGGGTGAGGAGCGCCGCCCGTTCGCGCGGACTCACCCTCTTCGCTGCTGCCCCCCCTGCCCCCCCTGCTCCCCCTGCCCCCCTCTTCTCGCGCCTCCTCCAGCCGTTCGATCAGCTTCGTCACATCCGGCGGATCGGCTCCCGCCACCGCCGCATCCACCGCCGCCTCGAGCGCGTCGCTACCGCTCAGCAAAAGATCCACCAGCGAGGAGTCGATCGATCGTTCCCCCGACCTGATGGCTTCGAGCACGGACTCGATGCTATGACCTAGGTCAGCGGCGACGTCGTACCCCATCGCGGCCGCCATGCCCTTGATGGTGTGAACCGAGCGAAAGATGGCGTCGAGCGATTCTCGATCCCCGGGCATCGCTTCCAGCGCAACGAGTGCGCGGGACATCTGAGCCAGATGCTCGCGCGACTCGGTCGCGAAGAGCTCTGCGTACTTATCCGCGTTCATCCAAGCAGTCGCTGCACAGCCTCGAGCACACGCGATGCCTGAAACGGCTTGACCACGAAGTCGCGCGCGCCGGCCTGGATCGCCTCGACTACGAGACCCTGCTGACCCATCGCGCTGCACATCAGAATCTTAGCATCGGGATAGTCCTTCACGATCTCGCGCACGGCGTCGATCCCACCCATATCGGGCATGACGATGTCCATGGTCACCATGTCGGGCTGCAGTTCCTTGTACTTCTGAACTGCTTCGACACCGTTCGATGCTTCTCCGATGACTTCGAAGCCCGCCTGCTTGAATATGTCGGCGATCATCGTGCGCATGAAGATCGCGTCATCAACGATCAGCACCGTACCGCTCATGATTATCTCAATCCTCCTATCGGTCCGCGCCCGAGAGCATGCTCGCTCTCCCCGCCGAGCACGCGTTCGAAGATCACACCCACGTCCAGTTGGTAGTACGGCCGGGTTCCGAACTCCCCCCCCCCTACCCCCAGCACGACGCTCTCCAAACCGAGCGCGGCCAGGAACTCGCCGTCTACGTCGAGCCCGCCCGCCGGGTGTGGCGCGACTCCCACCGCTCGATCGACCAACAACGCCAAGCGGCGCTGTCCGTGCTCGAAAGTGACGAGCGCCGTCTCTTCGTCGACTCCCGGCGTGACTCCCAGCAAAGCCGCGAGTCGCGCGGCAATCATCAGCGTCCCCCGGATATTGATTAGGCCCACGACCGGCGTCGCGGCGCCCGGCACCGGCGTCACCGCGCATGGCTCCAACACTTCCCTCACGTATTGGGCCTCAACCGAAAAGAGATACGGGCCGACTTCGAAAAGAAGTTGGCGCTTTGCGGAGTAGACCTCTACACCAGCCATCTAAATGGTGAGGGAAATTGGGGGAGGGAACGCGGCACCTCAACGCGCGGAAGTATAACTATATCAAGGAGTAACGCCTCCGTCAACTCGCTCCGCGGGCCCATTCGGCAGCCGCAGCCAGGTCCTCCGGCAGCGGCGCGCTGAAGCTCATCTCCCGATCCTCGATCGGGTGTCTGAAGCCCAGCTCAGCAGCATGTAAGAACTGACGTCCCAATCGCTTAGCGAACACCGACGCCCAACGCCTGGCTTCGCCGCCGAGTCCCCTCTCCCAATCCCGCCCATACGTCGGGTCTCCTACGATCGGGTGGCCGATATGCCGCAGGTGAACTCGGATCTGGTGCGTTCTCCCCGTCTGAAGCCGCACCCTCAGGAAGTCGGCAGCCTTCCAAGTCTCCAGCCGCTCCACTTCAGTGACCGCGCGCCGGGCGCCGCGCACCACGGCCATTCTTTTCCTGTCGCGGGGATGGCGAGCGATGTCGGCCTCGATGACGAGCCGAGGCTCGTTCAGGTGCCCCCAGCACGCCGCCAGATAGCCGCGGCCGATCTCGCGTCGCGATAGCGCGCTCGACAGCCTGCGATGAGCCCTATCCTCCTTGGCGACGATCATCAAGCCCGATGTATCCCGATCCAGCCTGTGCACGATCCCCGGTCGTTTGACGCCCCCGATGCCCGATAGTCGATCCACATGGTGAAGGACCGCGTTGACCAGAGTCCCCCCAGAATGCCCGGGGGCCGGATGCACGACCATCCCGGCCGGCTTGTTGACGACGAGCAGCCATTCGTCCTCATAGAGCACGTCGAGCGGTATATCCTCGGCTAATGCCTGGGCCGGCCGGGGCGGAGGAATCTCCACGACGATCAGATCGCCAGCCTCCGGTACGTAGCTTTTCTTCGGGACTTTGTTAGAGATGCGGACGCGGCCGTCTTCTATCAACGAGGCCACGTGCGAACGCGAGAGCGTCAGTCTTTGGGCGAGGTAACGGTCGAGTCGTTCTTCGGCTGCTGCTTCAACCCTGACCCGGTGGGTCGTGCCTCCGTCGGGGCCTTCAGCTGCCCTCGGCGTGCTCATGGTCGCGCCGGTGATCCTCCGCCCAGAGCGAAGCGAGCAAGAGCACCGCGCCGATCGTCACCGCTGTATCAGCGATGTTGAAGACCGGCCAACGAACGTTCCCGAGGCCGAAATCCAGAAAATCCACTACGCCCTGCGCGGAGCGGATCCGATCGACAACGTTGCCCAGCGCGCCGCCCGCGATCGCGCCGATCGCGAAAAGGCGAAGCCGGTCTGTCCCCGACGTGTGCCGATACATCACCATCAACACAATCAGAGCCACGAAAGCCAGGCCGAGAAATATGTATCTGGAGTAGGGACCCACGTGGAGCCCGAAGGCGGCTCCAGGGTTGTATATGTAAGTGAGGCGGAAGGCATCGCCCAACACCGGGATCGACTCGTACAGATGCAGCGTCTGCTGGACGATCAACTTCGTGAACAAGTCCAGTATCAACACCGTCCCTGCCGTCCCTACGAACATCGCCAGCTTCCCGCGCGCAGACGCCTCGACCAGCGACCCCGGTTTGCTCAAGCCTTCAGCAGAGTATCCGTTAGGCGACACCGCTTTCCTCGCGCTCCTTGCAGCCGATGCATAATCTGGCGTGGGGAAGCGCGTCGAGGCGCTCCTCGTTGACATTCGTGCCACACTCCTCGCACACACCGTACGACTCCGGAGTCTTGTAAAGCCGTCGCAACGCCTGGTCGATATGGTACAGCAGACGGCCTTCCTTGCTGGCAAACAGGAACGCCTTCTCTCGCTCCATGGCATCGGTACCCTGATCGGCCATGTGGAAGCTGTACGCCGACAGGTCGCCGTCAGAGCCCTGAAGCGTGTCGGAGAACGACTCGTCATAACTTCTGAGCTGATTCACAGCCTTCTCGCGCTCCGCGAGCAGTCGCGCTTCAAAGTGCGTCAGCTTCTTCTTGCCTAGAGGCATCTCTTCTCTTCCATCCACGCGAGCGCGCAGCGGGTCTCAGCGCTCATCGTCTAGAGCTTCAAGACTCGACCTGAACACGTATTACTGCTTCGTCGCCGTCGAGCTCGATCGCCTGCTCGTGGTCGTACCCGTTGGCCTCGGGCGGCCCGGGCCCCACCTCCAGTTCCACAGCGAGCACCTCGCTCGCTATGTACTCTCGGTGCGCTTCAGCGGCGGATGCAAATTGCGGCGCCCCAAAGATACCCAATCGGATCCTGTCGTCTACCTCTAGGCCGGCATCGCGCCTCAGACGCTGGATCCGGTTGATCAGCTCCCGAGCCGTGCCTTCCAATCGCAGCTCTTCGTCCAAAGAGGTGTCCAATCCTACAAGGATGGACCCATCCGAATGCACAGCCAGCCCCTCGCGCGCATCCTCCTCCAGTTTCACGCCCTCTTCAGGGACGCGAACCCGCTCCCCGTCCAGCTCGACCTCGAGCTCGCCGCCTCTGGCCCGCCATTCGGCCAGCTCCGCCGAGCCCGTTCCCCGCATGGCGGCGGCGACCGACTCGGCCCTGGATCCGAAGGCGGGGCCCAGCACCGCGAAGTTCGGCTCGGCGCGGTAACTCACCAACTCCGTCGGACTCTCCACGAAGCTGATCTCGCGGACGTTGAGCTCGTCGATCGCGATCGCAAGAACGTCCTCCGGCAGCTCCCGCTCGCGCCCATCCGCCAGAGCGACGTACAAACGACGAAGCGGCTGCCGCACCCGGATGCCCGCGGCTTCCCGGGCAGCTCGCCCCAGCCCCGCAAGCCGCCGGGCCAGATCCATCGCCGATTCGAGCTCCGGGTCTACCCGCCCCTCGGGTTCAGGGTAGCGGGTGAGGTGCACGGACGTTCCACCCGTGAGCTCAGAGTGCAACCAGTCTACGGTGAAGGGGACCATGGGAGCCAGAAGCCGGCTCACGGCGATGAGGGCCTGCCAGAGCGTGGCGAAGGCGGCGTCCATCGTCTCGCGCGATGCCGCTCGCGTCCCCCAGAAGCGAGACCGCGATCGTCGTACGTACCAGTTCGACAGATCATCCGTCACGAAATCGCTGATACGCCGGATCGCCCGCGTCACTTCGTAACCGGACATGTCCCGGTTGCTGGCTGCGATCAGGCCATCCAGCCGAGAGAGCAGCCAGCGGTCCATCACCGGCCTCTCTCCGTGCGGCGGCAGTTGGTCTGGTCGCCAGCTCTCGAGGTTGGCGTAAAGCTCGAAGAAACGGTACGTGGCAATCAGCGTGGCGAAGAATTTGCGCCTTACCTCGCCGATCGCCTTGGGGTCGTACCTTTTGGGAAGCCACGGATTGCTCACCGAAAGCATATAGAATCGAATGGCGTCGGCGCCAAACTCGTCAACCGCCTGCCAAGGATCGACGTCGTTGCCCCGGGACTTGGACATCTTCATCCCTTCGGCGTCGAGGATGAGGTCGTTCACTACCGCGTTTCGGTACGGCGCACACTCGAACAACACAGTGGAGATGGCAAGCAGCGAGTAGAACCAACCTCGCGTCTGGTCCACTCCCTCCGCGATGAAGTCAGCCGGAAATTGCTCCGCGAATATCTCGCGGTTCTCGAACGGGTAGTGCCACTGGGCAAAAGGCATCGATCCCGAATCGAACCACGCATCGATCACCTCGGGGGTGCGCCGCATCGTACCGCCGCAGGAATTGCATTCCCAGACGATCTCATCGATCAAGGGCTTGTGCGGATCGAAGTCCTCGCCCACGACGCCTGGTCCAGCCCGCTCGGCCAGCTTGGCGTAGCTTTCGATCACTTCGACGTGCGATTCATCCTCATCGCAGAGCCAAACCGGTAAAGGCGTACCCCAATACCTCTCGCGCGACAGGGCCCAATCCACGTTGTTCTCGAGCCATTCTCCCATCCTTCCGCTGCCGATCTCGGGAGGGTGCCAGTTGATTCTCGCGTTGTTGGCCAGGAGTTGGTCCTTGACCGCCGTCATCTTCAGATACCACGAGTCGCGGGCGTAGTAGAGGAGCGGCGTGTCGCACCTCCAGCAGAACGGGTAGCTGTGAGTGTGGTCCTCGGCTTTGAGCAAGCGGCCCGAGTTCGCGAGGGCTTCGATGATCCCTGGTTCTGCGTCTTTCACGAACACGCCAGCCCAGGCTTCGACGTCCGCGGTGAAGCGCCCCTGCTCATCTACCAGGTGGTACCGTGGCAGACCCAGTCTCTTGCCTAGCTCGTAGTCATCCTGACCGTACATCACCGCCGTGTGCACGATGCCCGTGCCTTCTTCCGCAGTGACGAAGTCACCCACCGTCACATACCACGCATCAACCTCGCGGCCCACCGCTTTCGCGAAGAACGGGAACGGCGGCTCATAGCGCAGCCCCTCCAGGTCGCTCCCCGCCATCCGCTCCAGTACCTCGTACTCTTCGCCCAAAACCTGCGGGGCCGCGGACTCGGCCAGGTAATAGATCTCTTCGCCGGCGCGCGCCTTGATGTACGGGATCTCTTGTCCCACAGCCAAAGCGAGATTCCCCGGTAGCGTCCACGGCGTCGTCGTCCAAGCGAGCAAGTGCTCGCCCGGTCTACCGACCAGCGGGAACTTCACCGTGACGGCCGGCTCGCGCACATCTTGGTAGCCCTGCGCGACTTCGTGGCTCGAGAGGCCGGTCCCGCAGCGCGGGCAATACGGCACCACTTTGTGACCGCGGTACAGAAGGCCCTTCTCGTTGAATCGTGCAAGCGCCCACCATTCGCTCTCGATGTACTCGGGCGCGCACGTGATGTAAGCGCGAGAGTAGTCGAGCCAGTAGCCGATACGCCGCGACAGATTCTCCCAGTCTTCTTTATATGTGAAGAGCTTCTTCTTGGTGACCTCGATGAAGTGCTCTACGCCAATCTCTTCGATCTCTGGCTTGCTGGTGATCCCCAGCTCCTTCTCCGCCTCTACCTCAACCGGGAGCCCGTGCGTATCCCACCCCGCGATGCGGGTAACCGACCGGCCCAGCATCGTGTGGTAGCGAGTGAACGTGTCTTTGAGCGTGCGCGAGAGGACGTGATGTATCCCGGGGCGACCGTTCGCGGTAGGCGGACCTTCGTAAAAGACGAAGGGATCCCCCTCGCGGGTCAGCTCGAGCGAGCGCCCGAAAATGTCTTCTTTTTCCCAGAACTCGAGTACCTGCTCTTCGAGCTCGACGGGGTTCTCAGGCATCTGCCGGTACAGCGGCTCAGACATAGGTCTCAGTTCAAGCGAGCGACGGTCCCGCGGATCAGGCTCGTCAACCTCGGTTCCGCTTCACGCGCGATGCGTATGATCTCTTCAATGTTCGCCGGCTTCAGGGCATCCGGCAGGCAGGCATCGGTGATTATGGAGATCCCCAGTACCGCCATTCCCGAATGAACCGCGACGATCACCTCGGGAACCGTCGACATGCCCACCACATCGGCGCCTATCGCCCTCAGGAATCGATACTCCGCCCGCGTCTCCAAATTCGGGCCGGGAACCGCGACGTATACCCCACGGCGGAGCGTTATTCGCAGCTCCTTCGCGACTTCAAGCGCCACTTCCTGCAGCGCATGGTCGTAGGGCTCCGACATATCCGGAAACCTCGGGCCGAGCTCGTCCGCGTTGGGACCGATCAGCGGGCCGTCACCCAGAAGACTGATGTGGTCTGCGATCAGCATCAGGTCGCCCACGCTCCATAGCGGGTTCATACCGCCGCAGGCGTTCGAGACGATCAACGTATCCGCGCCTAGATCGCGGAATACTCGGATCGGGAAGGTGACTTCCTGAAGGGTATAACCTTCGTAGCGATGAAAGCGTCCCTGCATCGCGACCACCGGTTGCCCTTCGAGATGGCCCAAAAGCAACCGCCCACTGTGGCTCTCGACGGTAGGGATGGGGAAGTCAGGGATGTCGGCGTACGGGATCACCGACTCAGTATGGATCTCCTCAGCGAGGGCACCGAGGCCGGTGCCCAGCACGATCCCGATGCGTGGTTCGACCTGCGTTCGCGCACGTATCGTATCCGCAGCAGCGCGTATTTTCCGAACTAGATCCCGAGCACTGCCAGGCTCCATCAATCCTTTTCTTCCGAATCACCATCACCGACCAGTGAGGAGAGCCATTCCTGCTCCTGCTCCAGGCTCTCGTCCTGCTCTTGCTCGCCGTTCTCACCCTCGTCCTGTTCCTGGCTCGGCTCAGGCTCCGGCCGCTTCTCACCGCTGACCTCGCCGTTGGCGCCGGTTTGGCGAACCTCCCGTACTCTGGGGAGCTCGGCCGTCTCCCCCTGCAGTCGCTCCTCCTCGAGCTCCAGGTCCGATGCGTATCGCTCCAGCATCACGCGGAAAGTGCGCAAAAACTGACGACGCCGCGCGCTGAGCGCATCGATCTCTCGGGTGAGCTCCCGGAAGGAACGGTGACCTTCCTCGACGATCCTCTCGGCCTGGCTTTGTGCCTCCCGCCGGGTGATCTCGACCTCGCGTTCAGATTGGGCTCGGGCCTCGCTTCGTAGCTGCTGCGCGGTCACGAGAGCTTCGTTGAGCGCCTTCTCACGCTCGCGGAAAGAGCCAACTTGCTCCTGCAGGTGCTCGGCCCGTTCCGTCAGGGCCACGTTCTGCTTCACCAACTCCTCGAGCCGCTCAGCAACCATATCCAGGAAGTCATCGACAAGTTCAGAATCGTATCCCCGAACAACGCGTCGAAAGTCGCCCTTTTTTTTGCGAACGTCGAGTGGTGTGAGGTCAATCATGGTTCCCGCCCCCCAAACAGCGCTGTCCCCAACCGCACCAAGTTGCTACCCTCTTCGATGGCGATCTCGTAGTCGTTGGTCATCCCCATCGAAAGATAACGCGGCTCGAACTTCTCCAGTTCATCGCTACAGCGTTCGTACAGCTCGCGCGTGCGTCGAAAGACGCTGCGCAAGAGCCCCTCATCCGAGCTGTGGGGAGCCATCGACATCAGGCCGACGACCCGAACGCCCTCCAGCTCGCCAACTTCTCTGACCGCCGCCAGACCTTCTTCAACCTCGAAACCGCTCTTCGACTCCTCACCCGATGCGTTCACCTGAACGAGGACCGGCGACCGGCGGTTCAGCTTCGTCGATTCCTTCGCGACCGCCTGCGCTAGGCGGACCGAATCCACTGAGTGAATCAACGAGAACAGTTTCAGAGCCATCTTCACTTTGTTTCTTTGAAGATGGCCAACCAAATGCCAGCTCAATCCCAGATCACCGGCGAGCTCCAGCTTGTCAGCCGCCTCCTGCACGCGGCTCTCGCCGATCACCGCCAACCCCACCTCGCTCGCCGCCCGCAGAGCCTCAACGGGGTGCCCTTTCGTCACCCCGACGAGCTCGATCGAGCCAGCATCTGAGCGACCCGACCGCTCGCACGCGCGTTCGATCTGCGATCGCACCTCTGGCAGAGCCGCCTGAAGTCGCTCAAGGTACATAAATCAAGCAAATTTACCCGCCCCGGGGTAGACTAGCAAGCGGATCCGGCGCCCAACAAAAAGGCCCGGAGCCGTCTGACGCGGCTCCGGGCCATCTCTCGCGGCCCCGTCCGGGGCCGATCTCAGCGCCTCACGCTGAACGAGATCGGGATCGCCACCCAAACCGAGACCCTCTTGTCTCTGTTGAGCGCCGGAGTGAACTGGAACTTCTGAGCCGCCGTCAGCGCGGCATTGTCGAGGCTTGCGTTGCCCGAGCTCTTCTGCACCTGCGCGTTCTTGACCTTGCCGTTGACGTCGATGAAGACCCAGACGTTCACGTTCCCGCCGATCCCAGCATCGCGCAGCAGCTTCGGATACGCGCGCTCGACGATGCGTACGGCCTCGCGACGGTTCTTGATCTCCGGCCGCACCGTGAACGGCGTGAATACGGGCTTGTCGCCCAGCTTGCTGGCGTCGCTCGGAGGCGGCGGCAGCTTGTCTACCGGGTTCTCCTCGAAGGTCGTCGGAGCGATCGTGATATCCTCCTCCAGCTCCGTCGCCGCGACGACGGGCACGGCAGGACGCGATATCTGCTCCGGCGGCGGCGGGATATCGACCTCGGGCGGCAACTCAACCGACTCGAACTCCCTGAACCCGTATCTGACGTCGGCGGCTGTCAGCTCTGGAAAGAACGCGAAGAGCATGAAGTGCATCACCGTCGCGACGGAGATGCCTCCCCAGAACCAGGAGTTGAACGTTTTCTTGAAGCGGTCGTTGGCGGTCTCTCTTGTTAGGCTACCCTGCGCCATTGCAGTCCCACCTGCCTGAGCTACCATCGAGGTCCTACCTCCTCTCCCGCGTCATACGGCTCTCGAGATCAGTGGCGAAGAAGACGCGCACGGCGTTCGCCTGGCGCAACTCCTCCGTCACCTGATTCACGTACTTATAGGGAACATCGCGATCGCCGCGCAATGCGATCACCAGACGACGGTCGCTATCCCTGTACAGCGGCAGCACGATGTCCGACACCAGCGGGATGGGGACCCTGGCATCATTGATGAATACGGCCCCCTGCCTCTCCACATATATATGCAGGATGTTCTTGCGTTTCTCGTCGCTCCTCTGCGTCGCCTCCGCCCGCGGGAAGATGACGTCGCGATCCTGCTCCTTCCGGAACGTCGTTGACACCATGAAGAAGATGAGTAGCAGGAAAGCGATGTCCGCCATCGACGCCGTCGGGATCTCGCTCTCCGTCTTCGACTTCCTCTTGAAATCGCTGCCACCTCGAATCGACATCGGTCTTACCTCTCCCAGAGCTGCAACGATATTCGCTGCGACGCCGCCTGCTGCAGCTCATCCAATACGCTGACCATGAACCGGTACGGAGCATCCGGTGCCGTCTTCACGGCCGCGATGATCTCGGGGTTCTGGCCAATCTCTTGGCGCATGATCGCTTCGATCTCACCGGCCGCAACTATCTGCTCAGCCGTGCTCTCGCCACGCCTGACCCTCACCGAGCCGTCTTCCTGAATCAGGAAATGGATGATGTTCTTCTGAGAGACCTCCACCTGTTCGGCCTCGCGCTCGGGAAGAACGATCGGCAAGCCCTTCTCGTCCTCGAACACCGTGGTCACCAGGAAGAAGATGAGGAGAAGGAACGCGATGTCGGCCATGGACGAAGTGGGAATCTCGTCGCTGACTTTACTCTTCTTGTTTAACAGCGCCATGATACGACCCCTGGCTGACTCCCCGCGTAGGCCCTGAATACCAGGTTAGCGTTCGACTCGGGCACCCAAGTCGAGCATCGCCTGGGCTCCCCGCTCCATGTCCATGATCAGCATGTCGATCCGGGTGACGAAGAAGTTGTAGGCGATGTTGACCGGTATCGCGATCGTCAAGCCAGCGGCCGTCGTGATCAACGCGACCTTGATGCCCGCCGCCACCAACGAGGCCTCGATCTGGCCCGCTTCAGCCACCGCGCCGAACGCGGAGATCATCCCCGCAACCGTGCCTAGAAATCCCATCATCGGGGCCACGTTGGCCACGGTCGCCAACACCACCAGGCCCTGTTCCAGGAACCCCAGCTCGATCGCACCGATCGTGGACACAGCTCTCTCTATGTCTCGCCCGCTCTGCTTCTCGCGCATCCGCCTCAGACCGGTGGAGAGTATCGCCGCAACCGGGCCCTGCGTCCCGTCCGCCACCTCGATCGCCCGGTCGATGCCGGCGCCCGTCTCGCGCAGCGTGTCGAGCTGGCCCAGCAGCTCCTGGCTGTCGCGGTGCGCGACGAACAGCATGTAACCCTTCGCAATAATCACGCCTAGCGCCAGCAGCGACGCCAGCACCAGGAAATACATCATGATCCCGCCGTCTCTGAACAGCTCGAGCAGCGCGTATTGAGCTTCTTGAGGCAAGGCGACCCTCGCTTGCTCTTAGTGAAGCATCTTCGGGTTTTATGTGTTTTGTGCTACCAGAAGATTATGACGTCGGCGAGCTTCTGTCAACGAGACTCAGCCCGCCAGCGCTCTTGGCGGCCGGCTGCCCCGGCTGTGCGAGCGCGGGCCGGGCCGGCCCCTTCACGCCAAACAGCTCCCGAACTCGCTCCGCCCCCACGTTACGTTCTAGGCGGCCCCGCTGAGCGATCGACACGGCGCCCGTCTCCTCCGATATGACGATCACGATGGCGTCGGTCTCCTCGGAGAGTCCGATGGCCGCCCGGTGGCGCGTGCCGAGACGCCGGTCGGTGACGGGGAACTGGGTGAGGGGCAGGATGCACCCCGCCGCCACAATGGTCTCACCGCGCAGGATGACGGCGCCGTCGTGCATGGGCGAGTAAGGGGTGAAGATCGTAGAAAGCAGGTCCGGGGAGAACGGGGCGTTCACCTTGGTGCCGGTGGCCGCGTACTCTTCCAGCCCCACTTCCCGCTCGACGGCGATGATCGCTCCGACCTTGGCGCGCGACAGCTGCTCGGCCGCCGCCGCTAGTCCTTCCACGGTCTCTGCGGTCTGCTGGAGCCTCGACAGGTAACGGAAGAAGCGACTCTGCCCCAGCTTCGCGAGGGCGCTGCGCAGCTCGGGCTGGAAGACTACGATCGCGGCGAACGCGCCGTACGTGAAGATGACTTGCAGCAGATAACCGATCAGCTCGAGCTGGAAGACGTCGGCCACGACGTACATGCCGAACAACACGATGAGCCCCAGCAGCATCTGGATTGCTCGCGTGCCGGCCCACAGCAGCAACAGCCGGTAGAATATGTAGGCAACGATTGCGATCTGGGCGATATCCCAGACGTCGGGCCTCAGAAAGCTGATTCGCTCAAATAAGCTCTGCACGATCCATCTGCTTCTCTATGACGCTGGCCATCTCCAGAGCCCGCCGAACTTCCGCCACGTCGTGCACGCGGAAGATGCGCGCTCCGCCCAGCAGCGCGATCACACACGCCGCGATCGTCGCCTCCACACGCTCCTGTACGGGGAGTCCGAGGATCTTTCCGATGAACGACTTCCGGGAAGGCCCTATGAGCACCGGGCAGCCGAGCGCCGCGAGCCGCTCGAGCCGCGCTATCAGCACGAGATTCTGCTCCGCCGTCTTGCCGAACCCGATGCCGGGATCTACCACCAATTGTTCCGGGCTGCAGCCAGCGTCCAACGCCCGCTGTACGGAGTCCCGCAGCTCGGCCTCGATCTCCCCGAACAGATCGTCGTAGTCGATGTCCTCCTGCATCGTGCGGGGCTCGCCCCGCATGTGCATGAGCGCGAGCCCGGCGCCGCATTCCGCCGCCAGGTCGGCAACCCCATGGTCCAAGCGCAGGCCGGAGACGTCATTGACGATCTCGGCACCGGCATCCAGCGCCGCCCGGGCAACCGCCGACTTGGTCGTATCGATCGAGATGGGAACCCCGAGCTCAACACCAGCCTCCACGGCCGGCATCACCCGGCGCAGCTCCTCGTCCGCCGAAACCGGGACCGCCCCTGGACGCGTCGACTCGCCGCCGATATCGATGATGTCGGCGCCCTGCTCCCGAAGTTCCTCCAGGCGTCGCAACGCCGCGTCCCGCTCGAGGAATCGACCGCCATCAGAAAAAGAATCCGGTGTGATGTTCAGGACCCCCATCACCACCGGTTCATTCAGATCGATCGTTCGGCGCGCAGTGCGCCAGCTAGAGGCAGTGCCGCGGATGGCGTGAGGGCTGCGCGCCATCCGCTCCACGATCACTGCGCGCCCTCCGGTTCCGGCTTCTCCGCCGCCGAGCTCTTCATCGCTGCTGCGGCCTGCCGAGCGTCGCTCTCTTCCGAGCTCACACTCGAACTGACACTCGGCTGCGACTCAGAGGCGGCATCCTGCTCGTTGGAATCAGCGTCTGCCTTCTTCCGTTTGACTTCAGGCGGCGGCAACGCCTCACCGCGGAACACCTTGTTGATCTCCTCCGCATTCAGCGTCTCGCGCTCGAGCAGCGCCTGCGCCAGAGCATGGAGCTTGTCCATATTGGCGGAGATTCTTTCCTTGGCCCTTTTGTAAGCGGTGTCCAGCAGCGCGCGGACCTCATCGTCGACGAGCCGCGCGGTCCGCTCGCTCAGCTCGCGCCGCTCGACGATCTCCCGGCCTAGGAAGACGTTCCCATCATGATCCCCCACATTCATCGGGCCGACCGCCTCGGACATGCCCCACTCGGCGACCATCCTGCGAGCCAGCTTGGTCGCCCGCTCGATGTCGTTACCCGCCCCGGTCGTGATCTTCTCCGCGCCGAAGATCAACTCCTCGGCCACTCGCCCTCCGTAGGCGTAGATCAACTGAGCCTCCAAGTAATCCTTGGAGTAGCTGTGACGATCGTCGAGCGGCAGCGCGAAAGTTAGGCCCAGCGCCCGGCCGCGCGGTACGATCGTGACCTTGTGAAGCGGATCGGCTTCCGGGGTCAAGAGCGCGGCCAGCGCGTGGCCGGCTTCGTGGAACGCCGTGAGCTTTCGCTCCTCGTCGCTGATGACCATGCTACGCCGTTCGACGCCCATGAGGACTTTGTCTTTTGCCTCCTCGAAATCCGCCATGGCGACGCGCTCCTTGTCCTCGCGCGCGGCGAGGAGGGCCGCTTCGTTGACGAGGTTCTCCAGATCGGCCCCGCTCATCCCGGGCGTCGCCCGCCCCAACACCGCGAGGTCGACATCATCTAGAAGCGGGATCTTCCGCGTGTGCACGGCGAGGATTCCCTCCCGCCCCTTCACGTCCGGGAGGTCGACGACCACGTGCCGGTCGAAGCGCCCCGGCCGGAGCAGCGCCGGATCCAGAACATCGGGCCGGTTGGTCGCCGCGATGAGGATCACGCCTTCGTTCGACTCGAACCCGTCGAGCTCGACCAGTAGCTGGTTCAGCGTCTGCTCCCGTTCATCGTGGCCACCGCCTAGTCCGGCGCCGCGATGCCGACCGACCGCGTCGAGCTCGTCGATGAAGATGATGCACGGCGCATGAGCCTTACCCTGCTCGAACAGATCTCGCACTCTCGACGCGCCGACGCCCACGAACATCTCGACGAAATCGGAACCGGACATGCTGAAGAAGGGCCGCGACGCCTCCCCCGCCACCGCGCGCGCCAGCAGCGTCTTGCCGGTCCCCGGCGGGCCCACCAGCAGCACTCCTCTTGGAAGCCGCCCGCCCAGGCGCGTGAACCTCGAGGGGTCCTTCAGGAAATCGATGGTCTCCTCGAGCTCGGCTTTCGCCTCATCGGCCCCAGCGACGTCCGCGAACGTCACCTTCGGGGAGTCGCCGGTCAACATCTTCGCCTTCGACTTGCCGAACGAGAAGGCCCGTGCTCCACCGGTCTGCATCTGGCGGAGCCAGAAGAACATCAAGCCGAAAAGGAAAATCCACGGGAGCATGCCGGCCAGCAGCCCCCACCAGTTGGGCCGCGCTTCCTGCGCTTCGATCTGTATCCCTTGTGCTTCGAGCCGCTCCAGAAGCTCTTCGCTGTCGCGGATCGGAAGCAGCGTCCAAAACTCGCGCATCGTCTCCCCAGATGAGGGCGCTGCGATAGGTCCCTTCAGCTCACCCTGCAGCTGTTGCCCTTCGATCACCGTCACCTTGAGTACGTTGTCCGATTCCAGCTGACGGATGAACTCTGTGTACGTAAGTTCGTGAACTTTCTTCCTCGGGCTGAACATCTGGATGACGATCAACGGAACGAGTATGAGGAGAGCCCAGAACGCCAAACTCTTCGACATTCGCGCCCAACGGGAGGGACCAGCGGGTTGATTCAACTCTGACATGACTTACTGACCTTTTATCTCCTCGGGATCGACGACTGCTATGAACGGCAGGTGTCGATACCTTTCTCCGAGGTCAAGCCCATACCCCACAAGCCAATCGGATGGAGCATCGAAGCCCACCCAGCGCGGCTCGAACCGCAAGTCCGTCGCGAGCCGTTTGTGCAGTAGAGCGCAAATCTCCAGTGACGCGGGCGACCGCCGCTCAAGAGACTCGGCTATGCGGTTGAGCGTTTTCCCGCTGTCCACTATGTCTTCGACCAGCAAGACGTGTCGCCCCTCGATCGGCGTATCGGCGTCGTGCAGCAACCGCACCTCGCGGCGGCTATCCGTCCCTTCACCGTAGTGGGCCGCGATGATGAAGTCGACGGCCACCGATCGACGCACGAGCGCGCGCACCAGGTCGCTGCTGAAGACAAAAGCACCCTTCAACAGCCCAACGACCAGCAGCTCCTCTTCGAGCGGATAGTGAGCCTCGATCTCCTGGGCGAGCTCGCGCACGCGCGCCGCGATCCGTTCCACGGAAAAAACGACGCGTCCGACTTCTGGGTACGGGGTGAGTACCGAGCTCATGACTCCCGTTTGATACGGATCGTCAACGCTTCCCCACGACGCCGGGGAGCCGCCCTCGCGCCCCGCACAACACCTACGATCCAAAGGACGCCCGCGCGATCGGCCACCAGCGGCACCAAACTGCGCTCCGAACGTCCGATCCTACGGTCTACAAACACCTTCTTCAGCTTGCGGGTGCCCGCCGGCAGCACCATGCGGTCACCGTGCCGCCAGCTCCGCACGCTCAGCGGGAACCGGACGTCTTCTACCGCGAAGCTGGCGATCTCCTCGCCGGCGACCCCCTCGACCCCCTCGACTCCCTCCTCGGCGGCCCAACCGACAGACCAGCTTGCGCCGCCGATCGTCGCAACTCCTCTGCCAGCACCGACATGCTTTATCTCGCACTCGGCATCGGAATCCCCGCCCGCGGTCCGAGCCCGTTCCACGATCAAACGGTCGAACTCCCGGCGGATCTCGATCCCGCCAGCCAGAGCGATGCGACGCCCGCTAGAGCCTGTGGTAATAAACTCAAGCGCGGTGAGCGTTCCGGCGCGACCGGGGCGTGGACCGACCCGCGCCACGAGGTGGCGAAGCAGATGTGCGCGCGCGCTCGTATCATAGGCGAGCAATCCGCTACGTGCAACTACGACACGGCTTTCCGTGGATTCGCGCACGAGCCGCTCCAGCCCCCGTTCCATACACCGCTCGGCGGCGGCCGCGGCTCGCGCCGAGAGCCCGGCCAGTCGTTTCAGCTGGCCGCGCAGGTCGGGCGCCTCGCCCGCCTCGAGCTCCGGGATGAGCCAGTGACGGATGCGGTTCCTGGCCAGCGACAGATCGAGGTTGGTTGGGTCGAGGAGATACTCGATTCCCCGCTCTCGCGCGTAGGCCTCCAGCTCGGCGCGCCAGAACGGCAGCAACGGCCTGACCACGTGCGGCGCCCGCCGAGCGGGGATGCCGGCGGCGCCGGCCACGCCCGTCCCCCGCAGCAGCCGGAACAGCACGGTCTCGGCCTGATCGTCCGCCTGGTGCGCGGTCGCGAGCCAGTCGCCTCCCAACTCGGCCCGAGCGCGTTGCAGGAAGTCGTAGCGCACCTCCCGAGCCTCGGTTTCGCCGGCGGGCCGGCTCGCCGCCCGGCCCGAATGAAGTGGAACGTCCAGCTGCGAGCACAAGCGACTCACCCAAACGGCGTCGGCCTGGCTCTCCTCGCGCATGCCGTGGTCGAAGTGGGCGGCGGAGAGCGTCCATCCCCAGTCCTCACGTAGCCCCACCAGCAGGTGGAGGAGGACGACGGAGTCGATTCCACCCGAGAGGGCCACCGTCACGGCGTCGCCCGTCGCCAGAAGACCGCTGGACTGAAGGTGCGCGTCCAGCCGGGCCTCGAGAGGCCGAACCGAGGTACCGGCGGTCGTATCCGTGCTGTTCATGCTATTAAGATAGACCGAGAACCCCGCCTGCGTCACTCGAGGCGCTAGGGACGAACCGACACCTTGTACTCCAGCGTCGCGACTCCGCCCGCCGGAACGTCGAGCTGGAAGCGGACCGCACCCGCCGAGAGCTTCTCCGGCGTGTGGCTCGATTCGACGATGGTCCAGTCCCCACTCAGCCGCTCGACCACCTGAACGGTGGCGTCTTCGTCGCTCGCGTTCCTCAACTCCACCTTCCACGCCGACTCGTAGACGTTGCCACCGGGACGCGAGTAGTCCACCTGCGTTCGCGTTCCGACAATGTCGAACGCGTACCCTATAGTGATCAACAGGTCTTTGCCCTTCGGTGTGTTAGCGATCGGCGATATCCCGAGCAGTTGCAGGCGGCCCGAATCGTCCTCCTGGTAGACGCGCACCTGCCCCGCCGGTAATGGTACGCCGCCCAGCTCGCTGTCCTCCGGTCGCAGCACGCGATAGCTCACGACGACCGGCTGCGTCATTGGCTCCGGATACTGTTGGCGATAATTGATGCTGTGGCCGAACGTGTAGAGCTTCTCCGTCTCGGCGGATGCCGCCCCCACCAACCTGATGCGTCGGGCTTCGCCCGTCCTCAACGATAACGGAGCCGAGACCGTGTACAGGTGGTAGTCGCCGAACGCGGCGCCCTGCAACGCCAGTGCGCCCTGCACTTGATCCAGTTCGCGAGCCGCAGACATCAGGGCGTCAGCCCGGTAGCGAGGGCTGGCTCCTCTCTGGATTTGCCCTGCCAGCAGCTGAAACTCGGCGGCCTCGTAAGCGGTGCCGGAATTGTTCATCACGTTGGCGTACCCATCCAACCGCGCCGTCGCATCATTGCGCGCCACGACCATGGCATAGTCCGCCGACCAGCTCAACCCACTCGTCAGGAAGGCGATCCGAAGAGTCTCGACGGGCCGCTCGACCTCGAGCTCCACGTCGACCGACGCGCCGGGCCCCGACGCCGCATCCTGATACGTGCGAAAACCGTGGGCCCCGATCAGCGTCACGCCACGGTTCAAGACGATCAAGCTGGACCGGTCCAGGTTGGCGGGTAGCCCTTCGATCCGTACCGTATGCGATCCGGGCGCCAGCGCTCGGTCCAACTCGCGCCGCACCAGCGCCAGATTGTCCGGATACACCGTGAGGCTGGGCCCCGCCGCAGCCGACCCGGCTCTCCCATCCGCCAACACCGCCAGCGACATGAACCCAGCCGGCAGCAGCAGCGACAGCAGTACCCCTTGCAACTTGTTCGAAGCTTTCACAACAAACCTCCTATTCTCTCTGTGTGGAGCGGCAGACTCGCCACTCTCCCTACAGACGCACCGACCGGCCCGCCTTGCACACGGTTGGGCGCCAGCGTCGATAACGGCCATCACATCCGCCAGAGGCGGCTCTGAAAGGTGCGAGGATAGGGCCTAGTTCCGGTCACACTGACTGTCGCACTCCGCGTGGTCGTTTGCAATCTGCAGCCTGAGAGCGGGGGCGTCGTCGTCGTAGGCCATATGTCACCATTTGGTAACCGCACACCCTGCAACGCGTTACAAACCGCCAACTCGAGGGCACAAACATTGCCCCTCTGGTAAGTCGTGCCATGGTGGCGCTTCTTGGGAGGTCGTGTTCAATAGTCGTGTTCTATATAAGAGGGTTGACGCCCGCGGCGTTCGGTCCAGGTTGCCAGAGGAAAAAGGCATGAAGAGTGGCGTTCGAGGCTTCACGCTGATCGAGCTACTGATCGTGGTAGTCATCATCGGTCTCCTGGCGATCATCGCCTTGCCGAAGTTCGGTTCTGCCAGGAGCAAGGCCTACCGTGCGCAGATGGTGACCGATCTGCGCGGACTGGTGACGGCCCAAGAAGCGTATTTCGAAGGGACGGCCGACTACGCTACCGACCTCGCCGACCTCGAATTCAACCGCAATCCCAACGTAACCATCACCATCAACGACGCGAGCCCCAGCGGCTGGAGCGCCAAAGCCACACACGCGTCGATCACGAACCAATGCGGCATCTATATGGGCAGCGGAATCACGCCGCCCGCGGGCCTAACGTTGACCGAAGCGGTCATTAGCTGCAACTGAGCCGGGTCCACTCTCTCCTAGGTGCCTACTACGAGATGGGCGGCCGGCGGCATGCCAGCCGGTCGAAAACCCGGGCCCGCGGATCCGCATCGCCTTCAAGTAATCCTTCACGAACACGACTAAATTGGTATAGCCCGCTGACCCAGCCGCCGGAGTTGGCGAGCCCGGCGCGCGCATGCGCGATGCTCACCTCTACTTTTCAGCCCGGCCGAGCATCGGTAAGCTACAGGTCTGCGCTGCTCGGTACTCGGTGTTCAGTACTCGGTGGGGGTTTCGCACCAGTACGGAGCACCGCGCACCGAATACCGAGCACCGAATACCAAATACTGAATACCGGATACCGAACAGTGAACACCGAACACCGAATACCGAATACCGAAATGCGCGCTGGGGTCACGCTAATCATCGGCACGCGAAAAGGCCTCTTCGTGGCGGCATCCGATCTCGAGCGACTTGAATGGCGCCTCGACGGGCCGCACCTCGCCGGCTACGAGACTTATCACGCTTTCCGCGATCCACGCGACCTCACGACGGCCTACGCCGCGACGCGTCACGAAGTCTGGGGCGCTCACATCCACAAGAGCCGGGACGGCGGGCACGAGTGGGAAGTCTTGCCCGAGGTGCCTCACTACCCGCCACAGGATGAAAGCCGGCGCCTCAAAGCCATCTGGCATCTCGCCCCCGGAAGCGCCAGCACGCCTGAAACCTTGTACGCTGGAATCGAGCCCGCCGGCCTTTTCGTCAGCGAAGATGGCGCCGCGACGTGGCAGCCAGTACCGGCCCTGAACCAGCACCCGACGAGCGATATCTGGCAGCCGGCGCGTGGCGGTCTCGCTCTTCACTCCATCTACGTCGACCCCGGAGACGCGCGGCGGATCTATGCGGCGGTGTCGGCTGGCGGCGTCTACCGGAGCGACGACGGCGGCTCGAGCTGGAGGCCCATCAACCGCGGCGTACGCGCGGATTACCTCGCCGATCCAAAGCCCGCCACCGGCCACTGCGTCCACAGGCTGGTGATGCACCCGGCGCGGCCCGAGCGTCTCTATCAACAGAGCCACAGCGGCACCTATCGAACGGACGATGGAGGGGAAAGCTGGATCGAGATCACGGGCGATCTGCCCAGTGACTTCGGCTACGCCGTGGCCACGGACCCGTTGGACCCGGATACCGTCTACGTGATTCCGGAGGAGAGCAGCCACATGCGCGCGACAGTGGGTGGTGCGATAACCGTCTACCGCAGCCGCGATGCAGGTGCGAGCTGGCAGCCACTCAGCCGCGGCCTGCCCCAACACAACGCTTACGTCACCGTGCTCCGCGAGGCGATCGACGTCGACGGCCTCGAACCCTGCGGGATCTACTTCGGAACCTCCACCGGGCACTTGTTCGCCAGCGCGGATGGCGGCGACAGCTGGCAGCTGATCGCCGGCTTCTTGCCCAAGATCCTTTCGGTGAATGCGGCGGTCACGCGTGGCGGCTGAGCGCGGCGACCAACTCGCGGAAGCGCTCGGCGTCAGCCGCGGCATCGTCTGCACGGTGGGCGCCGGCGGGAAGAAGTCGACGCTCTACCGCCTGGCCGCTGAGCTGCGCGGCCGCGTGGGCCTCACTACGACCACGCGCACCGCGGTCTTCCCCAAGACCCTCGAGGCGCACGTGGTGATCGCGGGCGACGATGCGATAGCCAGCGAGGTCATAGAAGCTGCCTCCCGGCACCGGGTCATCGCCTTCGCACACCCGGCGCCCGACACGCGGGCTCGCGTCGGCGGACTCACCCCCGAAGCTATCGTCGATATCCATCGCCGCGCCCGGTTCGACGTGAGCTTGATCAAAGCCGACGGCGCTCGACTCCGCCTGATCAAGGCGCCCGCCGAGGGAGAGCCTGCGATCCCGCGCGAGGCGACCCTCGTTATCCCCATCGTCTCGGCCAGGGCGATCGGTCAACCGCTGAGCGATGAGATCGCTCATCGACTCGATCACCTGCAGGCCGTGACCGGCGCCCGACCCGGCGAGCGCGTGACCCCGGAGCATGTGGCTGCACTCCTGGCCGACGAGCGCGGAGCTCTGAAGAACGTCGGCGCGGCTAGAGTCGTACCGATCATTAACATGGTCGATGATGCCGAGCGGGAGGCCCTCGCCGTCGCGGCCGCTGAGCTTGCACTCCAGCTCAGCGATCGGTTCAGCCGGGTGCTACTCTGCTCCATGCTGGCGAGCCAGCCGCTGGTTCGCATAGTGAATGCGGCTAACCCGCGCGGTTAGCCGCGCAGCCGATACGAGAGGAGAGAATTAAACATGATCGCGTTGCTGCTCGCCCTCACGGTGGCCGCTCCGGGCCCCGACACAACGAACACCTATCTATATAGAGCGCTGCTGATCCGAGCGGCTCCCGGCAGCCTGGTCGAGGTCATCGCTCTATACAAGGAGCGGCTGACTGTACTCGCCGCCGCCGACGAGGAGGGCAGGGGCGGGGGCAGGGGCGGGGGCGGGGGCCCATTCATCATGCGGCATAGCCAGGGCGATCAATGGGATCTCTTCCTCCTCTTCCCCATGGAGAGCTTCGAGTCCTACTACTCGCCCGAGCGCATCGAGCGGCGGGCGGCCGCCGGGCTCGAGGCCAAGCAGAGCGAAGAGGACTTTCAGCGTACTCTCGGGCCGCACATCGCATGGCGTGAAGAGACCTTCGTGATGGGGCCGCCGCTGGAGGTAGTGAGCCGCCATTTCAAAGAAAAGTCATACTACCACGTCGAGATGTTCGTCGCCGTGCCCGGCAAGCGCGCGGAATTGCTCGAGCAGCGCAACATGGAGAACGCTTTCTACGCTCACCTCGGCCGGCCGCAGAACCTCATCTTCACGCGCGTTGCGGGCGGGGCGTGGGATATGTTTACGCTCGGCTTCTATGACGACCTCGCGGACTTCGCCGCCATATCCAACATCCCCGACGCGGAGCAGGAGGCAGCGGCTCTGGCCGCCGGGTTCCAGGGATCGGGCCAGATCGGCTTCTACCTGCGAACTCTGATGCAGTGGCACCACGACACCCTGGCGCGGGCGGTACGCTAATCCTTTGTAAGGAAAGCGTTTAGCGCCCGGCCCGGCGGTGGCACCGGTGTTGCCGGCAGGTGTATAAGTAGTTGGTAGGTTGGAATCGCTTCTTGACGCCCGCCAAACGCGGCTTCTGGCACCCTCCGTCAATCTCTGCCTGAAGTTCTCCGTTGCTGAGAGGCATCTGATAATGCCCGGTGAATCGCCGGACCAAGACTTTCGTGTCTATGAAACGACCTAAGACCGCGCTGGTACTGGGAGGCGGAGGGAGCAAAGGCGCCCTCCAGGCCGGATTCTACCGCGCCGTCTCCGAGCTCGGCATCAAGATCGATCTAGTGGTCGCCGCGTCGATCGGAGCGCTGAACGGTGCTTTCATCGCTTCCGGGATGCGGCCGCGCGTCATGATGCAGGAGTGGGCGCGAGTGCGCCGCCGCGACATCTTCTCGTTCAATTGGGACCTGCTGCGGCGTGGCGCCGGAGCCCAGAGCATCTACACCGCGCGCAACCTGCGCCGTTTCCTCGAAGAGCGCCTCCCCGTCCGTAGCTTCGACGAGCTCCCCATCCCCTTCGTAGCGGTAACCACCGATATCCAGACGGGGCGTCCATACCTGTGGAAGAGCGGCGATCTCCTCGAAGCCGTCCTGGCGAGCTGCGCCATTCCGGGAATCTTCCCGCCCATGCGGGGCCCTCTAGATCGCTGGGTCATCGACGGCGCCTTAGCCGACAACGTGCCCGTCGGCACCGCGCTCGCCCTGGGAGCCGATCGCGTCGTGGGCATCCTTTGCCAGCAGGGACCGGAGCGAGCCGCTGAGAAGCGAGGCATCGCACGCATACTGGGCCGAGCCTTCGGAATCGCCACGGATCGCAAATGGCGGCTCGAAGCGCCTCGCTACAGCCAGCGGCCCGAAGTCCTCATCATCGATCCTGTCCACGATATCCAGGTCGACGCCCTCGACTTCTCACGCGGCGCCGCGCTCGCCCAAGTCGGCTACCAGTCGTCCCTGCAGGTCCTGTCTCTCTGGCTGGAAGATCTCTACGCTCGGGAAGCTCGCGAGGGCCCACGCCGAATCGCCTGAAGCCGTGCGAGCTACTCGGACGGCAGCGCGAAGTGCGGGTTATAGGAACATGCGTATTGAATGCTACGTGCTGGACGGCGCTGGCGATGACGATGGCTGTTCTGCCGTCAGGGACTCGCCTCGATTCTTAGGTTAGCCAGCGCGGCGCGGATCACCTCCAACGAAGGAGCGCCGTCGGGTCGACCGTCTTCGTCCCGGTAGACACGGCAGGTGTTCCCCGTCGCCTCGACGCCTTCACCGCCGACCGGAAGGCCGTTCACGAGGATAGTCGGCGAGCCGTAGGCGCGCAGGCGGGCCGGAGTATCATCGGCGTTGCGGTCCCATTCCCACCAGCTGGCGCAAAGGTCAAGATCGCTCAAGGCCCGGGCGAGCCGCTCTCGCGCCGGAGCGATGTTGGGACAGTCTCGGAAGTATACTAGTTCTATCACGTCGTCAGCTCTCTCACGCTCTCCAGGCCCTCGATGATTGGACAGGCGCTCGTCGGCCGCCCGTTCTCGCAGGCGGACACGAGCCTCTCCAACGCTACCTTCATCCTCGCAAGCTCCTCTACCTTCCCCTCGATCCTCGCCAGCGTCTGCCTCGCTCTGTCCTCCACGTCTCCGCAGCTGCCATCCGGGTCGACCCGCAGCCGCAGGAGGTCGGTGATCTCAGCGAGCGTGAAGCCCAGCGACTGCGCCCGCTTGATGAACGTGATGCGCCCCACGTCCAGCTCGTCATACTGCCGATAGCCAGAAGCGGATCGAGGGGGTGGGGCCAGCAGCCCGCGCCGCTCGTAATAGCGGATCGTTTCGACGTTCACGTCAGCCCTCTTCGCTAGCTCGCCGATGCGAAAACCGCTCATCGATCAAACTCCAGTCAGGGTCCACAGAGCAACTATTCAGGCGCAACTTCACTAGAATAAAACACTGTACCATAGTACAGGGTCAAGAACTGGCTTGCCCCACCTTGTGAAGACCCGCTCGCTATGACTACCCTCACCCGCACACCAAACGCGGGGGGAGATATGAGGTTCAGCGGAAAGGTCGCGCTGGTGACCGGCGCGTCGAGCGGGATAGGCCGCGCCTGCGGAAAACGGTTCGAGGAAGAGGGCGCGTCGGTCTTCGGCGTGGCCCGGCGCCGGGAGCGCCTCAAGGAGAGCTTCGAGCACTACGCAGTCGCAGACGTGCGGGATGAGGATCAGGTCCGCGCGGCCGTAGAGAGCTGCGTCGACGCCTTCGATCGCATCGACCTCCTCATCAATGCCGCCGGCGTCATCGGCACGGGCGGCATCCTCGACACCCCTCCCAAGGAGTGGGAGCGTCTCCTGACGAGTAACGTCGACAGCCTCTACTACGTCACACGCCACGCAGCGCCGTACCTGATCAAGGGCGGCGGCGCGATCGTCAACATCTCGTCGGTGACCAGCCTCAGGCCCTACGCCAACCTGCTCGCCTACTGCACGTCCAAGGCGGCGACCGACATGTTCACACAGTGCGTGGCACTCGAGCTCGCGCCCCACGGCGTTCGGGTCAACACGGTCAACCCCGGGGTCGTCGTCACGGAGCTGCACACCGTGTCACAAGCCGTCCCCGATTACGCTGCGTTCCTGGAGCACTCGAAGACCACTCATCCACTGGCGCGAGTCGGCCAGCCCGAAGAGATCGCGGCGCTCTGCGCGTTTCTGTGCTCCGATGAGGCGGGTTGGATCACCGGAGGGATCCACTCGATCGATGGAGGGCGCGCCCTGATGTCAGCGCGCTGATCGATGAGCTCCAACGCGGCGCTTCGGGATGCGGGCAAGGCATCTGGTCCCCGCAACCCCGATAAGCTATAATCACGGAAATTGTAAACAAGACGAGCTGAGGCTAGGCCGTCTGTGGAGCATCCCCCACTCCAGAGGTTGAACAGTCGTGATCCCCCGTTGCGACACAGCTCTCAGGGCTCCGGTCAGGACTCCGGGCCCATTGGTAGGTTGTCTTACACTCCCCGCGGGTGTGCGCCGCTATTCTGCGCCTGCATCCCTGGGGCTCCTGGAGACGCCGGCCGCATGAGGCGCGCCCTGCTTCTCCTTCTCGCTGTCGCCAGTTGCCGGACTGCCGTGGAGCCCGCGGACCGCGAGCGGTTCGAACCGCCGGCCGACTACCGGTTGTGGTGGGACGCGACGCGGCAGTGCGTGGGACAACCGGACGCCGAGTTCGACCGCATCCGCTGGTGGACGGCCACCGATGTGTTGAAAGATGATCTGGCCAGCGGGCTTTGGGTGAAGGAGCACGACATCTACCTACGACCGGACAAGATGGATGCCGAGGTCGTGGTCCGGCACGAGATGATCCACGACCTCCTGCAGCGTGGAGATCATGAATCGGCTTTCTACCGAAGTTGTGTGCGCGTTAGTAGTGGATTATTTCGCTAAGGGTCAGAGCACTACTCGCTTCGAGCATCCCGACATCGATCTTCCCCGCAAGTACCCCGCGAAGCGCTAGTTGCTCTGACCCCTCGCCTTCGTAGTTGAGCTAACCCCGGCAGACCAGGCCGAAAGTCGTGCACTCTTCCACCGCGGGAAACGCGGGCGTGCAAGCGACACCGCCGCCAGCGAAGTTGACCTCAACGATGTGATTCCCCGGCGTGGTATTGAACGTATCCGAGCCGCCCGGCGTGAAGGCCCCAACGCGCACGCCATCGATGATGATGTCGTACGTCTCGTTGCTGTTGCTGTCGTTGGTCACCCTGATCGCGGTCACGCACGACCCCGTGAGCTCGCTACAGCCGGCGGTAGCACCCAACGGGGCTGTTGCCGCCAAGATGATGATAGCCGCGAAGAGCTTCTTCATTATGATCCCTCCGGTTCATGTGCCCTTCCGGTTCTACAAAAAAGGCGGGGTCACCGAGAGGCCAGAGGGTACCAGTAACCGGAAGGTTGAAACCTGACACCGTAGCCCCCCTAGGCAT
>CANPVX010000008.1 GCA_947581815.1 Candidatus Indicimonas acetifermentans | reverse complement strand
GCTCGACGTGGCTGCCGATATAGAGCCAACCGCTTTGGTCGAGGATGAAGACGAAGCCTTCGAGGAATCCGCTGTCTCCAGCGATGACGCGATCGGCGTGATGCCCACGGCTCTGGTCGACGAGGATGAGGTCGATGCCGAGGCTGGCGAGCCGTTGGACGACGCGCTCGATATCGTACCGACGACTCTCGATGTGGCGGAGGAGGCAGAGGAGGAGCGGGAGCTGGAGGAGGAGTTGGCGTTTGAGCCGGCCGCCGGAGAGGACCTGGGTCCCGAAGCAGTCGAGGACCTTGAGGTAGAGACCGTCGAGGGCGTGGAAACGACCGACGAGGGTCCCGAGCCACCCGTTGAGGAGGAGCTAGACCTTGAAGCCGAGCGTCCGACCGCGGCCGCGGAGATCGAGGCGCTGGATGAGGACAACCGGGGAATTGCCGGCGTCGACATAGACGCCGCGCTAGAGGATTACGAAGAGGAGGGGATCGAGGCCGGCTTGGCGGCGGCGGTCGAGGAGGCGCTCGACGCCGTGGTGGATGAGGGGCAGGAAGCGGCCCAGGCGCTGGAGCCCCCCGATCATGTTGCGGAGCTGCGCGGGAGGCTGGAATCGGACGGCCGGGCGCCGGACCTTCTCGTCGAATTGGCGGACGCGCTCCTCGAGGTCGGCGGACGCGAAGAGGCGACGGGATGTCTGCGTGAGGCGCTCGGTCTTTACAGCGCCGATGGACAACTCAACGAGGCTTCTAGTGTCATCGCCGAGCTGCTCCAGCTGGACATCAACGACTTGACGGCGCATCAAAAGCGCGTGGAGCTGGCACTTCGCGGTCAGAATCCAGCTACGCTGATCGAAGCGTATCTGGACCTTGCGGACTGCTTGGATCGCACGGAGTCGGGCAACAAGGCGCGCATCGTGTATGCCCGTGTTGTCGAGCTCGACCCGATCAACCGCCGAGCGCTGGCAGCCCTGGAGCTTTTTGGGGACGAGGCGGCGCCGGCCGTGCCCGGTTCGGAAGCGGGCGTGGAAACGGCGGCTGCGAACGCAAGCTCGGACTTCGTCGATCTGGCAGCATTGGTCCGAGAGGAACAGGAGGTCAAGAGCACCCGCTTCACCGTCCCGACGGTGGATCCGACGAGCGAGGGGGAAGTCAACTTCTCCGAAATGCTGAGCCAGTTCAAATCCAAGGTGGCCGAGGCTATCGAGGATGAGGACGCTTCGAGCCACTACGATCTCGGAGTGGCTTTCAAGGAGATGGGCCTCCTCGACGAAGCCATCGCGGAATTCCAGATCGCGGCTCGCGGGCTGGATTACCGGCTGCGCGCGATCGAAATGTTAGGAACCTGCTTTGTCGAGAAGCAGGAATATGCCATCGCGCTGAAGGTGCTCGGTCGGGCGCTTCAGATGGGCCAATACCGTGATGAGGAGCTCATCGCGATCTTCTACACCATGGGCTCTGCCTACGAAGCCCTTGGCTACTCCGACAGAGCGCTAGAGTGGTTTGAGCGCGTGATGGGCTGCGACGTCAAGTTCGCTGACGCGGCTCAGCGCGTGGCCAATCTGAGGGATTAGCCGGGCGACTTTGACACCATCCCTCGCCCCGGCTAAAGTGTCTCGGCACATCGAATCGACCAGCACCTACAGAACCGCCATTTGCGACCTATGCTACGAACCGCCGCACCTGAACTAGCGCGCATCCAGGAGCCCGTCCGTGCGAGGCTCGACCGGATCGGCGCCAGTCTCAGCCAGATGGTTGCCGGCGATTTCCACCTGATAGATGAGGTAAACGACTACCTGCTGCTGATGCGCGGCAAGCTGTTCCGCCCAACGCTCGTGCTTCTCTCGAACGAGATCGGCGGCAAGCCGAGCGGAGATGCGGAAGCGATCGCGGCGGTCGTGGAGGCGGTTCACCTCGCCACCCTGGTTCACGATGACGCTGTGGACCACTCCGCGCTGCGACGGGGGATGCCCACGGTGAACTCCGTGTGGAGCCACCAGGTCGCCATCATCATGGGCGACTACGTTTACTCGAGGTCAGTGATGGAATTGGCATCCCTCAACCGCGTCGACTTGATCGAGGTGCTGGCGCGGGCGGCAAACGCAATGACCGTCGGGGAGATGCGTCAACTCAGCTCGCACGATTCGCTCGATTTCAGCGAGAAAGACTACTACCGCTTGATCGCAGCCAAGACAGCATCCCTCATGTCTGCAGCTTGTGAGCTCGGTACGATGGTCGGAGACCCTAGCCATCGGGAGCCTCTCCGAGCTTATGGGTTCGCCCTCGGGATGGCATTCCAGATCGCGGATGACATCTTGGATTACACCGAGGCCGAGGAGGTTACTGGTAAGACTTCGGGGCAAGATCTGCGAGAACACAAAGTGACGTTGCCGCTGATCGCGGCTCTCAACGACTTCAACGATGAACAACGCCTTGCGCTGAACGCATTGTTCGGTAACCCGCAACCCGACGATCACTCGATCATGCGCGTGGTCGACGCGGTGGAGGTAAGCGGCGGCATCGACTACGCGCGCAGCAAAGCGGAGGCCTTTGCCGGCGAGGCCTTGGCCGCCCTCGAGAGTCTTCCGGAAGGCGATGGCACTAGAGCGCTGGCTGAAGCCGTCGCCTATGCAGTCGATCGGAGAAGGTGAACCGTAGCGAAGGTTTACTCGTGCGCCCGCTCGAGCGCTCGCCGTGGCGTGTGGTCGGGATTGTGGCTCTGGGCTTCATGTTGGGCGCCCTGCTCACGAAACTCTCGGTGCTCTTCATACCGGAAGGTCCCTTCCGAGAGTTCTTCACCACTTCCGTGTCGGCGAGCATCGGGCCCGTCAGCGTCGACTTGCTGGTCGTAGCGCTGACGCTCGGGCCATTGGCGATCAACGTTAATCTATTCAGTATAGCGGGCGTGCTGGCGGTGGCCTACGTGGCCCGGCTGATGCTCTGAGAGCGACCGAGCCACAGCGTATCACGACCGCGGCTGGAAGACTTCTCGTCTGTTATCGATGATGTCGGCTTCTTGGTGCAATGCCTCCAACCAGCGCTCCAGCGCCGCCTCGCGCCGCTGGAAGGCCAGCCTAGCCCGGAGCGTCTCCCTGTCGCGGTCGAAAGCTTCGCGATCCGCATCGATACGTTCTACGACCTCGACGAAGTAGAGACGGCGGCCGGCCTCTATCGGGCCGCCGATCTCGTTCAGCCCCAATCCGAAGGCTAAACCGACGACGGCGTTCGTCTGGCCGATGTCGCGAACGAAAGTGCCGCGCGAGAAGATGCCGCTCGTCACGACCTCCAAGCCCAGTTCGCCCGCCGCTTCCGACAGACCGGCCCCGCCGCGTATCCGGGCGGCGGCACCGTCAGCGATCTCGCGCGCTCGCTCAGTCTTCTTCTCTAGAATCACGCGGCGCTGGACGGCGGCCTCGGCATCCTCGAAGGGAATGATGCCTGCCGGCAACAACTCGTCGAGTTCGAAGACGTAGAATGCATCGTTCGTCTCGTACACGCGGCTCAATTCACCGATGAGCGTGGAGTCGTGAAAGGCCCAGTCGTGGACGGGCCCGAAGACGCCAAGCCCTGGAACGAAATCCGTACCCTGGGCGAGAGTGATCCGAGTGACGCCGATTCCAATGGAATCGGCCGCCGCTTCCAATCCTTGAACCAAACCGATCCGCTCGAGGCGGTCGACTCGGCCCAGTATTTCGCTCTCGCCGATACCTCCGAGCTCGATCGGGATGAGGATATGCGAGGCTCGCCGTCGCTCGCCGTCGCTCTCCGTCATCTTCGCGATGTGATACCCGTTTCGGGTCAGGACAGGCTCGGAGATCTGACCGGGCTCCAGCGCGAAGACAGCAGCCTCGAACTCCGCCGCCATGTCTCCTCGCTCGAACCAACCCAGGTCCCCGCCGGCTTGGCCCGTCGCCCTGTCGCTGCTGTGGGTGTTGGCCTGTTCGGCGAAGTCCGCTCCTGCCATGATCTCGGCACGAATGTCGTTGGCCTTCTCGAGCGCCGCAGCGCTGTCCGCCGCTCCGGGCATGCGGAATATCTGGACCAATCGAGTCTCGGCCGTCGCCGGCTGTTCGAAATCCTCTCGATGCGCTCGGTAGTAAACCCGCAACTCATCCTCGGTTACGCCGATTTCCGAGTCCTCGACTATTCTTTCGGGATCGATCGCGAGGTAGCGAATCCGAACCTGCTCCGTGTTCTCTCTGTAGACGGACCAGACTTCTGAGTCGGAGACGTAGATGCCCGTGGAGACCTGATCCAACAGGCGGGCCCGTGGGAGGACGTCGCGATAATAAGCCTCGATTTGAGCCAGCAGCATGGGATCGGTCGCCGGCCCCGAGAAGAAGGACCGGTACTTGTCAAAGTCGAACTGACCGTCGGTTTGAAAAAGCTGGTTCTCGCGTAGCCAGTCAGGCGGGCTGGTGCGGAAGGCGAGGCGGACCTCCTCGTCGGTCACCGTGATGTGGCGGCGTCTGAGCTCTTGTTCGATCAAGATCTGGCTGACCATCTGGCTCCACGCTTGCTGCTCTATCAGATCGAGCTCGAGGTCGTTGAGAGCCGACCCCTTCTGAGCACGCGCTTGATCCGCCAGGTTACGGTACGTGCGCGTCCAAGCCTGATACGAGATCTTCGTGCCGTTCACACGGCCGACCTCGCCGATGGCTGCAGGGCTGCTCCCTCCAGAAACGTCCATGCCCCACTGGAAAACCATGAGCCCGGCGAACGCCAGGACCACTATGAGCATGATCCACTTCGTGTTTGCCCGCATTGCGCGCATCATATGGCCAGAATTCTCCTCTTCGGCACGTACATTTCGTGTTCTTGAATGAACCCCTGAATCTATCGTTAGATACGCAAAAAGCCACCGCTCGGGTTCCAGAACCGTTGCCCAACAGGGGCCCCTCCTCGGCGGTCGGCCGTTGACACTAACGCCTTGCTGTAGCTATAATTGCCAGTCCCCCTCTGCCAGCCTAAGCCTCAACATCCGCCCTCAGGAGTAAGGAAATCGATGTCTCCGGAAAACGATCCACAGTCGGACATCCTCGGGGAAATAGATAAGCTAGAAGCGCGCTGGCGAGACAATCCCAAGGGCCGCGTTTTCGCCCACCTGGCCGACGGTTATCGTAAACTTGGCGACCACTCCAAGGCCGAGGGACTCATCCTGCACGGCCTTAAGAATCACCCGAACTACATCAGCGCCTACATAGTTCTCGGGCGCATCTATCTAGACAGCGAACGACTCTCCGACGCGCATACGCAGTTGTCGAAAGTGCTCGAGCTCGATCCCCAGAACCTCATCGCACTGAAGTTGCTCGGAGACCTCGCAACGAGCGGCGGCCGCGTCGAAGACGCCCGCTCCTGGTACGAGCGCATGCTTCTGATCGATTCGCGTAGCGAAGAGGCCAACCAGGCGCTAGCCGCTCTCGAGGGCGGTGTGGACGAGGAGGTCGCCGAGGAAGAGGCGCTGGTTCACGAGGAGCCCACGGCCAGCCTGGACACGCCCGATTCGACGCCTCCCGCGCCCGTCGCCGCAGACGAGCCCGAGGCGGAGACGCCGTGGGAGTCGACCCTGACCGGAGCGGAAGCAGACGAGTCTAACGTCGAGGAACCCATCGCCCCAGTTGAAGGACTGCTCAGCCACGACCGCGAGCGTCCAACGGACGCCGAGGCGGTCGCGGTACCCTTTGGCAGCGAGGCACCGGATGCGATGCCGTGGGAGCAGCGCATGCTCGATGACGACGCCGAGGTCGCTGAGCCTGCCGAAGCGTCGACACCGGAGCCAACCCTCGGCGAGGTCGGCCGTGTGAACGGCGAGGCGGCCGAGGACCCGCTCGCGGCTGAGGTCGCCGGTGCGGACACCCAGGAGGCCGATTCGGGCGATGCAGCTTTCAATCTCGACGAAATGGGCGCCTGGACTCCCGGCTACTTGGGTGGTGAGGCGGGGCAGGCCGAGGGAATGCCCGACAGCGAACTGTTCGGCGACCTCGATTCCGATGATGTCTCGTTCGACTTGAGTGCGGTAGCCGGCGAAGAGATGCCTACATCATCTGAGCTTGGCGGGGATGACGAGGAAGGCAATAGCATGGTCACCGAGACCATGGCTGAACTGTACGCCGAGCAGGGTCTCTACGACGATGCGCTGGACGTGTACAGGCAGCTCCTCGAAATGCGCCCCAACGATGAGGGGCTCCTGGCTCGAGTGGCGGAGATCGAAGCTCAACGGCAGACCCCGGCTGAAGACGGCACGCCGCCCGAGTTCGAGCTAGAAGCCGTTCAGGATCCGTTTGCCGAAACGGTCGAGCCGATCGCTCCAGACCTTAGCGAAGCGCAGCCCTCTCCTCCGGCGGCCGAAGCACCGCCGATCCAGGCTGCTCTAGGGACGGAATCCGAAGATGCTGAGGCGGCGCTGCCGTCGATGACTGATTTTGCACAGTCGACCAACGACGGTGAGCGAAGCAGCGCCGCGTTCGAATTCGCGACGGCGGCGCCCGACTCGGCGCTCTCCGACGTCGATCCCTTCGCCGGCTCCTTCGATCTGGCAGCCAGCCGAGCGGGAGACCAGGAAGACGGCGAGCCCGCGGGGATGCTGCTGGACACGCCGGCCGACGAAGCCGCGCCTGATGAGGTCTTTGGGTCCGTAACGTCCCCGATCGCAGAGCCGGCCGCAGCACAGCCTGAACCTGCCGCGGTTGAGAGTCCCGTCGCAGAGTCCCTCGCGATACTAGATGACGTGGCTAGCGCGGACGTAGCCGAGGTGAGTGAAGCGCCCGCGGAGGATTACTCGCGTGTTGGCGGTACGGCAGAAGAGCCTGACACGCGGGGGGAGACGATCGAGGATTACCTGACAAAGCTTCTCATTTTCGACTCCGGCTCCGGCGCGAGCGACGCTGAGGAATCCGGCCCTCACGATCAAGCTTCAGCCTCTTCGCCGAGCTCTGCCGCCGGCGGAGACACGGAAGACATGGCTCAGTTTCAGGAGTGGCTGAGAAGTCTCAAGCGGTAAGCGTCGGGGTCTTGCACGGCCCCAATCTCAACCTCCTGGGTCGGCGCGAGCCGGACATCTATGGAGCAGAAGATCTCGAGGCGATCGATCAACGCCTCATCGAGCTCGCCCGCGAACTCCAGGTCGAGCTCGTTTCCTTTCAATCGAACGTCGAGGGCGAGCTGGTTGACTGGATTCAGGCGGCCAGCGCGGAGTTTAGCGGTCTTCTTGTCAACGCAGCTGCCTACACCCACACCAGCATCGCCATACGCGACGCGCTCAAGGCAGGCGGCATACCTTTCGTCGAAGTTCACCTCACGAACATTCAGGCCCGGGAAACCTTCCGGCATCACTCCTATCTCTCCGATCTGGCGGTGGGCCTTGTGACGGGGTTCGGCGGCGACAGCTACGTCTTGGCCCTTCGGGCGTTGGTCGGCTACCTGCGCCGCCGATGATTGGCTACACGGGTGCCTTTGCACGGCGCGTCGCTGCCGTACGCGCCAGGGCGGCGCACCTGGGCCTGGACGGCCTGCTCATCACTCACCTCGCGAACATTCGCTACTTGAGCGGATTCAGCGGTTCCAACGCCGGGCTGCTGCTCGACGGGGATCGAGCGATCTTCGCGACCGACGCTCGCTACGAAGAGCGGGCGACGAGAGAGCTCACCGCAGGAGAGTGCGAGCTCATTATCGTGCGGAACGGGTTGTTGGGTGAGCTGGCGAAGCGCGCCGCTGATGCCCACGCTGGGGGGAAGGTCGGCTTCGAGGGATCGCACCTTTCGTATTCGGATTGGAAGGAGCTGAGCGAACGGGCGGGCTCGGTCGAGTGGGAGTCGGCCAGCGATGTTGTGGAAGAGTTGCGCGCCGTGAAGGACGAAGACGAGCAAGCAGCGATCGAGGAGGCGGCGGCGATCGCGGGCCGAGCCCTGGAAGAAACGCTCGAAATGGCGAGGCCCGGCGTTTCGGAGCGGGACATAGCGGCGGAGCTTGACTATCGGATGGCTCGAGCGGGGGCGGAAGGCCCGGCGTTCGAGACGATCGTCGCGGCGGGGAGCCGGTCCGCGCTACCCCACGCGCAAGCCAGCGAAAACAAGCTGAGCGAAGGAGACCTGCTGCTCGTAGACTTCGGGGCGCGCTGGAACGGGTACTGTTCGGACATCACGCGCACCTTCGTGCTAGGCTCGCCGAGCCAGCGCCAGGTCGAGGTTTACCAAGCGGTTCTCGAGGCGCAAGAGGCTGCGGCGGCGGCTCTGGCGGAGGGAATCCCAGCGAGCCGGGTCGATGCCGCCGCCCGAGAAGTCCTGGCCCGACGGGACCTGGGAGGTCAATTTCCGCACAGCACGGGGCACGGACTGGGACTCGAAGTGCACGAAGGGCCGCGACTCCACACTCGTAGCGAGGAGCGGCTGCGCCGGAACATGGTTGTTACTGTGGAGCCCGGCCTCTACTTTCATGGCTGGGGAGGAGTTCGGATAGAGGACGATTTGGTGATCGGGAGCGGCGGGGCCCGATCTCTGGTTAAATTGCCTAAAGCGCAGCTCCAATCATTACCCCTGTAGATAAGGGCGCGGTTGCGGCGTTGAACCGCAGCCCAGGCTCAGGGAATAGATCGATCGAAGGAATGGCGACGACGGCGGATTTTCGAAACGGCATGGTGATCGAGCTCAATAGCGTGCTCTACTCCATCGCCTATTTTCAGCACGTTAAACCCGGCAAGGGTGGGGCGTTCGTTCGCACGAAGCTAAAGAATGTCCTAACGGGGGCGGTTGTCGAAAAGACGTTCCGATCCGGTGAGAAGGTCGATGAGGTGCGACTTGTGCGGCGGCCCGTTCAGTACAGTTACAACGACGGGCAGTTCTATTATTTTATGGACCAAGAGACGTACGAGCAGATCCCGTTGCCGGCCGCTACCATCGGAGCCGAGCAACTGGAGTATCTGAAAGAGAACATGATTTGCGAGGCCATGGTGCGTGGAGAACAACCCATCTCGGTCGAGCTGCCCTTCTTCGTCGAACTGGAGGTAGCGGAAACGGATCCGGGAGTGCGAGGGGATACCGCGCAGGGAGGAACCAAACCAGCGAAGCTCGAGACGGGGGCAGTCGTGCACGTCCCCCTTTTCGTCGAGACCGGCGATGTGATCAAAGTCGATCGACGCGAGAACAAGTACCTGGAGCGCGTCAGCTGATGATTGATCTAGCGTTTGTCAAGCGTCTCATCGAGACGGTCGAGTCCAGCGATATAGACACGCTGGAGATCTCTCGCTGGGGGACGAAGATACGGATCTCGAAGAATCCGGCCGTCATCGGTGGGGAGACGGTAAACCTCGCCGCGCTCGGTGGCACAAGCGCCGGGACGAATACCGCCGGTTCATTGACTAATTCGGCGTCTAATGCGCCGGCCGCCCCGGACGCTGCGGTCGACACCAATTTGACCGAAGTAGTCTCGCCTATGGTCGGAACCTTCTATCGCGCCCCCGCACCGGATGCCGATCCTTACGTGCAAATAGGCGATCACGTGAGCAAAGGCCAAACGCTCTGCATCCTAGAGGCGATGAAGCTGATGAACGAGTTGGAGGCGGAGACGGACGGGGCGATCAAGGAAGTCTGCGTGGACAACGCCGAACCGGTCGAGTACGGCCAGATTCTGTTCCGCATCCTGCCCGACTGATCGGCCCGCTGACCCCTGCCTCCCTAATAGCTCCAGCGAGGAACAGCGTCTTGCTCCAGAAAGTGCTGATCGCTAACCGCGGGGAGATCGCTCTTCGGGTCATCCGAGCCTGTCGGGAGCTCGGCATCGAGACCGTGGCCGTTCACTCGGAAGCGGATCTCGATTCGCTGCACGTTCGTTTCGCGGACGAAGCCGTGTGCATCGGTCCGGCGCCGGCCCGAGATAGCTACCTCAACATCCCCCGCATCATCGCGGCGGCCGAGATCGCCGGCGCCGAAGCGATCCACCCCGGCTACGGCTTTCTGGCGGAGGACGCGGAGTTCTCGGAGATCGTGGCGAACTCCGATTTCCTGTTCATCGGTCCGACCGCCGCGCAGATCCGGCAAATGGGTGACAAGGTTGCCGCACGGCAGGTGATGGCCGGCGTGGGCGTCCCGGTGATCCCTGGCACCGAAGAAGCTCAAACCGATACGCAGAAGGCCGCTAGAGCGGCCAAGCAGATCGGGTTCCCCGTCATGATCAAGGCCGCGGCGGGCGGCGGGGGGAAGGGGATGAGGAAGGTGCGATCCCCGGAGGACTTCGAGGCGCAGTTCAATACGGCCAGGATCGAAGCCGAGGCCTCCTTCAATAATGGATCGCTCTATGTCGAGAAGCTGCTGGAGAACGCCCGCCACGTCGAGTTTCAGATCATGGGCGATACTCAGGGGAGCATCATCCACCTCGGGGAGCGCGACTGCTCGCTGCAGCGTCGACATCAGAAACTCATTGAAGAAGCTCCGAGCCCGGCGCTCGATCAGGAGCTACGCGAGCAGATGGGCGCCGCCGCTGTGAAGGGGGCCGAGGCCATTGGTTACGTGGGCGCCGGCACAATGGAGTTCCTCCTCGATCGCGACGGCAGGTTCTATTTTCTTGAGATGAACACTCGAATTCAGGTCGAGCATCCGGTCACTGAGGAGGCAACCGGCTTCGATCTCGTGCAGGAACAGATTCGAGTCGCCGCCGGCGAGCCGCTTTCGATTCCGGCTGGGCTCAAGCTGCGGGGTCACACCATCGAGTGCCGTATCAACGCCGAGGACCCGGAGGAAGATTTCAAGCCATCGCCGGGTTTGATCTCGGCCTTTCACCCGCCGGGTGGCCCTGGAGTGCGTGTCGATACGCACGTTTATGCAGGCTATACGGTGCCGCCGTACTACGACTCGCTGCTGGCCAAGCTGATCGTGCGGGCCAACACGCGCGATGCAGCTATCGAGCGGGCGCGCCTGGCTCTGGACATGTTCGTCCTCGAGGGCGTGCATACCACCATTCCGTTCCTGGCGGGCGTCCTCGACCATCCGGACTTCCGGTCCGGTGAAGTGGACACGGCCTTCTTGGAGCGAAACCGCGCCGCGGAACTGACCGGCGCCAGCAGCCGATAATGATCGACGTAGTGTGGACGATATCGGAACTCGAGCAGTTTAGCGCTCAAGATCGTCCGGGCGTACTCATCGACGTGCTGCGGGCCTCGACGACTATGACGACGGCGATACATAACGGCGCTCGGGCCGTCGTCCCCGCAGCTTCCATAGAGGAAGCGCTCCGGATCGGCAATTCGATCGGGCGCGATAACGTCCTCCTCTGCGGCGAGCGCCAGGGCGTGCGGATAGAAGGCTTCGACCTTGGGAATTCCCCGTCGGAGTTCACGGCAGGCGTGATCCGCCAGCGGACCATAGTGATGACGACAACGAATGGGACCCGCGCGCTGAAGTTGCTGTCGGGCGCCAGTCCAGTGTTCATAGGCGCTTTCGTCAACCTGAGGGCGGTAGCGCGAGAGCTGTCGCGGGCCGAGCGTGATCCGCTCATCGTTTGCGCTGGCCTCGATGGGAGAGTGAGCGTGGACGATGCTCTCTGTGCGGGGATGCTGATCGAGAGATGCCTGAAGAAACGGAGCAAGCGAGCCGGCGCGCCCGAGCTGGGTGATGGCGCCATCGCCGCTCTCGCTTTGGCCCGGCAACAAGGAACCGTCAGCGTCGATTTCTTGCGCGATACGGCCGCAGGGCAAGCGCTCGAGCGAGTGGGGCTGGGCGAAGATCTCGCCCTCTGCGCGAAGGTAGACTCTATTTTGGAAGTGCCTATTCTGCGGGATAGTCAGATCACGCGGCTCGAGCTCGCGGAACAAACCGCGGATGGCGTGAAAAGGAAATAGTTTTAGGAGGAGATGAGTGATGGGGGTGCGGGGAGATGATCGGACCCAGCGAGTCCTGATCGGTATCGGACTGGCCGTCGTAGGACTGTTCGCGATTTTGAGCTTCCTACCCGTTGGCTTGGCCGGAGCGCGACCAGACGGACTCTTTCCGTCCGACAACATAGTCGGGCCACTGGGCGCTCTAACAGCAGAGGCTCTCCTGGGCACGTTCGGTCCCGTCGCCATCCTCATCCCGATACTTCTGCTCTTCTGGTCACTCCTCAGCTTCGGTTTTCTTGAGCGGACCCGGGTCGTGCGCATCTCGACCCTCCTCGCAGCCCTGGTCCTCATCTTCCCAGCGCTTATCGGATCGCTCGGCCTGCCCACGGGTGGGGCGTCCCTCCGCTGGGTCGGGAGCTACGGAGCGTGGACTGCGAGCGCGATCGCCGCCAGCGTGGGGTGGTTGGGTAGCGCCCTCATCCTGGCGGCACTGCTTGCCACGTCGGTCGTCGGCACGCTCGGGCTCGAGCGCCTGGCGAAGGCTGGCGGAGCGGTGCGTGACGGGCTATCTGCGCTCGCCCGCGCGATGAACAAAGCTGGCCGGTGGCTCATGCGCGCCGGCAAGACGCTGAGGGCTGCCTGGAGCCGGTTCGTCGAGCGCCAGACGCAGCGTCCGCGGCGGCCCACATTCGCTTGGTCGGAATCCCAGCAAGAGACGGAGACGGCCGGGCCGGAGGCCGAACCACCGCCCGAGCGCCGTCAATCGAACGGCGCCCGGCGGATCAAATCTGAGACCGCCGCCGTGCTGCCGGACCCCGGCGACCCGGATGCGTCCGAACTGCCTCCGCTCGAGCTCCTCTCGCCGGCGCCCGAACAGGAATTCTCGGTCAGCGAAGAGAAGCTCGACGCGCTGGGTAAGGTGCTCGTCGACAAGCTCCGAACGTTCCGCGTTGAAGGCCGGATCGGCGGTCGCACAACGGGCCCAGTCGTCACCCAGTTCGAAGTCGTCCCTGCTTCCGGTGTGAAGGTCGGCCGCATCGCGGCCCTGGCGGACGACCTCGCTCTAGCGCTGAAGGCACCGTCGGTGCGGATCATCGCGCCGATCCCGGGCAAAGGTGCCGTCGGAGTAGAGGTTCCGAACCCGGAGCGTAAGACCGTCTACTTGCGAGAGCTGCTCGAGTCTAGCGCATACCGTAACAATCGAGCCGAGCTTCCGCTGGCCTTAGGCGAGGACGTGACGGGGCAGCCGTACGTATCAGACCTGACCAGCATGCCGCACCTCTTG
Source organism: Candidatus Indicimonas acetifermentans (assembly GCA_947581815.1). Taxonomy (GTDB): domain Bacteria; phylum Gemmatimonadota; class Gemmatimonadetes; order Palauibacterales; family KS3-K002; genus Indicimonas; species Indicimonas acetifermentans. The sequence continues at coordinate 21,279 of CANPVX010000008.1, read as the reverse complement.
ATCGCTGGCGTCACCGGCTCGGGAAAATCGGTCTGCATCAACGCCATCATCACCAGCTTGATCTATCGCTACACTCCGGATCGGCTGCGCCTACTGCTCGTCGATCCGAAGATGGTGGAGCTGGCCGGCTACAACGTCTTGCCGCACCTGCGCCACACGGTAGTCACTGACAACTCCGATGCCGCATCGGTGCTCAAGTGGCTGGTCTACGAGATGGAGCGCCGCTACGCCTGGCTGGGGGCCAACGGATGTCGCAACGTCGCCGAATTCAACAGGCGCGTCACCAAAGGAGCTACAGTTCGTCCCCCGGGCTCCGATCTGCTGGAAGCGATAGAAGAGCCCGAGCCGCTGCCGTACATAGTCCTCATCATCGACGAGCTTGCCGACTTGATGATGACCGTTCAGGCAGAAGTGGAGCGGCCACTGGCTTTCTTGGCTCAGAAGGCCAGGGCGACCGGGATCCACCTTGTCGTGGCGACTCAACGCCCCTCCGTGAACGTGATCACGGGTTTGATCAAAGCGAACTTCTCCTGTCGCATCGCGTTCCGCGTCGCCTCCAAGGTTGATAGCCGCACGATCATAGATCAGAACGGCGCCGATACGTTGCTCGGTAACGGCGATATGCTCTTCTTGCCGCCGGGAGAGTCCGAGCCGGTACGCATCCAGGGTACGTTCGTCTCCACCGAGGACACCGAGCGGTTGATGGAATGGTATCGTATCGCCGCCGAGCAACCCGTCCCGACTGGGGAAGAGGAAGACATCCTGGAATCGGTTCGAGAGCGCGAGTTGGAGGAGGCCGACAGAAGCACGGTTAGGGAAGTGCTCGAGGAGAGCGACCCCCTCTTCCGCCAGGCAGCGGAGCTCGTGATTCAGAACCAGCAAGGCTCGACCAGCCTTCTCCAGCGACGCCTCAAGATCGGCTACGGCCGGGCCGCGCGGATCGTTGATCAGCTTCATGCCGCAGGGATCGTTGGGCCGCCCGAGGGGTCGAAACCCAGGGAAATATTGGTTACACTTGAAGACGTGGACCGTATTTGTGCGGATCGTTAGCCAGCGCTGGACTCAGGATCTACGAAGATGAGCGGACTAACTCTGCCGGTGTTGCTTGCAACGACTCTGAGCCTTCAGGGGCCGGCTTCGGACGAGCGCGCAAACACGATCCTCGCTAGGGCGGCTGAGGCCTATCGCGAAATGACCACCCTGGAAGCGGAGTTCGTTCAAAAGATCGATCTCCGAGCGTTCGAGCGTGAGAAGGAAGGGCGGGGCCACGTCTATCAAAAGAAGCCCAACTACTTTCTGATGGAATTCGAGGATCCTAAGGGGGATATCGTCGTTGCCGACGGCGAGTTCTTCTGGATGTACTATCCGAGCGCCCAACCTGATCAAGTCATTCGAACGACCATCCAACATGGTGCCAACAGCCCCGGACTCGGCGGTCAATTCGTGATGAACCCACAGCAACGGTACGTCGCCACCTATGTGGGGATGGATGCCGTGGGCGAACGACCGGCACACCTGCTTTCGTTGGTTCCAAAGTTCACGGCCCCCTATACGCTCGTACGCGTTTGGATCGATTCCGGCGATTATCTCGTTCGCAAGTTCGAAGTCTACGAAGAGAACGAGACGATTCGCACAATGACGCTGATCAAGTTGAGAGTGGGGATCGAGCTTCCCGACAGCCTCTTCAGATTCTCTCCGCCGCAGGGCGTCGACGTCTTCTCGAGGTGAGATTCTGCCTCATCACGCTCGGATGCGACAAGAATACCGTCGACTCCGAGCGTATCGTAGGTACCCTGGTGGAACACGGCGCTCAGTTCGTGAGCAATCCCGCGAACGCCGAAATCATCCTCGTCAATACCTGCGCTTTCATTGACGCCGCGAAGGAAGAGTCCATCGAGACCCTTCTCGCGGCCGCCCGCCTCAAGGACACCGGCTCGGTACGGGCTCTGGTTGCGGTCGGCTGTCTCGTAGAACGCTATCGCGACGAGCTCGCTCGCTCGCTGCCCGAAGTCGATCTGTTCCTCGGCTTGCGCGATTTGCCGGATCTAGTACCAGAACTCATGGTGCGCGGCTTGCTCGACAAGCGCCTGGACGAGCATCCCGGGGGGCGCCTGCGGGTCGGTGGGTTGCGACACTCGGCATACCTGAAGGTCAGCGAAGGGTGCGACCATAAGTGCGCCTTCTGCGCCATCCCTTTGTGGCGCGGACGCCACCGATCGTTCGAGGCCGAGCACCTCGTTCAAGAGGCGCGAGCCCTCGAGGCCAGAGGTGTCGTCGAGCTCAACCTGGTAGCTCAGGACCTCGCGCACTACGGCCGCGACCTCGATGAGAAGATCAGCCTTCACGATCTCCTCGAGCGGTTGCTGAGACGGACCGATATCCCTTGGTTTCGCCTCCTCTACATCTACTCGGCCGGGCTGCGCGCGCCGTTGATCGAGCTGATCGCGGGCGAGGAGAGGATCCTTCCTTACATCGACATGCCGATTCAGCACGCAAGCGACAGCATGCTTGAGCGGATGCGCCGCCCGGAGCGGGCCGATCGGCTGCGTGAGAAGATCTCCTGGCTCAGGTCGGAGATACCCGACCTTACACTGCGTACGACCTTGGTGGTGGGGTTTCCAGGCGAGACCGAAGATGATTTTGAGGCGCTACTCGATTTCATCGGCGACGTGCGATTCGACCACCTGGGCGCGTTCGCCTACTCGCCCCAGCCGGGAACGCCGGGTGCCGAGATGCCGGATCAGGTGCCCGAGACTGTGAAGATGGAGCGGTTGGCGCTGGTGAGCGAGCAGCAGCGAGGGATCGTCGCCGCGGCTAATCAGGCTTTCATCGGCCGCGAGCTCGAGCTGCTCATCGACAAGATGGAGAGCGAGGCGGGCGGCGAGGCGCCCATCGAGGCGCGGCGGCGCGGGCAGGCGCTGGACATCGATGGTGTGACCTATGTCAAAACCGCCACCGCGCCGGCCATCGAAGTGGCGCCGGGTGACTTCGTTCGGGCCACGGTCACGACCGCCGATGACGCCGACCTCTGGGCGACCGCGCGCTCGATCATCCGGCGCGCGCCGGCCGCTTTCGAGCGAGACGAGCTCGCCACGCTCGACCTTCAAAGCGCCTGGGGTCGGTGAGTCGCGGCGAGAATTCCCGACGGCTGTTCGACCGCGCTCGGCAGCTGCTTCCAGGCGGCGTGAACTCTCCCGTCCGCGCCTTCGGAGCGGTGGGAGGGCAGCCGTTCTTCACCGATCGGGGCGAAGGCTCGCGCATCCGCGATGTAGACGGGCGTGAGTTCATCGACTATGTCCTTTCCTTTGGCCCCTTGATCTTGGGTCACGCCCACCCGCAAGTTATCCGCGCCGCCGGAAGTGCCCTCGAGAGAGGGATCCACTTCGGGACGTCCACCGTGCTCGAGATCGAGCTCGCTGAGAAGGTGACGGCGCTCGTCCCATCCGTCGAGATGGTCCGCTGCGTCAACAGCGGTACCGAGGCGACCATGTCGGCCGTGCGCCTGGCACGGGCGGTTACGCGGCGCGACCTGATCCTTAAGTTCGAGGGCTGTTACCACGGGCACGCCGACGCCTTCCTTGCCAAAGCGGGATCCGGTCTCGCCACTTTCGGCCTCCCGGCGTCTCCGGGAGTGCCCGAACGGATCACGGAGTTGACGGTCACGGTCGACTTCAATGACAGGGATGCGGCGAAGGAAGCGTTCGCGAAGCACGGCGAGCGGATTGCTGCGGTGATCGTCGAGCCGGTCGTGGGAAACTCAGGGTTGATCCTTCCACGACCCGGTTTTCTGGAGTGTTTGAGGGAAGAGACTCGAGCCCATGGCGCGCTCTTGATCTTCGACGAAGTGATGACGGGGTTCAGGGTGGCATTGGGCGGCGCCCAGACGCGCTACTCGGTCCGCCCCGACATCACGACGCTGGGCAAGGTGATCGGTGGTGGCCTCCCGGTCGGGGCGTACGGCGCCCCTCGGGAGATTATGTCGCGTGTAGCGCCGGAAGGAGATGTGTATCAAGCCGGGACGCTCTCGGGGAACCCCGTCGCGATGGCGGCAGGGCTGGCACAACTCGAAATCTTGGAGCGCGACGACCCGTTCGCCGACTTGGAGGAGCGCGGAAGGCGTTTGGTCGATGGCATCTTGGCGGCGGCTGAACGCCACGGCGTTCCCGCGACGGGCGCCGTCGTGGGATCGATGTGGGGCGTCTTCTTCCGCGAGGGACCCGTCACGAACTTTCGAGAGGCAGAGGGCGCGGATCGCGAGCTGTTCGGCCGATTTCACCGGGAATGCCTCGAGGGCGGCGTCTTCCTACCGCCCTCGCAGTTCGAGGCTTGCTTCCTGTCAACGGCGCACAGCGATGCCGATATTGAACTCACGTTGGAAGTCGCGGATGCCGCGCTCGCGAAAGTCGCGGCGCATGGATAAATTCTGACTAGCGAAGCGGGCTTCTGGCTTCGCTGACTGACGAACCCCGCGAAAACGACTAAAGACGGATCAGATCACTGTGTCCAGCCAAACTCCGCATAGACAGAGTACGCGCCGTGTGATGATCGGCGACGTGCCCGTGGGTGGAGGCGCCCGGATCGCCATCCAGTCGATGACGCTGACCAGTCCCGTCGATATCGGGCCTGCGATCGAGGAGGTAGGGCGCCTGGCCGATGCGGGCGCCGAGATCGTGCGCACGGCGGTCTTCGACGATAAGGCGGCGGATTGCCTGAAGCAGCTGGTCGACAACTCTCCGGTCCCGCTTGTCGCGGATATCCACTTCAACTACCGCCTGGCGATCAAGGCCGCCGAAGCGGGCGTAGCTAAGCTGCGACTCAACCCGGGGAATATCGGCGGCGCCGACAGGGTCCGGGCGGTCGTGGAGGCGGCTCGCGATCGTGGCATCCCCATAAGAGTCGGCGTCAACGCGGGCTCGCTCGAGCGCGATCTGCTCGAGCAATACGGGCGGCCGACAGCCGAGGCGATGGTCGAGAGCGCGCGTCGTCACGTCGAGCTGCTCGAGGACGAGGGCTTCGAGGATATCGTTATATCGCTGAAGTCGTCCCGCGTACCGCTCATGATCGCCGCCTACCGCCTCGCCGCGCAGCGCTTCCCCTACCCGCTCCACCTTGGCGTGACAGAGGCGGGGACACCGCGAGTCGGCTCGATCAAGTCGTCGGTCGGCATCGGCACCATTCTAGCTGAAGGGATAGGCGACACGATTCGTGTGTCGCTGTCCGCCGACCCGGTCGAGGAAGTCCACGCCGCCCGCTCGATCCTCGAGTCCCTCGATCTGCGGCGCGAGAGTATAGAGATCATCGCCTGCCCCGGCTGCGGCCGACTCCAGGTTGACCTCATCAGCCTCGCCCAGGAGGTGGAAGAGCGTACGCGCGACATCCGAAAGCCACTCACCGTTGCCGTGATGGGTTGCGCGGTCAACGGACCGGGCGAGGCACGGGAAGCCGACATCGGCATCGCCGGAGGGAAGGGTGAGGGGCTCCTCTATGTGCGAGGGAAGATGGTCCGCAAGGTGCCGGAAGATAAGATCGTGGACGCGATGCTCGAGCTGATCGAAGAGGTGGAGCCCAACCCAGATCGGCCGCCGCCGGGCGTCGATGGAGTCACCTTCACCCCGGATTGGGACCCCGCCTGAGCGGATCCACCCTAAACCTGTTTCTTCACTCCCATGGCTGATAAGGCCACGATCGCGATTGGAGTCGTCGGCTGCGGTGCCGTAGCCCAGGTCGCTCACCTGCCCGCCTTGGCAAGCATCGAGGGCGCCGATGTGTGTGCGGTTTGCGATGAGGATGCCGGACGGGCCGCGACCGTCGCCGGTCGCTTCGGGGTGCCTACTTCCTACGCGTCGCTGGACGAGCTCCTCGGACACGATGGCCTGCAGGCGGTCATCGTCTGCACACCCAACTATCTGCATGCCGACAACAGCGAGAGCGCGCTGCGCGCCGGTTTGCACGTGCTGTGCGAGCGGCCGCTCGGCATCAACGCCGAGCAGACGGAGCGCCTGCTCGCTACCGCGAAAGAGACCGACCGCCACCTCATGGTCGCTCATAACCACCGCTACCGTCCGGACGCATGGGCTCTGCGCCAGGCCATCGAGCGGGGTGAGTTGGGCGAGATCTTTCATGTGCACGCCAGCTGGCAGCGGCGGCGAACTCGGAGGCCGCGCCGCCGCGACTGGCGCCGCAACATGGAGCGGGCCGGCGGCGGGGTGCTGATGGACCTGGGAGTGACGAACCTCGACCTGGGCCTCTGGTTGCTGAGCTACCCGGTTCCGGAGCGGGTCACGGCGCACGTTGTCGATCGCGACGGCGACGGCCTCGAAGACACCGCCGTGGTCGCGTTGCGCCTCGAAGGCGAGTCGACTCTGGGCGTCGATGTCAGTTGGGATCTTATTGCGCACCAGGATCGCCACACGGTCTTCGCCCTCGGCGCGAACGGTTCGGGCTCCCTGTCCCCCTTCGTGATCAGTAAGGAAGAGGAAGAGGGCGTCGTCGTAGAGGTCACGCCACGGTTGGCGCAGGGCACGGAGAACGTTTATACGGCGTCATATCGGCGCGAGCTCCAGCACTTCCTGGCTGTCGTACGCGGCAACTCGCAACCGAGGCTTCCGGAGGAACAGGCGACGCTGATGCGGGTCGTCGATGCTTCCTATAGATCCGCAGAAGAGGGGCGCGAGGTTGTATTGTGAAGCGCCCCCTCCACCCCCTCCACCCCCTCCTCCCTAGAGGAAAAGAGCTCGGCCTACCTGTTGTCAGCGGGATACTCCTCGCCATCTCCTTTCCACCCTTCCACCTCTTGTTTCCACCTTTCATCGCGCTTGTGCCCTTTCTCTTCTTCGTGTCGTCCTGCCCAGCGAGTGCCGAGGGCTCACGCTCGGCGGCGCGTGCCACGTTCTGGATGGGTGTCGTCTATTACGGCATGTTGCTGTACTGGCTCTTCACAGCCCTTGTCTTTTACACCTGGCTGTCGCTCCTCGGCTACCTCATCACCGCCGTCGTTCTTTCCGGTTTTCTCGCAGGCGCAGGCTATTCGATCCATCGATTGCGCTATCGGCATTCGATGCCCTTCTGGATCTCTCTTCCAGTTTTCCTCGTCGCCGTCGAATGGTTGAGGGGACACCTGGGCGACCTGGCCTTCCCCTGGCTCGGCCTCGGCCATTCGTTAACTGGGTTTCCACAGCTCATCGGCTTCGCTGACGTCGCCGGTGCCCACGGCGTTTCCTTCTGGCTCGCCGCGATCAACGGTCTGCTAGCCGAGTGGTGGCTCGACGGCCTGAAGATCCGATGGCGGCGGTGGTCGGCTGCACTTCTGTTGCTGATCGGTCTACCGGTGGGGTATTCGCTCTTCCGCTGGGAGACGCTGGTGACCCGACCCGCGGCTCGCGTACTCGTGGTTCAACCCAACATACCGGAAGACTTGAAGCTCAACCGAGAGCTTGCACGGGATAGTAGCAAGAGCGCCCTCGACCGGTTGACACGCGTCGCGATCGCGACCGAACGGAACATCGATCTCGTCGTCTGGCCCGAGACGGCGCTGCCCGGATTCTTCGAGCGCGATAGGGGTTGGACGCTGTGGGCGGCGGCGCTCTCCCGGCGAAACAACGTTCCTATCGTCTTCGGCGCCCTCGACCTAGAAGCGCATCGAGACGGAGGCTTCGACTACTACAATGCCGCAGTGTATCTCGACAGCCAGGGGAGCCTCTCGGGCGTCTACCGCAAGCATTATCTCGTGCCCATCGTCGAGCGTGTTCCCTTCGTGCCCATCGCCTGGATGCGCGATATTCGCCGCTCTTCCCAGAACTGGCGCGTGCCGCTCGTCGGAAACGTCGGGGCCTTCCTGCGCTGGTTCGGCGGCTTCGGTCGCGGCGACGATCAGCCCATCATGTCGTTGAACGGTGAACGCTTCGGCGTCCTCATTTGCTACGAGTCCATCTTCGCCCTCCACGCGCGCACATACCGGAGACACGGCGCCGACTTCCTCCTCAATATCACCAACGATGCCTGGTTCGGGCGCGCCGAGCCCTGGTGGAGTCAGACCAGCGCGCTTTACCAGCACCCCGCGCACCTCGTGATGCGAGCCATCGAAAATCGCATCGGAATCGCCCGGGCGGCCAACACCGGCATCTCGGGCTTCTTCGACCCCCGCGGCCGGGCGCACCAGCTCACCGAGCTCTTCGAGCCCGCCGCGCGGGTCGGTGTTGTCGAGACCACCGATGGACTCACACTCTACACACGTTTCGGCGACTGGGTCGGGTGGCTCGCCGCCCTGGGCGCCGCGCTTCTCGTCGGCGGGAGCGTCTGGAGAGAGCGCCGTGCCAAGACCGCCTCAGCCTCGGCCTAGGAACTCGAGAACGCAGCGCGGCATTGTGCTACTGCGGCGATTCCGCTTGCCCGTCGGCGGGCGGCTGATACATTAGGCCATATCCTGAGGCTTGGCGGCCCCCTCACGGGGCCGTTGTTATTCAGATTTAGGTTCTTCGAACCGGGGCTGTGTCGATGAAAAAGGGAATCCACCCCGAGTACACAGAGACTCTCGTCACTTGTGCCTGCGGGCATACGTTCACCACGCGGTCGACCGTTGAGTCGATCCACGTGGAGATCTGCTCGCGCTGCCATCCGTTCTTCACGGGCCGGCAGAAGCTCGTAGACACGGCGGGCCGAGTGGAGCGTTTCCGTCGCAAGTACGGCGACGGCGAGGGTGGCAAGCGCAAGAAAGCCAAGCGCCAGCCCGCCACAAAAGCCAAAGCGGCCAAGAAGACTGAGGGCAAAGCTGAGGGTAAAGCGCCTGAGAATAAAGCAGCAGAGGCGAAGCCCGCCGAGGAACCGCAGGCGGCGGCCGCCTCCGATAAGAAGGAGGAGTAAGCCGGAGGCTCAGCCCCCCGCCCCAAGCCCCCTCCGGATTACGTTCTTGAGATGACGCCTTCTGATCGGCTGAGAGAGAAGATCGACGAGGCCGTTGAGCGGCGCGAGCAGCTGGCTGACCAGCTGGCCAGCCCCGAAGTGATCTCAAACCCAACGCAGTTACGCCACATCGCGCAGGAGCATGCTACGCTCGAGCGCATCGCCGAGGTGGGCGCCCAAGTGGCGAAGCTCGATGAGGAGCTGCGCCAGGCGCGCGAGCTGAGCGAGTCGACCGAGGACGACGATCTGGCCGAATTGGCCCGCTCCGAGATCGAGTCGCTGGAATCGACGATCGCCGACCTCGAAGCGGAGGCGCGCGATCTCCTCACGCCAAAGGATCCGCTCGACGATCGGCAAGCCGTGATCGAGATCCGTGCAGGCACAGGAGGCGACGAGGCGGGTCTGTTTGCCTCCGACCTCTTTCGCATGTACACGCGTTTCGCCGAGGGTAACGGCTGGAAGACCGAGATCCTTTCGAGAAGCGAAGGCACTTTGGGTGGCCTGAAGGAGATCATCTTCACGGTTAAGGGGAAAGACGCCTACGGAACCCTGCGCTACGAGTCGGGCGTGCACCGCGTGCAGCGAGTGCCGGAGACGGAAAGTCAGGGCAGGATCCATACATCGGCCGCGAGCGTTGCGGTGCTCCCTGAGGCCGAGGACGTCGATGTCGAAATCAACCCGGAGGATCTCAAGATCGACGTATACCGTTCCTCCGGCCCGGGCGGCCAGAGCGTGAATACGACGGATTCCGCCGTCCGCGTCACGCACACGCCTACCGGCCTCGTGGTTACCTGCCAGGACGAGAAATCACAGCACAAGAACAAAGCGAAGGCGATGAAGGTCCTGAGAAGTCGCCTTCTGGACATGATGATTGCTGAACAGGAGTCGGAGCGGGCGCGGGAGCGGCGCCTGCAGATCGGAACCGGGGATCGATCGGCCAAGATTCGCACCTACAACTTCCCGCAGGGTCGTGTTACCGACCACCGCATCAGCCTCACTCTCTACAGATTGCAAGAGATCCTGGGCGGCGACCTGGATGAGATCTTGCGCGAGTTGCGCCTCGCCCGCCGCGCGGAGCGACTGAGCGCATGAGCCGCTCGCCAGCGACTGGGGTGTCCGGGGCCCGCGGGGCCCGCGGGGCCCGCGTGAACGTGGAGAGAGCGCTCGAGCGCGGGCGCCGGGCGCTCGCCGCTCGATCCGGCTCCGACGCACGGCGGGAGTCCGGCTTCCTACTCGCGGGTGTGCTGGGCGTGAGCCCGGCCGTGCTCTGGTTGGACGATCAGCGACAGCTTTCCGCGCCGCAGCTCGTGGAGTACGAGCGGCGACTCGAACGCAGGGCGGGCGGCGAGCCGCTCCAATACGTTGAGGGACGCGCCGCGTTCAGGAATCTGAACCTCCGCGTGAATCGCTCTGTTCTGATTCCTCGCCCCGAGACAGAGCAGCTGGTGGATCGCGTGCTGGAGTGGAGCGCCGGAAGGGCGGATCTGAGCTTTCTGGATATCGGCACGGGGTCGGGGGCGATCGCACTGAGCCTTCTCACGGAGGGTCCGTTCGAGAGGGGCGTGACGGTTGACATCTCGGCGGACGCCTTGAAAGTTGCTGGACAAAACGCGGTTGAGGTCGGAGTCGAGTCACGTGTCGATTTTCGCGTGGGCGCCTTCCCGGATGCGGTCAGGCGGGGCGAGCGCTTCCACGTGATCGTGTCTAATCCGCCCTATGTAGCACTCGGCGAGGCTGATGGTCTGCCCGCCGAGGTCCGTGACTGGGAGCCACGGGAAGCGCTTTTTGCCGGTCCCACCGGACTCGAAGTGATCGAGCGCATCGTCGAGGGAGCGGCGGCACACCTGGAGCCCGAAGGCCTATTAGCGCTGGAGGTGTCACCGGCCATCGCCGAGGCGGCGGCTAGCGGCGTTCGTGCCAGTGGCGTGTTCCGAGAGCCGCGTGTGGCTCGCGATCTGGCCGAGAGAGCTCGCTTCATCTTGAGCGAGCTAAGCGTCTGATTCTGAAGCTCCGGGAATCCCAGCGACTCTAACTCGAGTCTGGACAACGAAGGGGCGGGCGGGACGGGGCGGGGGCGGGCACTCACTCCAATCCTGTATGCGACATGAATCTTAGGAAAGCGATTGAACGCGCCGTAGTCGGCTCGGTGCAGCCGATCACGGATGCGATGGTGAGAGGGAGGATCCACCCCAACATCCTCACCACGCTGGGGTTCTTGATCACCGTGAGCTCCGCTTTCCTGTTTCATTCACATCATGTGCGAACGGCGGGCGTCCTGATCCTCGTGGGTGGGATCTTCGATATATTTGACGGGCGCGTGGCCCGCGCTACCGGGCTCGACTCGCAATTCGGCTCGTTCTACGACTCTACCCTGGATCGATTCTCAGAGATCGCCGTCTACGCGGGGATCCTCTCACTCTACAACGACTACCGGGCCGATCTCGGTGACGTGTTCATGATCTACGCCACCATGTTGGCCATGGCCGGCTCGCTGATGGTCAGCTACACGCGTGCCAGGGCGGAGGCCTTGGGGATCGACTGCAAGGTCGGCCTGATGCAGCGCGGCGAACGTGTGATCGCCATAGGCCTCGCCGCTGTCTTGTTCGGCGAAGCCAACGGCGGCTTAGTCCTCGGCTTTGTGATCGTAGTGCTGGCGGCTCTGACTAATTTCACTGCCGTGCAGAGGGTCGTCTGGGTGTACAAAGCTTCCCGACCCACGGGCAACATCGAAGGCGTGGCGAGCGACGCGGCCGCCGCCGAGCCGGCGCCCCCCGCTGAACTGACCGTTGGAATCAAAGAGGAGATAACGTGAGCCCTCAAGATATGAACAAAAAGCCCCCAGAGATCGCCCCCGTCGAGGGGAAGCTAGGCGTGATGCTTCCCGGACTGGGCGCTGTGGCCACCACCTTCATAGCCGGCGTCGAAGCATCACGGCGCGGCGTCGGCAAACCGTTCGGTTCACTAACCCAGATGGGTACGATCCGCTTGGGCAAGCGAACCGACGAGCGGACGCCCCTGATCAAGGAGTTCGCACCCCTGGCGAAGCTGGGCGACATCGAGTTCGCCGCCTGGGACCCAATCCCCGACGATGCGCTCCAGTCCGCCGAAAAGTCGGGCGTGTTGAAGGAGTCGGATCTGCGCGAAGTCGGTGACTTTCTGTCGGGCATCAAGCCGATGCCGGCTGTGTTCTCCCAGGATTGGGTGAAGAAGCTGGAGGGAACGAACGTCAAGCCGCAGACGTCGAAGAGAGAGCAAGCGGAAGCGCTGCGTTCCGACATCCGGGAGTTCAAGAGTAAGTCGCAGTGCGACCGGCTCGTCATGGTCTGGTGCGCCTCGACCGAGACCTTCATCGCGCCGGGTCCTGTTCACGAATCGATCGGAGCGTTCGAGAAAGGGCTCGACGCGAACGACCCCGGCATCAGCCCGTCGATGATCTACGGCTACGCCTCGATCATGGAGGGCGTGCCCTTCGCGAACGGCGCGCCGAACCTTAGCGTGGACACGCGCGCCCTGGCGGAGCTCGCCGTAGAAAAGCGCGTACCCATCGGCGGCAAGGACTTCAAGACCGGCCAGACCTTGATGAAGACCATCCTCGCCCCGGGCTTCAAAGCGAGAATGCTGGGGGTGAGCGGATGGTTCTCCACCAACATCCTCGGCAACCGCGACGGTGAAGTACTGGACGACCCGGAGAGCTTCAAGACGAAGGAAGAGTCGAAGCTCGGCGTTCTGCAGAGTATCCTGCAACCCGATCTGTATCCGGAGCTCTACGAAGGACTCTACCACAAAGTCCGCATCAACTACTACCCGCCTCGCGGCGACAACAAAGAAGGCTGGGACAACATCGACATCTTCGGGTGGCTGGGTTACCCGATGCAGATCAAGATCGACTTCCTGTGCCGCGACTCGATCCTCGCGGCCCCGATCGTGCTCGACCTCGCTCTCTTCATGGATTTGGCGCAGCGGGCCGGCTTGAGCGGAGTACAGGAGTGGCTGTCCTTCTATTTCAAGAGCCCGCAGACGGCGCCCGAGCTCAATCCCGAGCACGACCTCTTCATCCAGCTGACCAAGCTGACGAACACGCTTAGGTGGCTGATGGGTGAAACGCCGCTCACTCATCTCGGAGTGGAGTATTACGACGACTATTACCGGGGCACCTAGTTCACCCGAACTCCCTAACGCCGGCGGGCTGTTCATCGTCTTCGAGGGAGTCGAGGGGGTAGGGAAGACCACACAGATCGAGCGGGTCGCCGCCGCTCTCAGAGAGCGCGGTATGGACCCGCTCGTCACGCGCGAGCCCGGCGGCACCGCGGCCGGCGAGGCGATCCGGGCGGTGGCTCTGGACCGCTCGCTGATCCTCGATCCGGTCGCGGAGCTCCTCTTGATGCTGGCCGCTCGCGCCGTCTTCGTCAGAGAGGTCGTGGGCCCCGCGCTGGAGGCTGGCCGAGTCGTCCTCAGCGACCGCTACGATCTGTCGAGCTTCGCCTATCAGGGCGGCGGGCGGGGGATCCCATCATCGAAGATCCAACTACTGAACGAGTTGGCGACTGGAGGTCTGCGCCCCCACCTGTACGTCGTGCTGGACGGCGACGTCGAGACCAGCCTGGGGAGGCGAGAGAAGGCAGCCGCCGATCGCATCGAACGAGAGGATCTCGCTTTCCACCGCCGGGTCGGCGAGGCATACCGGCAGCTGGCCGCTGACGACCGTGATGTTGCGTTGGTCGACGCCAGAGGTGAGATTGAGGCAGTATTCGGGGCCATTTGGGGGCTGCTGTTGGGGCGCTTCCCCGAAACTTTCGAGCCGCGAATGGGTTAAGACTAGAGGGCGGCTGCGAGGCCCAAGGGGTAATCTACGCCGCCGCATTTCTCAGGGTGGGGCAATTATTAGCGTCGGAGGAAACATATGCCGTTGAAGCGATCGTATTGGAAACCGGCAGTCATCGGAATCGTCGCCGTGGCGAGCGGCGGTTGGCTGCTCCAACAAGGCTCGGACGGAAACGTCTACGTCAAGATGCGGATGCTGCAGGACGTCGTCCGAACGGTGTCCGATCGTTACGTGGACGAAGTCGATCCGACCGAACTCTACGATCTTGCCATCGACGGGCTGCTCGAAAGGCTGGGTGACCCGCACTCCAACCTGCTCAGGCCTGAGGACTACTCCGACCTGCGCTTGCAAACGACCGGCAATTACGGCGGTCTTGGGATCCGCATAGACGAGAAGGATGGCTGGATCACGGTGGTCCAGACGCTGCCAAAGACACCTGCGGAGCGCGCCGGATTGAGACCCGGTGACCGCATCGTCGAGGTCGATGGAGTTTCCAGCCGAAGTTGGACGCCGGACGATGCAGTGCAGGTGCTGCGAGGGCCTAAAGGATCGCCGGTCAACATCAAGATCTCACGAATCGGAGTTCCTGACCTGATCCCGGTCGAGATCGTCAGGGACGAGATCCATGTCGAGTACGTCACCGGCTTCATGTACGAGGATGGGATCGGATATATCCTGCATCAGCAGTTCAGCGAGCGCTCCGCCGACGACATTCGCCTTCTTGTGGATGAATTGACTGCCGAGGGGATGAAAGGGCTGATCTTCGATCTGCGGGGTAATCCGGGCGGCTTGCTCGATGAGGGTGTTGCGGTTTCTGATCTGTTCCTGAACCGCGGAAACGAGGTCGTCGAGACGCGCTCTCGAATCGCTGACCAGAACGACACCTATCGCGCTACCCGCAAGCCTATCGACCCGGATCTGCCCGTCATCGTGCTGGTCGACGGCTTCAGCGCCAGCGCTTCGGAGATCGTCGCGGGCGCGCTACAGGACCACGATAGGGCCTTGGTCCTCGGAACCCGGACTTTCGGCAAGGGTTCCGTGCAGACTCTGTTCCCGCTCTCAGGCGGCAACTACCTCAAGCTGACGACTGCGAAGTGGTACACCCCGAGCGGCCGATCCATCCACCGCGACCGGGACCCGGATATGGTTGCCCTCGCAGTGCCGGAGGAGCAGTTGGAGGATGGCCCGGATCGCAATGCTCTCGGAGACGCGGTTCGAGAGGTCTACTACACCGATGCGGGACGCGAGGTCTTTGGTGGGGGTGGAATCAATCCGGACCTGGTCGTGCACGGTGATACGCTTCTCAGCGTCGAGCGGCAGTTCCGTAGCGAGCTGGGCCAGGACATCCCGGCCTACAGCGACGCTGTGTTCCGGTTCTCAGTAGCTTACACGAACGAGCACCCGAGCCTGCGCCCGGACTTCGAGGTCACCCACGCGATGTTCGACGAGCTCTATGCCTGGATCACGGATTCGGGGATCGAGGTGCGCATCGATTTGTACGAGGGGTCCGAGCGGCTCATACATCGCGAGCTGGGCATCCAGCTGGCGACGGTGGCCTTCGACGCAGAGGACTCGACCCGACGGCGGCTCGTTCTGGATCGCCAGGTCGCGACGGCCGCCCAGCTGCTCCGGGAGAGTCAGACGCAAAACCGGCTGTTCGCGCTCGCTGAAGAGCGCCAAGATGAGGAGCAGGCGGTTCACCAGAACTAACAGACTATGCCCCTCGCCGGCTGGCTGACCACCGTCGCGGTCGGGCTGCTGGTAGGAGGGGTTGCCGGACTCGTTGGAATAGGGGGAGGCGCCGTGATGGTGCCCTTCCTCTATTTTTTTCTAGCCCGTCCGGGACTCAGCGGCACTCTGTTGCCAGCCGGCGAGCAAGCGGTGGTCGCGCACGCAACGAGCCTCCTGGCGATCGTGCCCGTCAGCATGCGCGGGGCCTGGCTCTACAGCCGCTCCCGGCTCGTAGACTGGCGTAGCGTTTGGATCCTGGCTGCGGCCAGTGTCGTGCTGGCGGTGATGGGTGCACGCCTGGCGGTCGATCTACCCGCCGATACCCTCAAGTTCGCGTTCGGGATTTTTCTGCTAGTGGCGGCGGCGCGCCTCCTGTTCGGTCGGCGCCGCTCTGCGGATGACGAACCGCTTAGCGGCAAGACTCACTCTCTCCGAGCTGTCGTAGGCGGCGCCAGTGTAGGATTCTTTTCCGCCTTGTTGGGCGTCGGCGGTGGTCTGATGGCGATTCCCGTGCTGATCTATTGGCTGAACACCCCGATCAGGAAAGTGTCCGGAACGTCTCTGGCCATCATCATGTTCACTGCGATCGCCGGCGTGCTCAGCTATACAGCGTACGGGATCCTGAGCCCGACCAGTGGGCGGGGCTTGCTTCCGTACATCCATTTTCCGGCGGCGACCGCCATGGCGACCGGGGCGCTGGTCGCGATTAACTGGGGCCCGCGCATCCAACAGAGACTGTCGCCGGGCGGTCTCCGTTGGCTCTTCGCGATCATGTTCGGCCTCCTCGGGCTGCGCCTCGTCGCAGGCAACCTGCTCCGACTACTCGACTCGTGAAAGATCCGGGGATGAGGATCCTCGTTTTCACGAAACCTGCCCTGCCGGGGCACGTGAAGACGCGCCTCGTGCCGCCGCTCACCGAAGTGCAAGCTGCCGAGTTTCACCTGGCTTCGCTCGACGACGTCATCGCGGCGGTGGCATCCGCCGCGGCCGGCGAGTTGAGGCTCAGGGTCGCCGGCCAGGATTCCGAGCTGGACGAATTCCGCCAGCGCTATCCCGGGGTTCGAATCGAGGCTCAGTCCTACGGGAACTTGGGCGACCGGCTTGCCGCAGCGTTCGAGGAGGAGTTCGCTGGCGGCGGCCAGTGCGTCGTCATCATCGGAAGCGATCACCCGACGCTGCCGCCCGAGCACATAGCTCGTGGCCTCGACCACTTGGGCTCGAGCGATATCGTGCTTGGCCCCAGCAGCGATGGTGGATACTACCTCGTGGGGATCCGGCACGCGGCCTGGCCAGAGGCCAGAGCCGTTTTCCAAGAGATCCCCTGGTCCACTCCCCAGGTGCTGGAGGCCAGCCTCGAACAGGCCCTCGCCCTCGGCCTCAGCGTGACGCTTCTCCCCGAGTGGTACGATGTCGATCGGGCCGAGGATTTAGAGCGGCTTCGCGCCGATGCTTCAGATGACTCCGCGGCGGCGCGCCTCATCATCGATTGGGGGATCCTGAGCCCCCCCCCCTGAGCTCGGGGCCGGGCGCGATGCGCCCCGCGGGCCTATATTGTAAGCCTGGCCGTAATTAGAGCGGGTCCATCGGGGCGATGCTGCTGAAGACTGGCCTCCTCAAACGTGGGGAAGCCCGGATTCGGCGCAGCTCGTGGGTGGTGTGTAGGTCTTCGCCGGGCCCGCAACCTCGTTTTCTCGATTGGCAGGAGCAACAAGCGTGAGTGGTCGCGAGGCGTTCGTAGAGGTTCGCCGCGGGGAAGTCGTAGAGTCGCGGCACCGGGTTTCGGCGGCGCTCCTCGACGAGCAGGGGCAGCTCCTGGCCCACGTGGGTGACCCCGAGCTCGTGACGTATATGCGGTCGGTAGCGAAGCCGTTCCAGGCTCTCCCGCTCGTGGCGGAGGGAGCGGCCGCCGCGCTGAAGCTGAGCGATGCGGAGCTGGCGGTCTGCAGCGCTTCCCACTCGGGCGAGCCCGCTCACGTCGAGATCGTTGAGGGCCTACTCGCCCGCATCGGTTGCAGCGAAGAAGATCTGGCTTGCGGGCCCCACGCGCCGTTCCACAAGCCCTCGGCGGTCGCGCTCCGGAACGGCGGTCGTGAGCCCTCCCGCGTTCACAACAACTGCTCGGGCAAGCACGCCGGGATGCTTGCGCTGGCCCAGGCCCTCAACGCCGACACCCGCGGCTATCGCCGCGCCGATCATCCCGTGCAGATCCGCATCCGTCGCGAGATCGCTTTCTGGACGGAGCAGCGGCCCGAGACGATGAAGGCCTCGATCGATGGCTGCGGTGTGATGACTTACACCGTGTCGATTTCCGGCTTGGCGGGCGCGTACGCCAGGCTAGTGGCGGCCGCTGATCGTGACTCCGACAGCCCGGCCGGGCAGGTCGTAAGGGCGATGACCAACGAGCCCTTCTATGTGGGCGGGAGCGAGCGCCTCGCGACCGATCTCATCGAAGTGACGGCGGGTCGTGTCCTCGCGAAAGACGGCGCTGAGGGTGTCTTCTGCCTCGGCGATCGCGAGCGGCGCTTGGGGCTCGCCGTCAAGATCGAAGACGGCCAGACGCGAGCCGTTGGACCGGCCGTCATCGAGTTCCTAGCTCAGGCAGGCATGCTGAGCGATGGGGAGCTGAAAGCGCTGGATCGCCATCGCGTCGGCGTTGTGGAGAACTCGGTCGGAGAGATGGTGGGCGAGATCCGCCCGGCGTTCAAGATAAAGCGGAGCGAATAGCAGTGTCGGTCCCCGAGTGGGCCTGGCTCCTGGTTGATCTAGCCGCGGCTCAGGCCGCGGGGGACGCCGACGGGATGGACGCTGCGTTCGAACGCTTGCAGGCGGCAGGACGTCAGTCGGAAACGGAAGAGGCAGTCCTTCAGTCCTATCTGTTTCTCGGCTTCCCGGCCGCGATCGAGACCTTTCGCCGCTGGCGCCGCCACGGGGTCCAAACCCCCGAGGCGGCGGCCGAGGGTCCGGAGCTTTGGAGGCAGCGCGGCGAGGACGTGTGTGCCGCCGTATATGACCGAAGCTACGAGAACCTGCGCCACAACATGGCCCGCCTGCACCCCGATCTAGACCGCTGCATGGTCGAGGAGGGTTACGGTAAGGTGCTCGGCCGGCCGGCTCTCAGCCTCGACATCCGCGAGATGCTGATCGTAGCGATGCTGGTCGTGCAGGGTGCCCGGCGCCAGCTGCGCTCTCACTTGCGCGGCGCTATCAACGTTGGCGTCGAGCCGAGCGACGTGGAGACGGTCATCGACCGCGCCGCCGCCTTCGCTCCCGCCGCGAACGTAGCGCTCGCCGAGAAGCTGTGGTCTGTGGTTCTTGCCAAGGCCTAGCCGGATAGCGTCCCTTGCTGCACGCTGTCGGCTGCGCGCTCAAAACGCCACCACCTGAATGCTGATCGATCACGCGATTATCAACGTCTACGCGGGCGACGGCGGGGCCGGATGTCTGTCGTTCCGGCGCGAGAAGTACGTGCCTCGCGGCGGCCCGGACGGCGGCGACGGCGGACGCGGCGGTGACGTTGTGTTGATAGCCGACGCCCAGCTTTCGACCCTGCTGGACTACCAATACCGACAGCACTACCGCGCCCAGCGCGGCCTGCATGGAAGCGGAAAAAACAAGACGGGAGCCTCCGGGGAGGATCTGGTGCTCAAGGTGCCTCCGGGTACGACGGTGAAGGATGCCGATAGCGGGGAGGTCGTGGGCGAGCTGCTGGAACCTGGTGACCGCTGCGTCGTCGCGCGCGGCGGTCGGGGAGGCCGGGGCAACGCAGCCTTCGCCTCCGCGACGCACCAGGCGCCGCGGGAACACGAGCCTGGTCGGCCGGGACAGGAAAGACGCGTCGAGTTCGAGCTCAAGCTGATCGCCGATGTGGGACTCGTCGGTCAACCCAACGCCGGCAAGAGCACCTTGCTCGCCGCGCTCTCCGCGGCGCACCCGAAAATCGCCGACTACCCCTTCACCACGCTCGAGCCCCACCTGGGCGTCGTTAAACTCTCGGCCGAACGTAGTCTCGTGATGGCCGACATCCCCGGGATCATCGAGGGCGCCCACGAAGGCAAAGGGCTCGGGCTGCGCTTCCTCCGCCACATCGAAAGGACCAGAACCCTCGCCTACCTGGTGCCCGTAGATGCGGACGATCCCCAGACAGAATACGAGCTCCTCAAGCGCGAGCTGGCCGAGTACAGCGACGAGCTGATCGGTAAGCCCTACTTCGTGGTCTTCTCGAAGGCCGATCTGCTCGAAATCGGCGAGGACGGTGGGCGAATCGATCCCCCCGCGATAGAGGCGCCGGATTCGGAGGGCACGTACATCGTTTCCGGCGTGGCGCGCACCGGCTTGAAGGAGCTCGCCGAGGCGTTGTGGAAGACCGTTCAGCGGACCAGGGAAGCCGAGAACGGCATGAACGCATCCTCCGAGAAGAACGCCGCCCGGCCGTGACGGCGCCGCGATCCGAGTGGCCGGCGCTCATCAAGCTTCGCTGCGTATCCTCCCGCGAGGATATCCCCCTCCATCGTATGCTGGAACGCTTCGGATCGCCCCAGGCCGCGTGTGCCGCACCGCCGGCGGCTTGGAAAGAGGTTTGCGGATTCGTCCCGCGGGAGGAGAGGCTGGGCGACGAGGCCGACCGCCGCGCGGAGGAAGCGGCCGAGACTCTCGAGAAGCTCCGCGCCGAAGTGCTGGACATGCGCCAGCCCGATTATCCCGCCGCGCTACGCGCCCTGCCACAACCGCCTACCGTGCTGTTCGTGAAGGGGCGCAAGGCCCTGCTCGACCGACCCGCCATAGCCGTCATCGGTACCCGCAGTTACTCCAGCTACGGTCGGGATGCGGCCGTTTCCTTCGTCGTCGGTCTCGTGCGGGCCGGCTACGTCATCGTCAGCGGACTCGCCCGGGGCATCGATGGGGTCGCCCACCAGACGGCGCTCGAAGTCGGAGGGGATACGGTCGCCGTGCTGGGTTGCGGCCTCGATGTGGCTTACCCGCCCGAGCACGCGGACCTGACGGCCCGGATCGCCGAGCGAGGCTGCCTCGTCAGCGAGTTCCCTCCCGGTGCGCCGCCCCGCAAGCACCACTTCCCACAGCGCAACCGGATCATCTCCGGTCTGGCTCGCGCCATACTCGTGGTAGAGGCTGCCCAGAGGAGCGGCACCTTGATCACCGCGCAATACGCGTTGGAGGAAGGGAAGGAGGTCTTCGCGGTTCCCGGACCGATTCACAACCCTACGAGTCGTGGCACCAACAGGCTGATTCAGGACGGAGCGGGCCTCGTAGTTACGGTGGCCGATATCCTGGAGCCTCTGCGACGGCGAAGCGGCGAGCCGCTCCCGCAACCCATCGCTGCCGGACTCGACGGCGATGCCCTCGCCGCTTCTCTCGAGCAGATCCAAGAGCCTCAAAGCTCGGAGCTCGCGCGGCGCATCTGGGACGCCCTCGGCCGCGGGGAGTCTGAGCTCGACGGCCTGACCGCTAACTTGGGTGCGGCGCCCGAGGTCGTGTCGGCGGCGCTCCTCGAGCTAGAGCTCGCCGGTCTCGTTCACAAGCTACCGGGGCCGCGTTTCGTTAGGGCATTGATGTAGGACCGTGCTGGCCCGACGCTACGCCGTTGCCTTGCGCCAGGGCCATAACCGGAAGCTACTGATCGTCGGGGTCGGTAGGCAGATCGGGCGGTACTGCAGGGGCTCTATTGACCAGCCAGCGAGTGATGAGCATACCGACTCCCCCGAGCCCTACGATGGACACGGCGAGCAACGCCAGCTGCTGTATCTCGCTCATGTCGAAAATTACTCATTCGCGTCTTACAGCGCAGCCCTACACCACTTCTCGTCACCTTC
>CANPVX010000007.1 GCA_947581815.1 Candidatus Indicimonas acetifermentans | reverse complement strand
GCGGACAAAGCTTGATTGCGCTCTTCCTTGCTCTCTAGCTTCAGCGACTCTTCGACGCGCTCACCGGCGAGCTCGGGGACCCGGGCCACGATCCGCTCATCGAGCTCCGGCGGCTGCCATTCCATCTTTGGTTTGGCGACTGCTTCGATCAGCTCGTTCTGGATCTCGATCAGTTCGCGGATGCCGTCGTGAGCGAACTCGAGCCCCTGAAGGAGCTCGTCCTCAGGGATCTCCAGCGCTCCGCCTTCTACCATCACGATCGATGTCTCGGAGCCGGCAACGACGACATCGACGTCAGAGAACTCCAGCTGCTGGAAGGTAGGATTGAGAACCCATTCTCCGTCCAACCGGCCCACGCGAACGGCGGCGATCGGCCCCGCGAAGGGGACGCCAGAGATGTTCAGGGCGGCGGAAGCTCCCAGCAACCCCAAGATGTCCGCGTCGTTCTCCTGGTCGGCTGCCAGAATGGACACGACGACCTGCACTTCGTGCATGAAACCTTCGGGGAACAGCGGCCGGATGGAACGGTCGATCTGCCGCGCCGATAGAATCTCCTTTTCGCCCGGGCGGCCTTCCCTTTTGAAAAACCCGCCCGGTATCTTTCCCGCCGCGTAGCTCTTCTCCCGGTACTCGACGGTCAAGGGGAAGAAGGGGAGCGCTTTCGGTTTGTCCTCGCCGACTACCGTTACGAGGACGACGGACTCGCCAAACTGCACCATCACGGCTCCGTCCGCCTGACGCGCCATCCGCCCCGATTCCAGGATCAGCTGCCGGCCAGCAAATTTCCGCTCGATTAGTGTTGCCATAATCTTCCTATTGCAATGTGCTCATTAAAAACAAAGAGGCCGCACAAGGAAAGACCCCCGACTGAGTCTCGTCGGGGGTTTCTTGCTTAGGCTCGCAGACCCAAATCTGCTGTTAGACGCCGGTAAGCCTCAGGGTCAGTTCGGTTGAGGTAGCGCAGCAAGCGCCGCCGCTTCCCCACCCACTTCAGAAGCCCCATTCGGCTGTGATGATCCTTGGGGTGCTCCCGCAGGTGCTCGGTAAGATCCGCGATGCGACGGGTGAGCATGGCCACCTGTACCGGCGATGAACCCCGGTCACTGGCATGCTTTTGATGCTTCGTTATTATGCTCTCGCGCTCTTCAGCTGTGATTACCATACCTGTCTCTCGGCGGACGTGCCCACCTCGTCCACTCTCCTATATCTATCTTCCGCTTTTCCAAACAGCTGGGAAACCTATGCCAACCCCCAGCTCCTGTAAAGGCGGTCAAGGTTTGCCGAAGAACTCGACCGCGGCGTCCCGATCCCGCCTCATCTGCTCCACCAGCTCCCCCGCAGAGGCGAACGGCCTTACATCCCTGAGCCGGGTCAAGAACTCGACCCTCACGGGCTCTCCGTACAGATCCCCGTCGAAATCCAGCAAGTGGAGCTCGATCGAGGGAGGCGAGCCCCGGAAGGTCGGGCGCGGGCCCAGGTGGAGCAGTCCCTGCCCCTGGTGCGCCCGCGTTGACGCGTGGACCGCGTAAATCCCCTCCTTAGGGAGCAGCTTGTCACCGCCATCCACGGTGAGGTTGGCGGTAGCGAAACCGAGGTCGCGACCCCGCCCTTCGCCGTGGACGACAACGCCGGCCAGAGAGTACGGACGACCGAGGCCTTCTCTCGCCGCCTCTACATCTCCAGCGGCCAGCGCCGTCCTGATACGCGACGAAGATATCGGCTCCTCGCCCGCCAGCTGAGGGCCGACCACTTCGACGTCCACACCGTACTTCGTGCAGATCTCCCTCACCGTCTCCGCGTCGCCGCTCCTCCCGCGCCCAAACCCGTGATCATAGCCGATCACCAGCCGCCTCAGCTTGAAGCGCGCGATCAAAACATCCTTCACGAACTCTTCAGGGAGATAGAGCGACAGCGATCGCGTGAAGGCGAGGAAGACGGCATAGTCGAGCCCGGAGACCGTGAGGATTTCCTTCTTCTCGTTCGGTGTGGTGAGCAAGTGCGGCGCTGCTTCAGGTTGGGTGATCTTCAAAGGGTGCGGATCGAAGGTGACGAGCACGCTGAGCAAGCCGTGCTCCGCCGCCGACTCGCAGAGACGCCGCAAGACGGCGAAGTGGCCCCTGTGCACACCGTCAAAGGTGCCGACGGTGATGGCCGCACCCTCCGCCCGAGGCGGAAGCCTGGCCGAATCCCCCGCATGGCCGCTCACGCGCCGACCAAGACCTTCTTGGGCCACAGACTGCCCGCCCGGGCCTCGCCGATCGCGGCCAGCCTCCCGTCGATAAACACAGCGACCGGGCCTGCGCCGCCGCCTACCTCATAAGGAAGCGGCCGGCCGTGGCCGAACGCGTCGAAGGCGCCCGTGTCCAAATCGATGCGCTCGAGGTGTCCGACCGCAGCCTCCGGTTCGATGAGTCGGGCCAGCGCGTCGGCTTCATCCACATCCGACGAAAGGAGGAGCGCCGCGTCCACCGAGAATTCCCCGACACGCAGGCGCCGAAGCTTTGCCAGGTGAGCGCCGACACCGAGCTTATCACCGAAGTCGCGTGCCACGGAGCGGATGTATGTTCCGCGCGAGCACTCGATCTCGAAGCTCACATCGGGAAGCGCTACTTCGGTCACGCTCGCACGATATAGCGTGACCCGTTCGTGGTGAAGCTGGGGAGTGGAGCCACGCCGCGCGATGGTATAGGCTCGCCGGCCGGCCACCTTCTTGGCTGAATAGGCAGGCGGTCGCTGCAGCATCTCGCCGACCATGGACTCCAAAGCGGCGCGCACCACCTCTTCGCGCAGCTGGCGCCACTCGTGATTCTCGGAGATCACGGTGCCTGTGCAATCATCCGTATCGGTTCCTACACCCAGCCGGATGACACCGCGATACATCTTAGGTAGCGGGGTGATGTACTCCGCGAGACGAGTGGCCCAACCGAGGCAAAGGACGAGCAAGCCGCTCGCGAAGGGGTCGAGAGTTCCGGTGTGGCCCACGCGCGAGAGCCTCATCGTCTTGCGGGCGAGCTTCACCATATCGTGCGATGTTGGCCCCTCGGGCTTGTCGATGAGTAGCAGCCCAGTCAAGTCATTCACTCTCTTCCTCGTCGGCCGAGCTGCCTGCTTCACGAATTTCCTGGAGCAGTTGAGAGATTCGAGCGGCCTTCTCTTGCGTGCGATCGATGACGAAACGGAGCTCGGGGATGCGAAAAAGTCGGAGCTCTCGGCCGAGCCTGGATCGAATGAAGCCCGCGGCCGAGGTCAGGCCATCCAGAACGTCGCTTTTGTCTTTCTCGGCTGCCGTGACGTGCACGTAGACGCTGGCGTGTTTGAGGTCGGCGCTGACCTCGACGTCGCTTACGATCACGCCTTCGATGCGGACGTCTTTCACTTCGCGCAGCATCAAGCGCGAGATCTCCTCTTTCAGAAGCTTCCTGACTCTCTGCGTGCGCGGATACTGTCTACCCATGAGATCGATTGACAGGAGCTGCGCCCAGGACCGAAAACAGGCCAATAGGAGCTGGCAATTCGGTCCGTAGCACGACCCTTAGTAGAAGATGACGGCGCTATCGACGATGCGGACGCCCGCGTCGGAGGCCACGAAGGCGTCGACGCGATCCAATAGCGCTTGAGCCTGGCGGCGATCCGAAGACACGATCGCGGCGCTCAGCTCGGCCCGCTGCCAGGTATTTTGATGGTCGGTCTCCGCTACCGATACCTTGTGGCGATCCCGCAGGCGGTCCTTGAGGCTTCTGAGGATAGCTCGCTTCTGCTTGAGAGAGCTGCAGCCCTCGAGGTGAAGCTCCCAAGAAATCACCCCGACGACCATGCGCTTCTCAGTACTTCGCGGTTAAGACAGACGCAACTGTTCAAGATCGGAACGGCCTGCGAACGCGGAGCCGATTAGGTATCCTCGCTGGATTCTCCTCGGTCGCCGGCGGCCCCAGCGGGCGCCGTCACCGGTTCGCCGAGCGTTCGAGCTACGAGCTCGACTTTGAACGACTCGAGGACATCGCCAACCTTCACATCGTTGTAGTTCTCGACCGCCATACCGCACTCGAAGCCGGACTTTACTTCCTTGACGTCGTCCTTGAAGCGCCTGAGGCTCGCCAGCTTTCCTTCGTACACTACGACGTGCTCGCGAAGCACGCGGATCCGAGCATTTCTCCCGATGACGCCCTCCGTAACGTAGCACCCAGCCACCGTCCCGACCTTGGGCACCTTGAACAGCTCCCTGATGTCTGCCGCGCCGAGAATGACCTCTCTCTCTTCGGGAGCCAGCAGACCCTCTAGCGCCGACCGGACTTCTTCAGCGGCTTCGTAGATCACACGGTAAGTTCGGATGTCGACGCCTTCCCGCTCCGCGAGCGCTCGTGCCTTGGGCTCCGGTCGCACGTGGAATCCGATGATGATCGCCCCTGTCGCCTGGGCCAAGAGCACGTCGCTCCCGTTAACGGCTCCAACCCCGCGGTGAATCACTTTGACTTCGACTTCGTCGGTGGAAAGCCGCTCGAGCTCGTCGGAGAGCGCTTGGACTGAACCGTCGGTATCGCCCTTCATGATCAGGTTAAGCTGGGCACTTGCGCCTGCCTGCACTTGCTCGAAGACATCCTCGAGCCGGACTGCCTTACTCTTGCGCCGGATATCCCTCTCGCGCTCGATCTGCTGCCGCTTAGCGGTTATCTCGCGGGCGCGCTCGTAGTCGAGAACGATCATGCTCTCGCCCGCCTGCGCAACTCCCTCGAAGCCGAGGACCCGAACGGGTGTACCCGGTCCCGCGGACGTCACCGTGTTGCCGCGCTCGTCGAGCAACGCCCGGACTCGACCTGAGTAGACTCCCGCGACGAAGCCGTCGCCGACCCGAAGTGTTCCGTCAGTGATGAGCACCGTCGCCACCGCCCCCTTCCCTTTGTCGAGCTCGGCCTCGACGACCGTGCCCCGAGCCGGCTGGTTAGGATCCGCCCTCAGCTCCAGCAGCTCGGCCTGCAACAGAACTTTTTCGAGCAAGTCGTCCATACCCTCACCCGACTTCGCTGATATCTCGGACGACAGAACTTCGCCGCCGAATTCCTCGACTACGACCTCGTGCTCGAGAAGCTCCTGCTTCACCTTCGTTGGATTGGCCGCAGGGAGATCGATCTTGTTGACGGCGACGACGATTGGTTTGCCCGCGTTCTTGGCGTGGCTTATCGCCTCTTCCGTCTGAGGCATCACGCCATCGTCAGCGGCGACCACTAGAATGACGATGTCGGTCAGGTCCGCGCCGCGCGCGCGCATGGCTGTGAACGCCGCGTGACCCGGCGTATCGAGGAAGCTGATGCTCCGACCGCCGTTCACCACGACGTGATACGCGCCTATGTGCTGCGTGATTCCGCCGGCTTCGCCCGCGATGACGTTCGTCTTGCGGATCTGGTCGAGCAGCGAAGTCTTGCCGTGGTCCACGTGGCCCATGACCGTGACCACGGGGGGCCGCGGCACCAACTGAGACGGATCGATCGGCTCGACCTCTCCGACCAGTTCGGCGCCGTATTCCTCCTCCCGGGCCGTGTTGAACCCGAACTCCTCCGTGATCAACTCGATTTGGTCGAAGTCCAGCCGCTGGTTTATCGTCACCATCAACCCGAGGTTCTTGAACGCCGACGTGATGATCTCGCCTGCGGGCACCTGCATGAGGTTGGCCAATTCGGCCACCGTCAGGAATTCCGCCACTCTAACCGTTAAACGTTCCTCCTCAGCCAGCCGCTGAACCTCGGCCTCCGCCAACTCACGATCCTCGGCCGACGCGCGCCGCCGGCGCTTCGTCGTGCCGCTGCCGCTGTCCATCTTGGCGAGGGTCTTCTTGATGTTCTCCTGGACCGCATCTTGATCGACGCGCGTCCGTTTCTTCTTCCGGCCGCGGCGCCGCCGGTGCCCGTCCAACGTGTACCCCTCGGCCTGAATCCTGACGGTTCCTGCCTGGGGCTGTTCGGCCGACGCGGCGGGCGGCGCCTCTTTTGTACGCGCCGCGATCTCGTCCTTACGGATGACGGGCTTCAGCGGCTCCGTTTCGACGCTCGTGGGCTCCAACGTCACAGGAGTCTCGGCGAAGGGGTCAATCGGAGGCGCCGGCGCCTCCATATCGCCTTTGCCTTCGACTTCGACCGGGGGCTCCGACGGCAGGTCCTTGAATAGCTTAGCGGCCTTTTCCTCGATCGCCGTCGCCCGCCAATCGGCGGGTGAGTCGACTCGGGCGCTGGCAACCAACTCCGCCGGCGGCTCTTCGACGATCTCTGCAGCTTCGTCAGGTTCGCCGACGGGCAGGGTCGGTTCAATGGGTGTCTCCACGACCCGGCGACGGCGCCGGCGACGCCCGCCTGCCTCATCCTTGCTGGCGCTGTCCGGCCGCCGTTTGTCCCGCTCGAGGCGCGTACGTATTCGCGCCACCTGGCCATCGTCCAGGGACGACATATGACTGCGGACAGGGAGTTCCATCTCGCGGAGCAGCTGAATCAGCTCCTCCGTCTTGACCTCGAACTCCCTGGCCAACTCGTAAACCCGCAATTTCGCCAACGGTTGACCCCCCTATCCGCTAGCTTCCAACATCTTCCGCCAACTCCAGCACGTGGCGGCCCAGCGCGGCATCGGTCACGGCGATGACGACCACCCGCGGCCGCCCCAGCGCGTGGCCAAGTCGATCACCATCGAGCACCACTCTATGTGAGAGCCCGCTTTGCGCCACGATCCGCTCGACTCTCTTGCGAACGGGCTCCGGTGCATCGCCGGCTATTACGATCGCTTTCGCTTCGTCGCGCCTGATCGATTGACCGACAGCATCCATGCCGACTCGGACGCGCCCCGCTCGAGCGGCCAGCCCCAAGCCACTGAGCAGGCGCTCCTCGCTCCGCGAATCAACTCTCGCGCTCGTCACCGGCTATCGCCTCCGTATCGCCCTCGCCGACTGGTTCGGGCATTGCAGGGACCTCGCCGCCACCCTCTGCCTCCGCGGCCGGTTCCCCAGAACTGGCTTCCGCGGTGACCGCGGCTTCCTCGCCACCCGCGACTACGGGCTCGACCGCTTCGCCGGACTCGGCCTCGGCCTCTTGCGTTTCTTCGTTCTCGACTCCGCCTTCCCCCTCGGTCTCGACTTCCTCAGGCGACTCCCCTTGCTGATCTGGAGCCCCACCCGAGGCCACCGGGACAGCATCCGCCGGCATCTCCGTTGGAAGCTCGCTCTGCTCCTCGACGATGGTCAGCTCCTCGATCAGCCGTATTAAAGCGTCGGCTTCGTCCGAACCGATGCCGCTGATTCGCAGGAGGTCCTTCCGTTCGAGGTTGATGATCCTCATGAAGGTCTTGTAACCTGCGGCCTCCAAGGCGGCGAGCACGGCCGGCGATATATCGAGCTCCTGCAGCGGGAAGTCCGCCGTCTCGTAATCGTCGTCCGAAGCGAATAGCGCGCTCTCCGCTCCACGCTCCATCCACTCGCGGCTGGAATAGAGGTCGATCTGCCAGCCGATTAGCTGGGAGGCGAGCCTCACGTTTTGCCCATTGCGACCGATCGCCAGCGACAGCTGGTCTTCGTCCACGATGGCAGTGACCAATCTGCGCTCGGAGTCCGAGATCACCTTGGCCACCTTCGCCGGCGCCAACGCCCGCTTGGCGTATATCTCGGGGTCCGGATGCCAGGGCACGATATCTATCCGCTCACCGCTGAGCTCCGAAACCACCGCCTGGACCCTGGAGCCTTTCAGACCTACGCACGCACCCACCGGGTCGATCGAGTCGTCGTTCGACGAGACCGCGATCTTGCTCCGACCCCCAGCTTCGCGAGCGATGTCGACTATCTTCACGATCCCCTGATAGACCTCGGGAACCTCGAGCTTGAAGAGCGAAGCAACGAAGCCTGGATCGGCCCGCGACAGTATCAGTCGTGGACCCTTCGGCGTTTCCTCCAGCTTCTTCAGCACCGCCCTAATCGGCTCGCCTTGCCGGAACCGCTCTCTCGGGTTCTGCTCACGCCAAGGGATGATCGCTTCGGCCTCGCGAAGCTTGTTGAGCATGACGACGAGCTTGCCGCGCTCGATCGCCTGAACCTCACCGGACAAAAGCTCGCCGATCTGATCGCTGAATTCCTCGCGTATTCGATCTCGTTCGCCCTCTCGAACGCGCTGGATGATTCTTTGCTTGGCCGCCAGCACCGCCGTCCGGCCGAAGTCAGCGAAATCGATGGGAATTTCAAGCAGGTCGCCGACCTGGAAGTCAGGGTCGTCCCAGCGGGCCTCTTCGATGCTCACCTCTCGCGATGGATCCTCGACCTTCTCAACAGCCTCCTTGAGGACGACGATGCCGATCTCGCCTTTTTCTTCGTCGATCGTAATCTCGGCCTGCACGTTGGCTCCAAAGCGCTTCGACAGGGCCGCCAGCAGGCCATCACGGATCAGGTCATGTAAATCGTCCCGTGATAACGACTTATGCGCCGTCATTACCCGGAATGCCTCGAGAACCTGTACCCCGTCGCTCATAACCTCTTACTCCGTTCCTCTTCGCTGCTCCAGCCGTCTGCTAGCCGATCACCCGGCTGCTCCAGACTTCTGCGAGCCCCTAGTTCTTGTTGCGCCGGCGCTTCTTGAACTTGAAATCATCCCAGCGGAAAATCAGCTGCGCCTTCGCGATATTCGAGCGGGGAATCTCCACCTCGCTATTATCCGCCAGCCGAATCCGTACTTGCTCCGATTCGGTCTGACCCTCGATGCCCAGCAACATCCCTTCGAGACGCTTCGTTCCCAACCTGAGCGACTGGAACCCTCGAACCGAGATCTCGTGCCCCACGTAGCGCTCGAAGTCAGAGCGCTTCTTCAGCGGCCGCTCGACACCGGGTGACGAAACTTCCAGTATGTAGGTGGCCGGAAGATCGGCCGCCTCATCCAGCTCGGCTTCTAGCTCCCTGCTCGCGCGCGCGCATTCATCCACCGTCACACCCCGACCCGGTTCTGAATCGATGCGGTCGACAAGCGCCCTGATGATCGGGCGAGCCTCGTGCCCCGCCTGTTCCAGGTCGATCAACTCCAAGCCAAGTCGATCGAGCACACGCTCGATCAGCGGTTCCAGTTCGTCCTTCAGCCGCTTCATGCACACCCGGCTACGCACGTCGTAAGCACTTGTTTCCGGGAACTTCCAGAAACAAAAAAGCGGGGTTAAGTTGCATCCCCACTTCAAAAAAAGGCCCCCCGAGGGGCCCTGCCTCTCAAAACACCCGACGGTAGGCCGAATATAGTGGAGGGCTAGCCGAAAATCAACCGCAAGCCCCACCGAGGAAAGCACACATGCGCTCGGTCCGGTCCCCGCCCCGATGAGAAAAGAAGGACGTGGTATCGCACAGCGTGCAGTTTTCGGAGATCGTGAGCGCCTCCGCATCGACCCCCGCCTCCAGCAATCGTTCCGCGGCGCTATGCCGCAGATCGACGAAGCGCGGGTCTCCCTCGATCCCGAGCGCGGCGGGCACCTCGGGCCCGACCTCGTAGCAGTCGCCGCACACGGCCGGCCCCAGATGCACGACCAGCCGCGCGGCTTCCGCGCCAAGCGATTCCATCCTGCCGATTGCCGAGCCGATCACCCCAGCGGCTATCCCTCGCCAGCCGGCGTGGGCGAGGCCCAACACCCGGGTATCCGGGTCGAGGAGAAAGACCGGGACGCAATCGGCGACCGTCACTGTGAGCAGCGTATCGGGCCGGTCCGTCACCAGAGCATCCGCCTCACCCAAGAAATCGACGCCTGGCTCAGCTTCGTCGCTACAGCCTATCACCTTGGACCCATGGACCTGGCGACAGCGGACCAGGCGCCGGAAGCCGGTGGCACGCCGCAAGCGCTCCCAGGCAGGCTGGGCCACGGGGGCTGCGGGGGCCGCGGGGGCCGCGGGGGCCGCGCCTTCGTCAACTCCAGGCGGCGCTTTGAAACCAAGCTCCCTCTCTCGTCGAGATACGCCCTGAATCAGCCCGGGATAGCGAGAGGACCAGTCGGGTTGGCGGAAGAAGGGCAGGCCGTCGATTTGCGCTTCGACTTCGGCCACCCGGTCACTCATTCGACGCGCTGGATCTCGGCGCCGAGTGCCCGCAGCCGTTCGTCGATCCTCTCGTAGCCTCGCTCGATCTGGCCGATGTTGTGGATCTCGCTACGCCCATGCGCCCCAAGGGCGGCGATCAGTATCGCCATACCGGCACGGATGTCGGGGCTCTCTACCACGGAGCCGGTGAGCGGTGCGGGGCCAACGACGACGGCCCGGTGGGGGTCGCAAAGCACGATGCGGGCCCCCATGGCCGTGAGCTTGTCGGAGAAGAACATGCGGGATTCGAACATCTTTTCGTGGATCAAGATCGTCCCACGGCATTGGGTGGCGACGACGAGGGCGATGGCGACGAGGTCGGCCGGGAACTGCGGCCAAGGCCCGTCATCGATCTTGGGAATCTGTTGCCCCAGGTCCATCCGGATTTCCAGCGATTGATCGGCCGGGACTCGTAGAGTGCGTCCCTGAAGCTCACAAGTCACGCCGAGCCGTTCGAACATGATCCGCATGCTCGTGAGGTCGTTCGGCTCGACATCGCCAATCGTCAACTCGCTTCGCGTGACGGCAGCCAAGCCGATGAACGAGCCGACCTCGATATAATCGGGTCCCACCTCGGCGGTGGTTCCACTCAAGCTGTCGACGCCCTCGATCTCGATCACGTTGCCACCGATTCCCGAAATGCGAGCGCCCATGCCGACGAGCATGTTGCAGAGATCCCGGACGTGGGGCTCCGCCGCCGCGTTCCGCACCACAGTAGTGCCTTCGGCCAGCGTCGCGGCCATGATCACGTTCTCGGTTGCCGTGACGCTGGGCTCGTCCAGGAAGATCTCCGCGCCATGCAACTTACCGCGCAGCACGAACTCATCGCCCACTTCCACCTCGGCGCCGAGCACGCGCAGTGCATCGAAATGTGTGTCGAGGCGGCGGCGGCCGATCACGTCGCCGCCTGGCGGGGGCAGCTTCAGCTCGGAGGAGCGCGCGAGCATCGGGCCGGCCAACAGTATCGAAGCTCGGATGCTCGCGGTTAGCGCCGGGTCGATCGCCGCGGAGCGCAGGTCCTTCGCGTGTATCGTTACCTCTCCCTCGCCGGTCCACTCCGCGCTCACGCCGAGAGCACCCAGCAGCTCGGTCAGCGTGTGGACATCTCTAATATCCGGGACGTTCTTGAGGCGAACGGGCTCATCGGTAAGCAGGGCCGCCGCCACCATGGGCAGCGCGGCGTTCTTATTGCCTGCGGGCTTGATGTGCCCTTGCAGGCTCCGACCTCCGTCAACTACGAAGCTAGTCATCGCGCGCAACTTAGGCCGCCGTGCGCGCGGACGTCAACGACGAACGCGGATCGGCCGGCAGAGCCATGGCCAGCTTGACATCTCATCGCCCGAGCGCCTATGTGCAATGGCAAGCCCTTCTAGTAGTGGAAATAGGCAAGGTCCGATGAAGCTTTACGAGTACTTGAAGCCCGAGCTGATCATCCTCGACCTCGAGGGTGGGAGCATCGACGATGCGTTGCAGCATCTGTTGAAGCCGCTGCTCGAGAACGAACTGGTGCGCGACGAAGAACAGCTTCTTCAGGCGTTGCTTGAACGCGAGAGGGTTCACTCCACCGCCATCGGGCATGGCGTAGCAATCCCGCACGCCGGTTGCCAGGATCTCGACGCCCCGGTGATCGCCCTTGCCCTGTCGCCCGATGGCGTCGACTTCCATTCGGCTGACGAGCAACCCGTTCATATCTTGTTCCTGCTTCTTTCGCCGCCCGACCGGAGCGGGACGCACATCAAACTGCTGGCTCGCATAGCACGTCTGATGCGCCAGGCCTCTCACCGCGACGAGCTCCTGGCCGCGAGCAGCTCCCAAGAAGTGATCGAGCGAATCCGCGAGCTCGACCGACAGCATCCTTAGTTCGCCGATCGGAGCTCGCCAAGTCTATGCAGCTGCTCGTGGCCGTCATCAACCAGCGTGAGAAGATCGATGACATCCTGTCGGGGTTCCTCGAGTTAGGCATCACCGGGGCTACGATCATCAACAGCGAGGGGATGGCCCGGGTGCTCACCCACGACATTCCGGTCTTCGCGGGAATCCAGACTCTGATCTCTCGATCGCGACCGCAGAACCAGACGATCTTCAGCGTCGTGGACGACGACGAAAAGGTCGAGGCCGCCATCGCCGTGATTCAGGAAATCTGCGGCAGCCTGGAGGAGCCCGGCACCGGCATCGTTTTCACGCTTCCCGTATCCAGAGCGGATGGCGTCGCGGCCGAACTCGGGGAGCAGAGCGAGCTTTGAGCCCGCTGCTACTCGTTCTACTTCTTCTCCTGGTCGCGCTCATCGGCGCCCAGGTCACGTTCGCGCGCCACCGCGTCCCGCTCGGACCGCAGATCGTCATCGCCATTGGCGCGCCCTTCGTGCTCCTCGGCTTCTTGTTGGGACCCCACGCCACCCACATCCTGTCACGCGAGACCGTCGATGTCATCACACCGCTGCTGGCGCTCGGACTGGGCTGGATCGGCGTTCTGTTCGGCCTGCAGCTCGATCGCGACCACCTCAAGCGATTTCCCGGAGCTTATCTGCTGCTGGCCTGGCTGCAAGCAGCTGTCGCCTTCGCCGCGGTTTACTTCCTGGGTCGCTTCGTAATCTCGAGCTGGTTCTCGTTCAGTGCCGACGCGATCGTTCTCGCAGCAGCAGCGACGGCGTGCGTGTCCACACCGACCGCCGTGGCGCTCGTCTCGAATACATACATGGCGCGTGGCCAAGTCAGCAGCTTTCTTTTTTACGTCGGAAGCCTCGACGCCGCCGTCGGCATCGTGGCGCTGGGTATGATCCACGCCGCGTTCTACTCGGGTCGGCTCACGCAAGGCGCCGCCTTCAGCTTCTTGGAGTGGTTCGCCATATCCGTGCTCCTCGGGTGCTTTTTCGGCGTGCTATTCCTCTCACTCACGCGAGTCCGGGCGCCCGCCCAAGAGTTCGTCCTCTTCCTCTTCGGTCTGGTGTTGTTCGCATCGGGCACCGCCTTCTATCTATCGCTGTCGCCGCTCTTCGTCTGCATGATCGCCGGCATCGTGATCGGAAACCTATCACCGCTGCGGCGGCGCGTTTACACAGCGCTTTCGGAGTGGGAAAAGCCGATCTACATCATGACGCTCGTGCTGGCCGGCGCGCTGCTACAGTTCTCCTCTTGGTGGATCGTGCCGTTGGTTGCGGCCTACGTCGCCGCCAGGCTGCTGGCCAAATGGCTGGGCGGTTTGGTCGCCTTCGGACTGAAGCCGAGCAGTTTCCGTATCCCGGCCAGCTTCGGGCTCGCCCTGGTCCCGCAGGGCGGGATCACCCTCGCAATGGCAATTTCTTTTGTCATGATTTATGATCCACAAGCGGCCGAGCCAGCGGCGGCCGTCAATACATTCTTGGCGACCGTCGTGATCGCCGTCGGGATCACGGATCTGATGGGACCCTTTTTGGTTCGAGGGATCCTTCAGCGCGCGGGTGAGTTAAACATGGGGGCGCTACACGCCGGGGCTGCGAGAGACAGGTAAGGGATAGGTGCTGCAAAATGGGCGATACGTTTCCCATCATAATCGAAATCGTTTCGGCTCTCTCCGTACTTGTCCTGGGGATAGGCATGGTCATGCTCGCGCTCGTCTGGCGGCGAACCGTGAAGACCCTCCGCAGCATCGAGCGCGCTCTCGGTAGAGTATCCGAGGACGCACGGCCCGTTTTCGATCGGGCCCGAGCCATCGGCGAGAACCTCAACTTCCTGGTGATGTCGGTCCGCAAAGAGGTGGAGCGGGTCGGAGAGACCGTGGCGCGCGCGAACGATCGGCTGAACGAGGCGATCGAAGCGGCTGAGGATCGGGTCCGCGAGTTGGGAGCCGTGATCGATTTGACCAAGGGTGAGGTTGAGGACACCTTGTTAACGGCATCGTCTGCTCTGAGGGGTTTGCGCACGGGGGTACGGGTCCTCAGCAGCCGCCGTAGAAGTAAGTCAGAAGAGGGAGACGATGAAGACGATGACTGACCGTCCCGCAAACGCAGAGAAAGCGCCGCGAGAAAGCCCAGCCCCCTCGGATAGCGCGCCTGCGCTCCTGCCGGCTGGATTGCTGTTAGCATTCACGATCGGCGCACTCGTCGGCGTCGGACTGGCGGTCACTTGGATCCCGAAGCGGCTGAAGAGCCCGCCGCAGCCGCGACTGGTCAGGGGCTACCACAGAGCTCGGGAAGCCGGGAGCAGCGCGCTGAGAGAGGGTCGACGCCTTGGGACAGAGCTGACGGCCGAGTTTCGAGAAGAGCTGGCGGCGAACATCGAAGCCGCTCGTGAAGAGTTGGTGGACATGGCACGCAAGCAGGTCAAGAAAGCCCGCAAAGCCCTACAGCGCGAGTATTAAGGTAAGGTAAGGATACACGCTGCCGTGTCCGGATGCTGAACAAGCAACGTATCTGCGACACCGAATCCTCATTGCAAATTCTCCGCCGCCCGGGACTTATGTGTTGCTCGTCGTTGCCCTTCTGAGCAGCCGGGCAAAAATCATCAAGTGGGTCACCAGGAGTAGCGGCACAAACAATGTCGGAATGTACCAAACCGCTCCGAAGTCCGATACGACATTCGTATGGCGCAGTGCATTCAGAAGGTCAAACGTGCCGACAATGTTGAAAAGCCAGACCAGCGCCAACGCCCAGGCCCCGCCTGTCCGCAGAGCGAAGAGCGCCAGCAACGCCAGCAAACCGGTCACCAAGTCTCCGTAGGCGGCAGCAGTTGCGAAAGCGCTTGGCAGCGGCCGCGCGACGACTCCGGGGACAAGGAAAACCATCCCCATGTAGCGAAATGCATGCGGCAGGGTTAGAAAGAAAAGAGCCTCGTTTACCGACTTTCTCTCTAACCAGGGAGCCAACAACCACTTTGCAATCAGGCCCCACACAACAAGGCTCAGGATCAACTGAAGCAGAAAAATTGCCCGAACATCCATAAGGTGTATCCTCCTTCCAAGACGGGGCAGCGGCGGGCTCGGCCCATCTTCCCGACGCCACCGGTTCGGTGGTTTGACTTGCCCCCTACTTGCCCCCACCTGACGGGATAGGCGTGACAGGCGGGATTCCAACCTTGGCAAACACCCAGAGAATACGCCATATTTCCCCGCGTATCCAGCGCATCCCGCACTGGAAAAGAACTCGAAGTACGTCGGCTAATTCGCCTCGCACATGCGTCTACTGATAACACTAGGACTCGCCACGCTGGCCGTGCTGCTTGTAGCGGAGCCCGCCTGGGCCTGGGGTCCTGGAATGCACATCCTGGTGGGAACGGAGATCCTCGCCGCCCTCAGCCTCCTACCCGCCGCAGTGGCTTCTCTGCTGCGAGCTTGGCCGCACGACTTTCTTTATGGCTGCATCGCCGCGGACATCACTTTCGGCAAGAAGTACGCGCCGGTGGGCCGCAACTGTCACCACTGGCATGTGGGAGAGGAGCTGTACGAAGCGGCGGAAACGGACCGCACTCGCGCTTGCGCTCTGGGATACTTAGTGCACCTCGCGGGCGACACGATCGCGCACAACATCTTTCTGCCCCGCCGGCTCCTCACGTCCGCCAACACACAGGCCATCGGTCACTCCTACTGGGAGCACCGCATGGACGTCCACCTCGGCCAGTCCTACATGGAGGCGGCGCGGCACCTGATCACCGACTTCGATCAGAGCCACAACGACGAGCTAATGGATCGAGTGCTGGATCGCGCGGTGTTCAGCTTCCAAACGAACCGCCGGATCTTCAAGGGCATCATAAATCTGGCCAACCATGATGCCTGGCAAGCCTTTTTCGACCGCGTGCTCGACAATTCCCGCTGGGACATCAACGACCGGCAGGTAAACGCCTGGCTCCGCATCACGTTTGACTTCGCGATGGATTATCTGGACGCTCGGGGCGGCTCCGTGCCAGCTCAGCTGGATCCTACGGGCGAGCAGGCGCTGTCCGAGGCGAAGAAGCTCACGCGGGAGATCGGCCGGCGGAAAACGCGTCACCAGACCGAGCTGGAAGAGCTCGCTGGCGAGCGGTTCGTAATGCCTGAGGCACTCGGGTGGTGGGACAAGCGGTTGAGCGCCGAAGGATTATGGATCGACCTCGTGCACTTGATCGCGAAGCCGCTCGAGCACGAACAGGAGGTCGAGAAATCGGGAGCCTGACGGGGTCGCCCCAGTCAGCTAACCTCCCCAATCCCGGTTAATCGCACCCAGCAGCACTTCCCGTAGCCGAGCCGGGTCCGCTCTTCCTTTGGACTTCTGCATTACCTGCCCGATGAAGAACGAAAGCAGCTTCTCCTCGCCTCGCCGGTAGCGCTCCACCTCTTTGGGATTATCCTCGATCACCGCGGCTACCCACGCTTCGATCTGGCCCACATCCGAGACTTTGCTCAGGTCATCCTCGTCGATGATCTGCTCGGGGGCTTTGCCCGTCTCGATCATCTTTCTCAAGACTTGCTTCCCCAGATTGTTCGAGAGAGTGCCTGAGCCTACGAGGCCGATCAGCTCCGCCAGGGCTCCGGGCTCGAGTCCGAGCTCGGCGATCCCCACTCCACCCTCGTTGCAAGCCGCCATCACTTCGCCCATCACCCAGTTGGAGACGGTCTTCGGATCAGCCGCTGCGCCAGCTACCGCCTCGAAGAAGTCAGCCAGTGGGCGGGTCGCGCTGAGGACCTCAGCGTCGTAGCCCGGCAAGCCGTATTCGTGCACGAACCGCTCTTCCTTTTGCCAGGGTAACTCGGGCAGCCCGCGTCGAGTCCGCTCTATTTCGGCCTCGGACACGACTAGCGTCGGCAGATCTGGCTCTGGGAAGTAACGGTAATCGTGGATGTCCTCCTTCTCGCGCATCGGCCGGGCTTCTCCACGCGCGGGGTCCCACAACATGGTCTGGTGCTCCACGACAGACCCCGCCTCGGTGAGCTTGACGTGCTGGGCCGCGACGTAGGTCAGCGCTTTTTCGAGCTGGCTGAACGAGTTCATGTTCTTGACCTCGCTCTTGGTCCCGAGATCGCGACTCCCGCGAGGCCGGACCGAGACGTTGGCATCCACCCGCAAGCTCCCTTCCTCCATGTTACCGTCGCTTACTTCCAGGTACTCGAGCGTCTGCTTGAGCCGGGTCACGTAGGCTCGCGCCAGCGCCGGCGAGCGCAGATCGGGTTCGCTGACTATCTCGATCAAGGGTATGCCCGCTCGATTGAGATCCACTGCCGTCAGTCCCGGAAAACGATCGTGCAGCGACTTCCCAGCGTCCTCTTCCAAGTGCAGCCGCCGGATCCGGACGGAGACGGCCTCTCCTCCGACCTCGGAGACCAGCGCCAGCGACCCATCGGTGGCTAGGGGCTGGTCGTACTGAGTGATCTGGAAGCCTTTGGGCAGGTCGTGGTAAAAATAGTTCTTCCGAGCGAATACCGATCGAGTATGCACGGCGCAGCCGAGCGCCAGAGCGGCCCGAAGAGCGAGCGCGATCGCATTCGAGTTGGTGACAGGCAGTGCGCCGGGGAGGCCTAGGCAGACGGGACAGACTAAGGTATTCGGTGGGGCCCCAAACTCCACCCGGCAGCCGCAGAACATCTTGCTCCCGGTCTTCAGCTGAGCGTGGACTTCGAGGCCGATGATGGTCTCGAAGCTTGAAGCGGTCGACGACGATGCCGACATTTAAGAAGGGGCCTCCGCGTCGAGCGGAGACTCTTCGAGCGAAAGCTCCAGAGCTCGCGCCGCGCGCAAGAGCATAGGCTCATCGAGATGATTCGCGATGAACTGGCCACCCACCGGTAGTCCATCGACCTCACCGATTGGAATCGAAATAGCCGGTACTCCCGCCAAGTTCGCCGTAGCGGTGAATACATCCGAGAGGTACATGTCGAGAGGGTGTTCGATCAGTTCGCCGATTCGAAAGGCAGCCGTCGGTGAGGTCGGTGTGAACAGAACGTCGACGCCCGTGGCGAACACATCCTCGAAGTCTTTGCTGATAAGGCGACGCACGCGCTGCCCTCGACCGTAGTAGGCATCATAGTATCCAGACGAGAGGCCATACGTGCCCAATATGATCCTGCGCTTCACTTCGGCTCCGAACCCGGAACCTCGCGTGAGGCGATACACCTGGGTCGCGCTCTGTGCTTCAGACGCGCGCAGCCCGAAGCGCACGCCGTCGTAGCGCGCCAGGTTGCTCGAAGCCTCTGCGTTAGCCACGAGATAGTAGCTGGGAATCGCGTACTCCGTGTGCGGCAGGGATACCTCGCGGATCTCGGCACCAAGGGACTCGAGACGCTCCGCGGTCGCCACACACAACGCAGCGATGCCACCCTCCATGTCGTGGCGCAGATACTCGCGTGGAAGCCCCACTACGAGGCCCTCCGCCCCCGCGGCCAAGGAGTCGGCGAAATCGGGTACCGGTACATCGGCCGATGTGCCATCGAAGTCATCGTGTCCCGCGATGACGGCCAGTACAGTGGCAGCGTCTTCCACCGTCAGCGTCAGCGGCCCGATCTGGTCAAGGCTCGAGGCGAAAGCCACCAACCCGTAGCGGCTGACCCGCCCGTAGCTGGGTTTGAGGCCGACGACCCCGCAGAATGCGGCAGGCTGTCGAACCGAGCCGCCTGTGTCCGAGCCCAGCGCCACAGGCACCAGCCCCGCCGCGACCGCGGCCGCCGATCCTCCCGAGCTCCCGCCCGGCACCCGCTCGCGATCGCGCGGGTTGCGCGTGGGCCCGAACGCGCTGTTCTCCGTGGACGAACCCATCGCGAATTCGTCGAGGTTGGTCTTGCCGACGATGAGCGCGCCGGCAGCGCGCAGTTTGCGCGTCACCGTCGCCTCGAACGCCGTCACGTAGTTCTCGAGGATTCGCGATGCGCAGGTCGTAGGCAGACCACGAGCGCAGATATTGTCCTTGAGCGCCACCGGAATGCCGGTGAGCGGACCGAGATCCTCCCCCGCCTGAAGCGCTCGATCCAGCGCCTCCGCTTCCTCGGACAGCTCGTCGCCGGCTATCGATAGAAATGCGTTGAGCGGTGGGTCTTCGGCATCGCTCTGCGCAATGGCCTCACGGGTCTGGCGCAGCAGCTCGACGACCGACAGCCGGCGGGCTCTCAGCTCAGCGCCCAGCTGCTTGACCGATATCGGCTTCACGTCCGACATGGCGCTCTCGAGAGGCTCCCGCCCCCGCCCCCGCCCCCGCCCCTACTCCTCCGCGGGGCCCGCTGCGTCGTCAAGCGCCGCCAGCCTCGGCAGTACATAAAAGCCGTCCCGCCACTCTGGCGCCATCTCCGCTGGCGGGAGTTCGAGCGGGTCGCAATTCTCTGCGTCCTCGCGCAGCGGCGCGGCGTGTTCGAGGGCGTCGGCGGGCTCGACCGTGGAGATGTCGAGCTCCATTATTGAGTCAAAGTCCTGGAGGATCAGACGGCAGTCTCGCGTGAGCGCGTCCACTTCGGCGTCACTGAGCTCCAACTCGGCCAGTTCCTTGACCTTTAGCAAATCGTCGCGATCGACGGCCATCCTGTGAACCTCCTTGACAAGTTCCCCTCAGCGATCCGTGCGGCTGCCCTCGGCCCTTAAGCCAGATCCAGGTTGGCGTACCTGACGACCAGCTTCTTACGTCCCACGGACTCGAAGTCGACCACCGCCTTCACATCCCAGCCATCGCCGTCCAGTTCCGTGACCGTCCCGATGCCGAATCGAGGATGCCGTACCCGAGCGCCTTCGACGAGCGGAGGCAGGGTCGGCGTATCCTGCGAATCCGAGAAATCGTAGGTGAGCTCGCCCGGCAGGCTGTCGCGTTGGCGCCGCCCGGGCCAGTCCATCCACTCGCGTCTGCGCCTCCGGGGCATCTCCCGCTCGGCGAAACGTGGCGTCTCATGCTCGACGATCAGCTCGCTCGGTAGCGGTAGCAAGAATGCCGACGGGCTCGAGACCATCCAGTCGCCGCCGCGACGGCGAGTCTTGGCGTGGCTGAGGTATAGCTTCTCTTTCGCTCTCGTGATACCCACGTAGAAGAGACGCCTCTCTTCTTCGAGCTCCTCGAGACTATCGTGCGAGCGCGAGAGCGGGAATAGCCCTTCCTCGAGGCCAGATATGAACACGACCGGAAACTCGAGTCCCTTGGCGTTGTGCAGCGTCATGAGTGTGACGGCGTCCGCCTCGGGATCGAGATTGTCGACATCCGCGATGAGCGAGATCTTCTGAAGAAAGAGGTCGAGCTCGGTCACGTCTTCGACTTCAAGCAGATCCTCTTCCTCGACCGCCGGCTCCGCGCCGAACTCCGACGCGGCGGCCATCAGCTCCTCCACGTTCTGGGCGCGATCCATTCCATCGTGGCCTTCGGCGCGCAGCATCTCGACCAACTTCAGCTCGCCGATCAGTTGAGCGAGCAGCTCATGGACGCGTAAGTGTGGCTTCAGCCCGCGGTAGCGGTCGATCATCATGGCGAACTTCTCGAGCGCGGCCGCGCCAGATGAAGGGATGCGGTCGAATGAGCTAGCGCGGCGAGCCGCCTCCAGGAGCGAGGAGCCGGCCGCGTTGGCACCTTCCAGAAGCGCGGTGAGACTCGCGTCGCCAATTCCCCGCCGCGGGTAGTTCACGATGCGCAGCAACGCGCTCGCGTCCTTTGGATTCGAGATCAGCTTCAGGTACGCTATCACATCCTTGATCTCGCGCCGCTCGTAGAATCGCACGCCGCCGATGATTCGATAGGGTGTATCCGCTCTGCGAAACGCCTCCTCGAACGCCCGGCTCTGCGCATTCGTTCGGTAGAGAACGACATAATCCTTGAGAGATGTGTGCGATGATCCGTCGAGTTGCTTAGCGATCTCCTCCTGGATCCATTCCGCTTCATCGACCTCGTCCGCCGTGTGAGCGAGCGTCACCATCGGCCCGACGTCGTTCTCGGTGTAGAGCGTCTTCCCTTTTCGATGCTTGTTCTCCGCTATGACGGAGTTCGCCGCGCGCAGAATCACTTTGGTCGAACGGTAGTTCCGCTCGAGTCGGATCGTGCGCGTGTTCGGGAAGTCTGTCTCGAACCCGAGGATATTGCGGATGTCGGCGCCTCTCCAACCGTAAATAGATTGATCGTCATCCCCGACCACACCCAAGTTCCCATGCTCCCGGGCCAGAAGCTCCAGAAATCGGTACTGGGCCCGATTCGTGTCCTGGTACTCATCAACGAGAATGAACGCGAATCGCTCGCGAAAGGCCGCGAGCACATCCGCGTGGGAAGTGAACAGTTCAACGGGCTTGACGAGCAGGTCGTCGAAATCGAGCTCGTTCGCGCTCTTCAGGGCTGACTGATACTCAGGGTAGACTTCAGCCACGACGCGGGCGAACGGGTCGAACGCCGTTTTCGTGAACTCCTCCGGTGAGACGAGCTGGTTCTTGGCGGCCGACAGCGCGGCCTGGACTGTCTTCGGTTTCCAAGGTTTGCCGACCTTCAAACGTTCCATGACGCGCTTCACCTCGCGCTGGCTGTCGTCTGAATCCAGGATCGTGAACCCGGGACCGAAGCCCAGGCGGGCGGCGTGCCGGCGTAGGATCCTGGCGCCGACGGAATGGAAGGTGCCGATCCACATTCCGGCTGGCTCGCTGCCGAGCAGAGCGCGCACGCGATCCCGCATCTCCTGGGCTGCTTTGTTCGTGAAGGTGACCGCCATGATAAAGTTGGGCTCGACACCGTGACGCTCGATGAGGTGAGCGATCCGGCACGTGAGGACGCGCGTCTTGCCCGAGCCGGCGCCGGCGAGGATGAGCAGCGGACCTTCGAAATGCTCCACGGCTTCCCGCTGCGCCGGGTTCAGCGATTCGAGATAGTCGCCGCGCTTCAGCCCGCCCGACTTCACTGCTGCGCTCCGCCGTTCTCATCGGAGGCAGCGATCGGTAGCTCAACGACGAACAACGCACCCTTCTCCGGCGCGCCGAGGATTATCGAGCCGCCATGCGTGACGCGGATGATCCGGCGCGTCAAGGTGAGGCCGATCCCCCACCCTTCCTTCCCGGACACTCCGGGCTCAAAGAGATGATCGCGCAGCTCCGCGGGTACGCCCGGCCCGTCGTCCCGAAAGCAAATCCTCACTCTGCCCCTCATGGACTCGGCGGTTACAGCGATCCGCCCGCCACGACCAGCCAGCACATCGATGGCGTTCTTGATGATGTTCTCGAACGCCCACTCCAGCAGCACCGGGTTACCCTCTACCCTTGCCAGCCCGGGCTCGGTCTGAATGTCGAGCTCGATCGAGCGATCCATTCGCGGAAGCCGCGCCTGGAAGTACTCTTCCAGCCGCCTCAAGATGTCTTCGACTTTCACTCTCTGCAGATCTGGTTGCTGCCCGATGAGCTCGAAGCGCTGCGCCACCTTGTTCAGCCGTTCGATGTCGACCTCAACCTCTTTGGCGATCATCTCGTCGGATGCGATTTCGGACCGCGTCGACGGTCTCATCCTCAAGATCTCGACCCACCCAGTTAGCGAGCTGAGCGGCGTGCCTAGCTGATGCGCTGCCTCGCGGGCCATGGTGGCCCACATGCGCTCCCGCTCGGCGCTCACCGTGGAACGCACGATCCAGACAGCAGCCAGTACGATCACGATCAGCGCAGCCGCTTGGGTCCAGGGCACCCACCTCAAGCGTTCCACGACCGACGGTGCGCCAAAATGGATCTCTCCAATGCCCGGCTGGATGATAGGGGCGTTTCGCCGATCGAGAACCGCCGCATACTCGAGCACCCGCTCGGCGTCGTCGGGGTCGCTGAGGCTGAACTGGAATGGGAGATTCGCCGCTGCCGACGGCTCTCCAGACGGATCGATGACGACGACCG
The DNA here is from genome assembly GCA_947581815.1 of Candidatus Indicimonas acetifermentans. Lineage (GTDB taxonomy): Bacteria > Gemmatimonadota > Gemmatimonadetes > Palauibacterales > KS3-K002 > Indicimonas > Indicimonas acetifermentans. The sequence goes on along the minus strand of CANPVX010000007.1, from coordinate 11,700 downwards.
GGATGCCTAGCTGTTCGATCTGTCGCAGGAGATCGAAGAGCGCCGTAACGCCGCTTTGCTGACTAGGATCGGCCAGCCCCTGGAAGATGCGAGCGTACATGCTCGAGACAGCCGCCGCATCGGATCGCAGCGCGCTCACCAGCTGCTGAGTGTAGACCAGGTACCAGGCGAGAACGACTCCGAAGAGTGCTGAGAGAATTACGGCCCAGAAACGAGCTTTCACACCGGCTCGAGTCGCGAAAAGTTGACAAACGGCAGGAGCGCCTCCGGCACGTCAACGGCGCCATCTTCGCTCTGATAAGCTTCCAGTAGGGCGATCATGGTTCGAGGAAGAGCGAGCGCAGAGCCGTTCAACGTGTGCACGAATTCCGGTTTCGCTCCCCGCTCTTGCCGAAAGCGGATGTTGGCGCGGCGCGCCTGGTAGTCCGTGCAGTTGGAGCAGGACGACACCTCCAGCCAACGACCGGCACCCGGCGCCCAAACTTCGAGATCGTAGGTCTTCGCACTCTGCTGCGCGACGTCCCCAGCCGCCAGAAGGGTGACCCGGTACGCCAAGCCGAGCCGTTGCAACACCGCCTCCGCCTGTCGAGTGAGGTCCTCGAGCGCCTCCGCCGAGTCCTCTGGCCGCTCCAGGCGAACCAACTCGACCTTATCGAACTGGTGAACCCGGTTGATGCCCCGCGTCTCACGCCCTGCGGCTCCCGCCTCACGGCGGAAGCAAGGAGTACACGCCACATAGTGGCGCGGCATTTCGCCCGGAGCCAGCACCTCCCCGGCATGCAGGTTGGTCACCGGAACTTCTGCGGTCGGTATCAACCAGAGGTCATCCGATTCGACACGATAGGCGTCGGCCGCGAGCTTTGGCAGCTGGGCGGTGCCCGTCATCGTGCCTCGGGTGACCAGAAACGGAGGGGCAACCTCGGTGTAGCCGTGCTCTTCGACGTGGAGGTCGAGCATGAGAGAGATGAGGCCTCTCGCCAGTCGTGCACCGGCGCCCAGATATACCGGAAAACCGGAACCCGAGAGCTTGGCGCCGCGCTCCAGGTCGATGAGCCCGAGGTTCGATGCGAGCTCCCAATGGGGTTTGCGCCACTCGGCCGTCTCCAGCGGCTCGCCCCAGGTCTTGATGATTTCGTTGGCGCTCTGATCGCCGGCGGGCACTTCAGGAAGCGGTGTGTTCGGCACCACGAGGAGCAGCTCCTCCATCTCGCTCTCGATCGTGCCGAGCCTTTCGTCACCCCGAGAGATCTGATCGGCCACGTCACGCATCCGGTCGATCACAGCGGAAGCATCTTTCCCCTGTGTCTTCAGATCGGCGATCTGCCTCGACGCCTCGTTCCGGAGAGCTTTGAGCTGCTCGGTGTTACCGAGGAGCTCGCGTCGATCCTTATCCAGTTGTAGCAGGGCGTCGATCGCCGCACCGATCTCCGGGTCGCCGCGTTTGGCCAGCTGGTCGCGCACGGCCTCGGTCTCAAACCGAATCCGCTTCAGATCGAGCATTCCGTTTCGTGGCGGGTCTGAGGTTGGTTACGATCCGCTGCTGCTGACGTTCGTACCGCCACAGTTCGGGTTCCACAAGATCTCGAACTGGACGCGAACTGGGTTACCGGCGACGGACAGCACGCCGATCTTGCCGAATATGTGACAGGGCAGAGACAAGACCGGGTCCGCGCGGCTGCGAACCGCGTAGACGGCGCCGACCTCGATCGGCACCGGCTCGTCGTCTATGTATTCCTCGCTGTTGCCCGGAACGTTGGTCACGCTCTCGAACGTGCCCGGGACCTGCACGATCCCGGAAGAGATCGGTAGACCTTCGAAAACGCCTCGCGGAAGCCACTCCGCTCCCTGATCCGACATGCCGAAGGCGATGTCCCACTGCTCGCTTTGCTCGACGCGCACGGGCCGGGGCAGGCCGTTGCCGCGGCCGGAGACGACATCGAGCGCGCTGGGTTCGCCGACCGGCCCCGTCGCTAGATCAAAAAGATCGCTCTCCAACGGCTCTTCGGGCACGGGGAACTGGAAGGTGGGGTCGTCACTACACGCTCCGACGATCAGCGCCGTGAGCGCGCCCACTACAAGTGCTCGAAACAACGAAAGTATTCTCGATCTGGCCATGTCTAGGTGGCGCAACCTTATCGGAGGCCCATACAGGTGTCAACCCGCAAGGCAAGAGGCCGCTTGACTTTGGCCAGGTCGCCGGGTACGTTGCGCACAACTCCCTCCGCTCAGCCATCCCGTAGGAGAAACATGCCAACGCTAAAAGACCTATTGACCCAGCTATCTGCTCGTTCAGAAGTGGATGCTGTCTTCGTTGTGGGCAGTGACGGACTGCTCATCGATCAGGCTGGACCCGACGGACTGGACGGCGAGGCCGTGGCGGCGCTGACGCCTAGTCTGCTTACTAGCGCTCGGGAGATCGGGTCGGCCGCACAGCGCGAAGGTGTCAGCACGGCGGTCATCGAGTACGCGGACGGCGTCGCGATCGTGGCCGATGTCTCACAGGACATGATCTTGGTGACGCTAGTACGCCCCGGCGTCCAGTTCGGAGATCTCCTCTACGAGATCCGACACAACCGCAAACAGATCGCCGGACTCATCTGAGTCCCCTCGGTGCTGGGTCCGATGGTGAGCGGAAACGGCGGGTTCGAGCCCTGGGCGGTGCTGCTGGCTGGAGGGATCGGCTCGCGTTTTTGGCCCGCTAGCACTCCAAATCGACCCAAACAGTTCCTACCCCTCGCTTCGAGTCAGCCGCTGATTCGCGACACGCTCGAGCGGGCGCGGGCCGTCGCCTCTCCCTCCAATGTCCTGATCGTAGCAGGAAGGCATCTAGAAGCCCTAATCGGCGAATACCTGCCGGACTTCGCGCGGGCGAATCTGCTCATCGAGCCGCAGGCTCGCGGAACGGCTGCCGCGCTGGCCTGGGCGGCGCAGGAGATCATCTCCCGCTCCTCGAATCCGGAACGCGCGGTCATGATCGCCATGCCCTCCGACCACGTGATCCATCCACCGAACAGTTTCGCCGCCACGATTAAGACGGCCGTCGAGGCTGCCGGGCGAACGGGGCGGTTGCTGACTATTGGCGTGCCACCGTCGCGGCCGGAGACCGGCTACGGATATATCCAGGTGGTGAAGCCGGCGTCGGCTCCTCAACCCCAACCCACAGAGGTCTTCGAGGTCACTCGGTTCGTGGAGAAGCCGGACCTCGCCACCGCTCAGGATTACGTCGCCGACGGTGAGCACTTTTGGAACTCGGGTATTTTTGTCTGGCGGCCACACGTGCTGCTCGACGAACTCACCGCGCACACTCCAGAGATCGCTTCAGAGATGAACCGCCTCGAGAGCGGCGATACGACCGGTTTCTTCGCCGCGATTCCACCCAACCTGACGATCGACTATGGACTTCTCGAGCGCAGCTCCAACGTCGCCGTGGTCGAGGCACAGTTCGAATGGGACGACGTGGGTGCGTGGGGCGCGCTGCTCCGCGTCCGAGACACCGATCCCGACGGCAACCTCGTCGTGGGTGACGTCGAGGCGTACGAGTGCCGCGACAGCGTCCTCTGGGCTGACGATGGACCCATCGTCGGCTGGGGACTGGATAAGATGATCATCGCCCGCGCTTCCGGCATCACATTCGTCGCGCCGCTCGAGCATGCCGCCGACCTCAAACGGCTACTCGATCGACTGCCCGACCGTCTGAAACTCGGAGACCGCTGAGGATGGCCCCGCGACTGGTACTGTTCGACGACGAGCGTGCCAGGCAGTGGGAACCGTTCGCCCTGTCGCGGCCTGCCGGCGAGCTGCTCTTTGGTGCGCTCAAGCTCGTTGAGCGCGTCGAGGAGGCTCTCGGGCTGGAGTGCGAGGGCTATCTAACGTCGCAGCACCTCTCCGGCTATCGGGAGCCCGGGGCCCGCCCCGTGCTCGAGGCGAAGAACCTCCCGCGCGATCGAGATACACTCTTCTGGTGCTCCCGGGCGGCGCCGGAACGGGGGCAGAGGCTGGAGACGCCTGATGGCCCGACGGTATATGTAATGGGCAAGCGTCTGGTAGCCTACTTCGCGCCTGCCGGTCAGGAGCCCGAGCCGGGTTTTCTCGCGAACCTGGAGCTGGGGAAGGCGCCCCCCGGACAGGTATCGGTGAGCGGCAGGCTTCTAGAGTGGGTCTGGGAGCTGATGCTCCTCTCCCCTGCCCAACTAGCCGACGACCTCGCCGCGTCAGACGGGTCCCGTCCTGAGATGCCCGAGGGTGTATACGTGCTCGGAGAAAACTCGCTGGGCGTCGCCCCCGATGTTCGGATCGAGCCGGGCACGGTCTTCGATGTGAGCGCGGGCCCGATCCGGCTCGACGATGGCGTATACGTCCGAAGCGGAACGCGTTTGGCCGGCCCGGCACTGATCGGCCCTCATTCCCGCCTGCTCGGTGGCTCGTTCGAGGCACTCGTTGCAGGGCCCTACTCCTATCTTCGCGGCGAAGTCTCGCACACTGTGTTCCTGGGTTACTCGAACAAGGTGCATGACGGTTACCTGGGCCACGCGTACGTCGGTCGCTGGGTGAACCTGGGTGCCCTCACTACCAATAGCGATCTCAAGAACAACTACCACAGTGTGCGTGTCTGGACCCCGAGGGGAGTTCGAGATACGGGCGAGCTTAAGATCGGCTGCTTTCTGGGCGACCACGCGAAGACGGGAATCGGCACACTCCTGAGCACTGGCACGGTGGTGGGCGCAGGAGCTAATGTGTATGGCAGTGAAATGCCGCCCACGTATGTCCCCCCGTTCAGTTGGGGAGGGGGGGAGGGCGCGGAGTTGGGTGAGTATCGCCTGGACGCCTTCATAGAGAGCGCAGAGCTCGCTATGGGGCGTCGAGGCATGGAACCGGAATCTCAGGTTAGGAGATACCTGGAGAGCTGCTGGAGGAAGGGTCGGGGCGGATGAGCTTGAGGGTGCATGTGTTGGGGAGTGGGAGCCGCGGCAACTCAATTCTTCTGGAAACTTCTGAAATCAGAATCTTGGTGGACGCCGGCTTGAGCGGCCGCCAAATCGAGCGCCGGCTGCAAGCGATCGACATCCCCCCGAAAACCGTCTCAGCACTGCTCGTCACTCACGAACACAGAGATCACACACAAGGTATGGGCGTGTTCGCCCGCCGCCACGCCGTTCCCATTTACATCACCCGCGCGACGGCGCGCTCCTGCGCCTCGCTGCTGGGCGGCGATGAGGAGATCCACTACTATCGACCGGGCCAACCTGTGGATCTCGGCGATATCCAGGTCGAGCCGTTCCTAACGAGTCACGACGCCATCGATCCCGTAGCGGTGACGTTGCGCCAGCGGTCCAGCGGCCTGAAGGTCGGGATAGCCACCGATCTCGGCACGCCGACCGTTTCGGTGCGTCACGCCCTTCAGCGCTCGCACCTTCTGATCCTGGAGGCCAACCACGACGACGTGATGCTACGCGAGGGGCCCTACCCGTGGTCAGTTAAGAGCCGCATTGCGGGTCGACACGGTCACCTTTCGAATCGTGCCGCCGCCGAGCTCGGACGAGAACTCATGCACGAGGACCTGGCCGGCGTCGTGCTTGCTCACCTCAGCCAGGAGTGCAACTCCGCGCAACTCGCTTACGAAACTGTCGGCGGGTCGCTGAAGCAAGCAGGGCTGCGCGCCCCGGTCTGGGTAGCCATCCAGGACGAGCCCCTCGCCGCCCTGGATGTGGAGCGACTCCACGCCGCAGTCCGCTCGCCCCAGCTGGCGCTCTTCTAGCAAGGAAGCGCGCTACCTAGTTCCCGCTGATCCTTAGGAAGTCGCTGGTCAGCGCCCAGACCATCAGCGCCAGAATGAAGATCAAGCCTACCTGGCTCGCTCTCGCCCGGGTTTCGAGCGAAAGCGCGCGACCCCGTACTGCTTCGATCGCAAGAAACACGAGGTGTCCGCCATCGAGGATAGGCACGGGCAGCAGGTTGAGGATGGCCAAGTTGACGCTGAGCACTGCCATGAAGTAGAAGAGGGGACCGACGCCGGCGCGCGCGGCCTGACCCGAGAGCTGTCCGATCGTGATCGGTCCCCCCAGATCTCTGAAAGACGCCTTCCCAACGAACAGCTCCCCGATATAGCGGAGTATTAGGCCGCTCCAGCCAACGGCATCGGACCAGCCCCCCACCGCCGACTCGACGAGGCCTACCGGCAGCCGGCGGGTAGTATCCCACTGTATACCGATCCCTTCGTAAATGGTCGTGTCACCGGTTTCATTGTCGACGCGAATGACGCTCCCCACGCGTGTCGCAAGCTCCAAGCGCTGGCCTTCTCGCTCGACCGTGATAGTTATTAGGCCTTCGCCTTTGTCTTGAATGTAGCGGCCGAAACGGCCCGCCTGGCTGATCTCCAAGCTGTCCACCGCCACGATCTGGTCACCCGGGCGCAGGCCCGCCTGCTCGGCGTGGCTGCCCTCGAACACCACATCAACGACAGGCTGGAGCGCGCCGCGCTGCTGAATGAGCCCTGCGAAGACGACCACCGCGAACAGGAAGTTCATGACGACGCCAGCCGAGATGACGGCCGCGCGCACCGGGACCGATTTCGCGTCGAACCGGCGTTCGGGAGGCACATCGAGGTCGTCCGCGCCTCCCTCCAGCGCTTCGATCGCCTCATCTTCCCCCATCCCGGTCATCTTGACGTAGCCGCCGAGGGGGAGCGCCGAGATCACGTACTCCGTCTCGCCCACTCTGAATCCCCAGATCTTCGGCCCCAGGCCGATCGAAAAGCGCGGCACTGCGATCCCGGCGAGCTTTGCGGTGATGAAATGTCCGAGCTCGTGCACGAAAATCAGTACACCCAATACGATTACAAAAGCGACGATTGTGAGCATCAGGCCAACCGCTTGCTATTGGTTGCTATGTCATTCAGGCAGTCGCGGGCCCTAGCGCGGGCCCAAGCATCGGCACGGTTCACCACGTCGAGCGACGTCACCGCATCGTTGACATGCTCCGCCAGAACTTTACCGATGACATCCGCGATCGCGGTGAACGGTAGCCGGTCGTTCAGAAAGGCGGCCACGGCCTCCTCATTCGCCGCATTGAAAACCGCCGTCGTCGTACCGCCACATTCTGCAGCTTCCCTGCCCAGCTCGAAAGCCGGGTATTTACCCGGCTCGAGCGGCTCGAATTTCAGCGACCCTACCTCCGCAAGGTCGAGCTGCGGAGGATTGAAGGGCAAGCGCTCCGGATAAGTTAGGGCATAGAGCACTGGTACGCTCATCGTTGGGTGACCCAGCTGAGCGAGAATCGATCCATCTCGATACTCAACCAGCGAGTGAACGATCGACTGGGGATGCACCACTATCGAGATACGGTCATAAGGCAATCCGAACAGGAAATGAGCCTCGATGACCTCCAGAGCCTTGTTGACGAGCGTCGCCGAATCCACGGTGATTTTCGCACCCATCGTCCACGTCGGGTGACGAAGGGCGTCCGCCGGCGTAACGTCCCGGAGTTCGGAAGGGTTCCAATCACGAAACGGACCGCCCGATGCGGTCAAAACGATCCCGCGCACGGCCTCGACGGCGGATCCGGCCAGGCACTGGAAGACCGCGCTGTGTTCGCTATCGACGGGGATCAGCTCGCCGCCGAATTCCGCTAACGCGCTCATCACCAGTGGCCCACCCACCACCAGCGATTCCTTGTTGGCGAGCGCGACGCGTTTTCCAGCCTCGAGAGCGAGCAGGGTGGGCTCGAGGCCGGCCGCACCCACCAGCCCGTTGACCACGATCTCGGCATCAGGGTACGCAGCAGCTTCCAGCACCGCATCCCAGCCGATGCGGATGCTCGAGCCCTGCGTATCCACACTGTCATCTGCGAGCACGGCGAGGCCGGGCCGGAAGCGCTCGGCCTGCTCTTGAAGCAGATCCGCGTTCTTATTGGCAGTCAGCGCCACTACCCGAAACTGATCGGGGAATGCGCTAATCACTTCGAGGGTCGTCTGGCCGATCGACCCCGTCGAACCCAAAATCGCAACGCCCTTTGCCTTCGTCATAGCCCTACCACGCTCAGATAAGCATACGTAACGGGAAAGGCGAAGAGAAGCGAGTCTATGCGATCCAGAAAGCCTCCGTGGCCCGGAATGAGGTTCGAGCTGTCTTTTACGCCGCAGTCACGCTTGAACCGGGACTCGACGAGATCTCCGAGCTGGCCCGCGATCGAGACGATCCCGCCCAGAGCGAGGATCTGCCACAGGGACAACTCCCACCCCACCCAATCGCGCGTGAAGTCGACGAAGAGAACGCCGAAGCCCACCGTCGCGGCGAAACCGGCTATCGCACCCTCCCATGTCTTGTTGGGGCTGATCGCGGGCGCCAACTTGTGACGCCCGATCGCCCTACCGACAAAATAGGCGGCCGAGTCGCCCACCCAGGTGACGGCGATGGGCAGAAACAGAATACCAACCCCGCGCCACCCGGTTCCACCTCCGATGGCGCGTAGCCAAACCGCGAAGGCTAGCAGCCCGCCGGTGTAGAGGGCCGCAAAGGATGTGACCGATGCGGCGACGGCCGGTTTCGAGCTCTGCGGAGCGAGCAGAACGACCGGCGTCCCGACGGCCAAACCGAGCAAAACGGCCCAGACTACGAACTCCTCCAAGCTCGCGCTGGAGGCGAGCAGCACGAGGGCGAGCGCGCCCGCGCTGGCCACCCAGGGGAACGAAGCCACGCCGCGGCTCCGATTCATCGCGCAGAACTCCCAAGCCGCGACGGCGGCGAAGGCCGCAAGAAAAGTCGCTAGCCAGTGGCCGCCCAGATAGGCCATGCCGATCACGATCGGAATCCCGACGAGCGCGACGGCGACGCGCTTCGCGAGGTCGCCAGCGGAGCCTGCCATCACACGGAGACCTTGCCGAACCTGCGCTCTCGCCGTTGATAGTCGAGTATGGCCTCGAAGAGGTCCTCGCGGGTGAAATCGGGCCAGAGGGTGGGCGTGCTATAGAGCTCCGAGTAGGCGAGCTGCCAGAGCATGAAGTTAGAAATTCGGTATTCACCGGATGTTCGAATCATGAGATCCGGATCGCGCCAGGGCGCCGTCAACAGCTCGGCGGCGAAGCTCTTCTCGTCGATATCGTCAGGGTCCAGCTTCTCGCCGACGACGCGCTCCGCTAGGCGCCGGGCCGCCAACACCAGCTCTGCACGCCCGCCGTAACTGATTGCGAGCACGAGCTGAAGCCGGTCTCCCCCCCGAGTCTTGCTCGTGATGAGATCAATCGCCTTGCGGGCGGATTTCTGGAGTCGCTCCATGTCTCCTACGACGTGGACCTCCACGCCGGTGTCGGCCAACTCCTGGCCTTCTGATTTTGCGTAGAGCTGCAGCAGCTTCATCAAGAAAGCGATCTCGTGCGCGGGCCGCTGCCAGTTCTCGTGGGAGAACGCGAAGAGGGTGAGGATCTCGAGGCCGGCTTCGATCGAGCCCTCCACGACATCCCTGACCGACTTCATGCCTGCGCGGTGCCCCTCGTACCGCGGAGCGCCTCGTTCGCGGGCCCAGCGGCCGTTCCCGTCCATGATTATGGCGACGTGAGCGGGAACGGCGGCCGCAGAAACCTTGATACGTTGGAGACGTTCAGAAGACATCTATTCTATGTTGTGGCTACGAGCGACTGAGGGCCGGGCGGGGGCTAGGGAGACTCCCGCAGGTTCAGACCGCCATCACTTCTTCCTCTTTGGCTTTCAGCAGCTCGCCGATTTTCTTGATATAATCGTCGGTCAGCTTTTGAACCTCTTCGATCAGCTGATGGCCTTCGTCCTCAGCGATTTCGCTGCTCTTCATCCGAGCCTTTACTTCATCGTTCGCGGCTCGCCGCGCGTTTCGTACGGAGACGCGACCTTCCTCGCCTATCTTGTGGAGAACTTTAACTAGCTCCTGCCGGCGCTCCTCGTTCAGTTGCGGGATCGGTACGTGGACTACATTACCATCGTTCGACGGATTCAGCCCCAGATCCGCGCTCTGGATCGCCTTTTCGATCTGCGAGATGAGTGACTTGTCCCAGGGTTGTACGACAAGCAGACGCGGCTCCGGAGCTCCTATCGTGGAGAGCTGCTCCAGCGACATCGTCGATCCGTAGGCCTCCACTCTCACGTGCTCGAGCAGAGCGGGCGATGCCTTTCCGGTGCGAACCGTTGCAAACTCTCTACGCATCGCTTCGAAAGCGTTCTCCATCCGGACCCGGGCCTCTTTCGCCGTTGTCATTGCGTCACCTCCCGGGAGATCAACGTGCCGACTTGCTCGCCGCGAGCCGCGTCCAGAATCGCACCTGGTCGCTGCACATTCAACACGACGACCGGCAAGTCATTGTCCTTGCACAAAGATATCGCCGTGGCATCCATTACGCCCAGCTCGCGCGTCATGACCTCCAGAAAAGAAATACGGGGGATCAATTCTGCGCTGGGGTCGGACATCGGATCCGCCGAGTAGACGCCTTCGACGTTTGTCGCCTTGATGATGAGGTCAGCCTCCATCTCGATCGCACGCAGTACTGCCGCAGTGTCTGTCGAAAAATAGGGATTGCCCGTACCGCCTGCAAAGAGAACCACCCTTCCTTTCTCGAGGTGTCGCAATGCGCGGCGTCGTATGTAAGGCTCAGCGAGTTCTTCCATGCGGATGGCCGTCATGACCCGGGTCTCGACCCCCTCTTTTTCGAGCATGTCCTGAAGGGCGAGCGCGTTGATCACCGTGGCTAGCATACCCATGTAGTCGGCAGAGACGCGCTCCATGCCAGCCTCAGCCGCGACGGCTCCCCGCACTATGTTGCCGCCTCCCACGACGAGCCCGAGCGTGATCCCGGCCCCGTGGACGCGCTTGACCTCCGCAGTGAGGTGGCCCACGACGGGCGTAGAGATGCCAAACCCCTCGGTGCCGGCCAAAGACTCACCGGATAGTTTGAGCAGAACCCTCTTGTAGGTGAGTTTTCGCTCTGCCACTGGTTTATTGACCTAACAAGAAGCGGGCGAAACGCCTGACGGCAATCTTCTCGCCGAGCTTGCCCTGTGTCTCGGCGATTCGCTCTTCAACGCTGATCTCGGGGTTCTTCACGAACTTTTGCTTCAGCAGCGTCGACTCTTCGAAGAACTTGCGTAGCTTGCCCTCGACGATCACGTCGGCGATGTGTTCGGGCTTCCCTTCCTCTTTGACCTGGGCGAGGAAAATCGCTCGCTCTCGCTCGACCACATCCTCGGGCACGTCCTCTGGAGCTACGGCGATCGGGTCGCTCGCCGCGACGTGCATCGCCAGATCCCGAGCCAGGTCTTGGAACTCGTCGGTGCGGGCGACGAAGTCGGTCTCCGAGTTCAGCTCGAGCAACACTCCGACATTCTTGGAGTGGTGTATGTAGGCCTCGACGACGCCCTCGCGAGTCTCTCGGCTGGCTCTCTTTTCGGCTGATGCGGCACCCTTAGTGCGCAGCCATTCGACGGCCGCATCCATGTCGCCCGTTTCTTGTAGAGCCCGTTTGCAATCCATCATTCCGGCGCCGGTACGCTCGCGGAGCTCTTTAACCTGGCTAGCAGAAATCTCAGACATTCTCTTTTCTTGAGTCTCGATTGGTACCTCTCACAAAAAGGGGCCACCGAAGTGGCCCCGCCAGCGATCAGCTTTCGCTCGCTGCGTCTCCAGCCTCTTTCGGTTGGTCCGGGGCTTCCGCTCCCACCGTCGTCGGCGCTGCGGCGTCATCCG
>CANPVX010000006.1 GCA_947581815.1 Candidatus Indicimonas acetifermentans | reverse complement strand
GCTGAGGCCTACAGTCCGTATCACTCTTCTCGTGGTCATTACCTCTTTGAGTAGTTTCTAGTTTCTACATATCGCGCCGCCCGGCCAGCGCCTGGGCTATTGTCACTCCGTCCGCATATTCCAGGTCGCCGCCGACCGGCAGCCCGCGCGCAAGCCGCGTGACGCTCATCCCCCGCGACGCCAGCACCTTGTGTAGGTAGGTGGCCGTCGCCTCACCCTCCACGCTCGGGTTCGTGGCAAGGATGACCTCGCCGACTCCGTCGTCCAATCGGGCCAACAGCGCATCGATCTTCAGTTCCTCGGGACCGATGCCATCCAACGGCGAAAGGCAGCCGCCCAGTACGTGGTAGAGGCCGCGAAAGCTGCCCGAACCCTCGATCGCCGCGATGTCCGACGCCTCCTCGACCACACAGATCGTCGTCCGATCACGGACCCCGCTCAAACAAAACTCGCACGGATCGGTCTCGCCGAGGCTCCCGCAAATTGCGCACCGCTTCACTCGTTCAGCCATCGTCACGATGGCTCCCGCCAAACGACCTGCCTCCTCCGGGGGGCTCTTCAGCAGGTGATGGGTGAGCCGGTAGGCAGTCTTGCGACCGATGCCAGGGAGCCGCGCAAACTCGCTGGCCAGATCGTCGATCACTGACATGTCGGGGTCTTACGAGCCCCCGAACAGATTCCCGAGGTTGAGCGGTCCCAATCCACCAGCCACGCGACCCACTTCCTCCTCATACAGCTTCCGCGCCCGACCTTGGGCTTCGGAAACGGCCGCCTGGACCAGATCCTCGAGCATCTCGACGTCCGAGGCATTGACGACGGACGGATCTATCTTGACCTGACGTATGCGCCCCTGCCCATCGGCTGTCACTCTCACGAGCCCACCACCGCTACTGGCCTCGATGGTCTTGGACGCGAGTTCAGTCTGAATCTCGGTCATCCGGGCCTGCACCTGCTGGCCCAACTGGAACAATTGGTGGAAACTATTCATTCTGTCCACTCCCGTTCCCCCTCCCCGTCAAAATGTTACTGATCCCGTAAACGCACGCAAGGCTTAGTGTTTCCGGCTCCGGAGGTGCCGTTATCGAGCGTTCAATCGACGATCTCCAGGTCGAGCTTCTCAACCAGCTGCTGAAGATCTTCGTCCCCCTCCACCAGTCGCTCCAGTTTCTGCTTCCGGCTCGAATCCTCGCTGACCCGGCTCGCCCGGCCAGCCGTCGGCTCAACTATGCTGATCCGAATGGGACGCCCCAGACGTCCCGAAAGTTCCTCCTCGAGCCGCCGCCGCGTGACCGCCTCCGCCAGCACCTCGCTGCCCGGCGTCCCAACGCCGACTGCGACCACCAGCTCGCCGTCGGGGCGCAGATCCGTGACCTGGACCGCGCGTAGCGCGATGCCCTGGCCCGGGCGGAGGACCTGGCCGTCGGCGATCACACTGTGCCACGCCTCTTTAGCGCTGGCCACTGAATCGCCGCCCGGTGCGGGGGGGGCGAGGGGGGCGGAGGGGCGTCCCGTTTTTCCTGAACGCTGCTCAGTGGATCGACGGCGCCCGATCGGCTTCGCTCCCTCGCCGCCGCCGCTCCCGGTGGCTCCCTTCGCGGCGGGCTCCTCGGCAGACCCCGCCGCCTCAATGAGGCGCTCGAGATCGACCGTACGATCCAGCATAGCGAATCGAAGCAGTAGAACCTCGATCAATATTCTTTGCTGCTCGCTCTTTCGAAAACGTCCGTCGGTGTCGAATTCTGCCAGCGCGGACAACATCCGCAAGAGGTCACCGACGTCGAAGCGCTCCGCCAACTCCGCGTAGCGTTTAGTCAGATGAGAAGCCACGGCTTCGAGCGCGTCGGCGCCTTCGAGCTTGGCTCTGAGCAGGAGGCGCAACGAATCGCCCAAGCCCCGCTGGAATTCCTCGAGATCATACCCGTCATCGACCAGCCTATCGACGAAGCCGAAGACATCCGCCGCGCGGCGGTCCGTCAGGATCTCGAACAGCTCGAAGAACGTTTCCTCCTCGATGAGTCCGAGCACCCGCCGAACGTCGTCGGCTGTGATCGTGGTGCCGCTGAACGCGAGCACCTGATCGAGGGATGACAGCGCATCGCGAAGCGCGCCTTCGGCCTTGCGCGAAATGGGTACAAGGGCAGCCTCCTCAGCCTCGACTCCCTCCGTGCTCAGCACTTCCACCATGCGGGCGCGGATCTGCTCTGTCGCGATGCGGCGGAAGTCGAAGCGTTGGCAACGGGACAGAATAGGCGGAGCCGCCTGCAGGATCTTGCCTGGCTCCGTCGTAGCCAAAACGAAGATCACGCGTGGTGGGGGCTCTTCGAAGATCTTGAGGAATGCGTTCCAAGCCTCCCGGGTGAGCATGTGGGCCTCATCGATGATGTAGACCTTATAGCGCGATTCGCCCGAAGGCGCGTACATCGCCCGTTCGCGCAAGTCACGCGCGTCGTCGACGCCCCGGTTCGACGCCGCATCGATCTCGACCACATCGAGGGAGGTCTTACCTGACCAGATCCGATCGCAACTCTCACATTTGCCGCAGGGCTCGCCGTCCTCCCGGTCCGCGCAGTTGAGTGCCATCGCCAGCACCCTGGCCGCCGTTGTCTTGCCAACGCCACGAGGACCGCAGAACAGGTAGGCGTGGGCCACTCTCCCCCGCTCCACCGCGGTCCTCAAGGTGGCGGAGACGTGATCCTGCCCGATTATCTCGGAAAAGCGACGTGGACGATAGAGACGCGCGAGTGCGGGTCGATGCATCCTTGAGGTTGGCTCTGGACTGGCCGCTGATGGAGGAGACCGTCCCCTCTTCGTGTGCCCGATACACTAATGTACTCAGCCAATCGGGGGCCAGCAACGGATGGACGGGCCGTCTTCACTCCCCCAATCTCCAGGCCCCGGGTACATGGTCTATCAGCGGCTTGCCATCTGGCCGGTAGAGTATCGCGATGGCATCGAAGCGATAGTTGAGCTGGGGTCGCCCGCTTCGAGCCACCCAAGCGTGGGCTACGCGCTCGATCTCGCGGCGCTTGAGCGCGGTTATCGCGTCGAGGGGATGACCGAAGCCCGCGCCGGCCCGCGCCTTCACCTCAACGAAAGCGACTAGCTCGTCGCGGGAGATGATTAGGTCGATCTCGCGATGTCCGAGGCGGTAATTGCGGGCGAGAATAGTATAGCCTGCCCGCTCGAGAAATCGAGCGGCGAGTCGCTCTCCTCTAGCGCCGAGGGCGTGAGGAGCGGCGCTCACGTCACTCGAGCGCAGGCACGAGATCGCGACCGATCGCGCGGGCGATGGCCCGGAGCTCCACGACCAGGTCGTTGAACTCCTGGGGCGTCAGCGACTGCGCTCCGTCCGAGAGCGCCCGAGCGGGCTCCGGGTGTACCTCTGTCATCACTCCATCGGCGCCGGCTGCAACCGCCGCCCGCGCCATGGCCGGCACTTTGCGCCGATCTCCCGTGCCATGACTCGGGTCGACGATGACAGGAAGGTGAGAAAGCTCATGCACGCTAACCACGACGGTCAGATCGAGTAGGTTGCGAGCGTGATCATCGAAACTCCGAAGTCCGCGCTCGCAAAGAACGACTCGCGATTCGCCTTCATTGACGATGTACTCCGCGGCAAGCAGCAACTCTTTCAGGGTCGCCGACATCCCGCGCTTCAACAGAACCGGGACCCCCGCACGTCCCGCTGCCCTGAGCAACGAGTAATTCTGCATGTTGCGGGCGCCGATCTGGATGATGTCGGCGTATTCCGCCACGAGCTCGGCCCCCTCGGAGTCGAGAGCCTCGGTCACGACGGCCATCCCCGTCGCGTCGCGAGCGGCCGCCAGCAACTTCAATCCCGCCTCACCCAACCCCTGGAAGGCATAAGGAGAGGTTCGCGGCTTGAAGGCACCACCACGGAGAACCGTAGCGCCCGCCCGTTTCAGCTCGGCCGCGACCCCCAGGATCTGCTCCTCATCTTCAACCGAGCAAGGTCCGGCCATCAAGACGACGTCGCGCCCGCCGATGACGGTCCCGTTGCGGAGCCGAATCTCGGTGGACTCCTCGCGCCATTCGCGACTGACTTGCTTGTAGGGCTGCGTCACCGGGATGACGTTGAGTACGCCCGGAAGCGCGATGAGCCGGCTGGCATCGACGTTCCCGTCGTTTCCGACCAACCCGATGGCGACCCGCTGCGTCCCAGGCATCGGGCGACCCTCGTAGCCCATCTCCTCTATGACGCGCACGACCTCATCGATCTCCGCGCCGCGCGCGCCATGCTTCATGACAATTAGCATAGGTTCGTCATCGAACTCTCAACTGGCGGAGATCAGACGATCATCTCGAGCCCGTCCGTGACCATCGTGATCTCTCCCTCATAGCCCGCCGCTCTCAATAGCTCGGGCACATCGAGCCTTCCAAGCTGGGGGTAGACGTGGGTCACCGCTAGCCGGCTCGCCTCCGCTGCCGTCGCTATCTCAGCAAGCCGCTCGGGTGACAGATGGTTGTCTCCCACCAACTCCTCCGGCAGCGAGCACTCAGCCAAGAGAAGATCGACTCCGCGGAAGAACTTCGCCAGATCGTCGCTGGGGCCCGTGTCGCCCGTGTAGCCTAGGGAAACTCCGCCCCCTTCCAGCCGGAGCGCCACGCTCTCCGGTGTGTGCGGGGTCTTCGTCGCCTTCAGCGTCAGTTCGCCCAACCCATACACTCCGCCGATCGAAATCTCTCGAACGGTCACGGGGAAACCCGGCTGCAGCAGCCACGTGCCGAACGCGGCAGCCAGCGCGTCGAAGAGTCCCTGCGTCCCCTCGGGCCCCCAGATGGCCAGCGGCTCCGTTCGGGGCTCGGCCAAGGCATGTCTCAGGGCGAATATGAGGGAGGGGATCTCGCCGATATGGTCGACGTGGAAATGACTGATCACGAGGTAGTCGATCCTGCCCCACGGCAGATCCGCCCGAGCCAGTCCCGGTAGCGCGCCCGCGCCGCAGTCGAGGAGGACGAGCGTACCACCTTCTTCTATCCAGTGGCAGGCTGAGCCGCGGTCAGGGTCAGGCACGACCGTGCCCGTCCCCACCGTCACCAGGCGCATGATCGGCTAGGCCACGGCGCCGCGAGTGTATGCGCTGAACTCGACGCCCACGATCTTGGACACGCCCGGCTCCTCCATCGTGACGCCGTAGATCCAATCGGCGGCCTCGATGGTCACGGGGTTGTGCGTGATGACGATGAACTGCACGTCGGATTTGAACTGCTCGAGCATTGCGACGAACCGTCGGATGTTTGTCTCGTCGAGCGGTGCATCGACCTCGTCGAGTACACAGAAAGGACTGGGCTTGACGAGGTAGATCGCGAACAGGAGTGCCAGAGCCGTAAGGGCTCTTTCCCCGCCCGACAGCAGATGTATGCGTTGTGTGCGCTTGCCGCCCGGGCTAGCCGATATCTCGATCGGCGAGTCGAGCGGCTCTGCCGGGTGCTCCAGCCAGATGTCGCACTGTCCGCCCGGGAAGAGCGTGGCGAACGTACGGCCGAAATTCTCGCGGATCTGCTCCAGAGTCTCGACCAGCGCCCCGGAGGCCGTCTCGTTGATCTCGCGGATCGTCGCGCGTAAGTCATCTCTCGCTTTGACGAGGTCAGCGCGTTGCGTGCTCAGGAACTCGAGACGCTCCCTCTCTTCGTTGTGTTCCTGCTCAGCCAACATGTTGACGAGGCCGATCCCGCCGAGCTGCGCCGCGACGTCTCCAAGCTCCGTTCGCAGCTCCTCTGTCTCGCCGCTCGCCGGCTCGACTTCTGCCGCCAGCTCGTCGAACGGGCGGCCCCACTCGTCCTCCAGCCGCTCGCGAACCCGATTCAGACTCGACTGAATCTCGGAGCGCTCGAGGTCTAGCTCGTGTCCCTTCTCGGACTCCCCCCGCTCTTGCTGCTGGATTTGCTTCAGCGTCGCCTCGAGACTCGTCACATGCTCGCGGAGCTCCTGCGCTCGCTCGTCCACGCCCCGCGTCTCGGCCTCTCGGCTCGATCGCTCCTCGAAGTGCACTTCCAGCTCCCGGGCCACCTTCTCCGATGTCTCCTCGGATTGGGCGAGGATTTCCGATAAGATCTCGGCTTCCTCAGAAAGCTTGCTGGCCCGTTCGTCCACAGCCGCCAAGCCTTGCCGCCGCCCTCGCACATCCCGTTCGAGGCTCTCCACATCGGCCGTCGATCTGGCCTCGCTCAGGCGAAGCTCCGCCACCGCCTCCAGAGCTTCATCCCAAGCTCGACGTACACTCGCCAACTCCTCGGGATCGGGAGCGCTCTCCGCGCCCGCGGGCTTCAACCCCTGCAGCTCCTCCTCGGCAACCGTTCCACCGCCCAACGCCCGCTCCCGTTCCGCCTCGAGGCGCGTCAGAACTTGGCCTAGCACCTCCGCATCCTCCTTCTCGCGGGCAAGGCGCTCATTGGCTGTCTCGGCGCGAGCGGCGAGCCGAGCGAGACCCTCCTCCGCGGTGCGGCGCTCGGCCTCGAGGTCCTCGACGCGCGCGGCCTGTGACTTGACCTCGGCTGTTCCAGTCCTGATCCGGCGGGCGAGCTCGCCTGCTTGGTCCTCGAACTCGGCGAGGAGCGAGCGCAGTTTCTGAAGCTCAGCCCGGTGAGCCAGTAGCCCAGCTCCGGCGTAGGGCTGGCCGAGACGATAGATGCCCAGCGAGTCAATGCTGACCCGCCCGCCGATCCAGGCCCCGCCGCTGCCACGCTCTTCGCTGAGCCTCGCGTCACGCAGCAGGTAGCGAACCCAGGGGCCGCCGGGCCCGCTCACGTGCACTTCTGGTATGGAAGTGGCGTGTTCGTCGGGCAACGCCGGAACGGCCTCCAGGGGTAGAATGGTCAGTCCGCCAGGACCCTCGTACTGCTCAAGAAACCATCGTCGGACGCGCTCGGCGGCGGCGCTATCTGAAACGATCAGGGCTTCCATCAGCGCGCCCAGGTAAGACTCGACGCCTTGCGCATACTCCTCGGGTACGTCTAGGCTGCGCCCGAGCACGCCCAAGATGCCGAGCTGGTCGGCTTGCCTCAACGCCGCCTGGACCGCGGGATTCAAACCCTCTTCACCCGTGGCGAGCGGCGCAACGGCATCGATCCGGCCCTGGGTGGCGTGCATCCGTTCCGCGAGCGCGGCCTGACGATTGCGCAGCTCCTCGTAGCTCACCTGCCGCTTCGTCAGCTCCGCGCGCTTGGTCATCAACTGGTGCGAGATGCGCTCGAGCCTCGCACGTGCCTGGCTCGCCTCCTCACGCGCCTTGCCAACCGCAGCCTCAGCGGATTCGATGGCGTCCGACGTCGCGGCGAGCTGTCGTTTCGCGTCCTGATGGCGGCGACCGAGGTCCTCGGCCCGGGCTCGCGCGCCCTCGATACCGGCTTGGAGCTGCGCCCGCTTCTCCCGGTACTGCTGCTGGTCTGATTCAACGGCATCTTGAGCCGCCTCCAGGGCGTCTTTGCGCTCGCTCAGCCGGGTCAGCTCGCCCTCTTTATCCGCGAGCTTCTTCTGAATCGAGTGCACCACCGCGGCTTTGTCACCGCGCTTCTGACTGAGGCTCTCGACTTCGCCGCCCAGCTCCGCCTTGTGCTCGCTCAGCTCGCGGCGCTCCACCGCGACCTGCTCGAGCCGCTCCCGCGCGTTACGGGCGCGCTCCTGGGCCAGCAACCGCACCTTCTCCAGCTCAGCCAGCTGATCGCGAACCTCCATCATCTTGCGGGCGCTGTCGGCCCGTTGGCGCTCCAGGTCGGCCAGCTGTTTGCGGGCGTTCTCGTGCTCTGCCTCGGCCGTTCTGAGCCCAGCCGAGTGGCCGACGCGCTGCTCCGCGATACGTTCGAGTTCTGTCTCGATCTCGGATCGCCGCTCCTGTAGACGGATGAACTCGGCTTGAGCCAGTGCCAACTCGAGGGCGAGCTTGCGCTCACGCAGCTCGTGGTAACGGCGCGCGCGACCCCGCTGCCGCGCCAGGCTGCGGACCTTCGTCTCGACTTCGGAGACCAGATCATCCACGCGGGCCAGGTCCGCCGCAGCCTCATCGAGCCGGCGTCCGGCGACGCGCCGTCGCTCTTTGTACCGCCCGATGCCGGCTGCCTCCTCAAACATCTCGCGACGCTCTTCGGCATGATCGCTCAGAATCGCGTCGATCATTCGGGCTTCGATGATGGCGTAAGCGTTGGTGCCGAGGCCGGTATCGCGACAGAGGTCCTGCACGTCTCTGAGGCGACAGAGAGTGCCGTTCAGCCGATATTCGCCGTCGCCCCCGCGGAGCACGGTGCGGCTGAACTGAACTTCGGAATAGGGTACGGGCAGGAGGCCGTCCTCGTTGGAGAGGAGGAGCGAGACTTCCGCCCGTTGGATGGGCTTCCGCTTCTCGGTCCCCTGAAAGATGGCCTCTTCCATCCTAGCGCCACGTATCGCGGTCGGCTTTTGCTCACCCAGCACCCAGCGCAGTGCATCGGAGATGTTCGACTTGCCACAACCGTTCGGACCGACGATCGCCGTCATTCCGTCGTGGAATCGGATTTCCCCCGAATCCGCGAAGGACTTGAACCCGTGAAACTCGATCCCGAGTAGCTTCATGGCGTCACCAACCCCACCCTTTCAACGAGTTCAGCTTCTAGGCCAGCACCTTCGATCTGCTCAAGGAGAGGGATGGCCTCTCGCGGATCTTCGTAGCCCCCGGCGTAGACGTGCACTGCGATGCTTCCCGGGGCGGCCGCCGCCAAGACCGTGTAGGCCGGGATGCCCTTCGCCACAAGTGTCTCCACCGCCGCCTCGGCGCCCCGCTCGCTGTGATACCTGCCGAAGTGGAATGCCAACTGCGTCGGCCTCACATCCCAGTCCGCGGCTGAGTCCTTGATGCCCTCATCGACCAAGCGGAGCATCAGCTCGTTGGCCGCCTCCCGATCCGGTAGCATCGCGGCGAAGACGCGATAGTAGACCACGCCGCGTACCACCGTCGGAGCTACGTAAAAAGGAGTCGCGGGCGTTGTCCACTGACGCTGGCGTGCCAGCGCATCGTCGAATGAGCTGAAGGAAGCAATGACGACGGAGTATGCAAGAGCCTTCTCGCCAGGCGGATCCTCCACCTCACCAGCGTGCACAGCCGCATCCGCGACCGCCGGCCCATCCGCTTCGGCCGCGGCCTCCATCCCTCCGGAGTCGCGCGGCGCCTGCCCGGAATCGATCGCTCGCCACACAGTCAGCGCCAGCACCGCGATCGCCACACCCGCCACGCCGATGGCCCAGGCGAACCGTTTCCTACCCGCCCCAACGCCCGCAGGCGCGGTGACCCGGTCGGCTCCGAGTTTCCAATCCCCGTGATGCGTCGAGGCCGTACGGTCATCGAGATCAGAGCCGCTACCGCGCCCCAACGTCGCCTCCATCGTGTCCGATCGGCGGTCGCCAAACGGCGCTTCCAACCGCGCCGTTTCCATTTCCTGATCGGGAACAGTCGGGACTACTTCCGTCGACTTCTCGGCGAGCTCCCCCACGCCATCCAGCACTGGCTCAGCGTTGCCAGCGGCGGCGGCGGCCTCCTCGCTAGGCGCGTCGGCCAGGAACACGGGGGCAGGGGCGGGGGCGGCGTCCGAAGGCGAGTAGTGCGAGCGCACTTCTGGCGGCGCTACGTACTCGACGATCCTGCGGGCACCGGGAGGAAGCATCACCTCGGATCCTGCACCGTTCAAGACTATGCACTGCTCGAACCCCGGGATGGGCCCTCCTTCACTCCACGCGAAGGCCGGGAGACAAGGCAACAGGTGCGCGCCAGCCTCCGGCAGTCTTGCTGCCAGCTTCTGCCATTGAGGATGCCCGCAGATGACCTGAATGGGGGGTGGGTCGACGCCCACATTGAGAAAAAAGAACGATTCACCTTCGGGGCGGCGAGCGACGTTGGAGAACGAGTCCGCGCGAAACAGGACGTCTACGATCCCCGGGCCTTCCTCGAGACGGAGCGCGGTGGCGAGAGGGCTAGCGCCGGTGTGGAGGTCGGCCAGCACGACCTTCGTGCTCTCTTCAGCCAGGCCGCGGACCAGGTTGATGGCGCTGGTCACCGTCCAGAGTTGCTGCCGCGATGTCTCGGCGTGAAGAACCAGGGTCGCCGCGTGAGGCCAGGGCACGCTTGTATCCTCGCGGGCCTTATCCCCAACTATCGGACCATCCACCACACACCCTCCTCAGCAACCCTGGTCTTCAGCGGATGCTCTCCTCGCTCAGATCCGCTGGCGCGGGTTCATCTCCAGAGCGAGCCAGCGAGTCGCCTGGTTCGGCTCCCCCCCCTTCTGGCCTTTCGATCGTCAGTATCCAGGGCTTATAGCCGTACCGAGCCCCCAAATCCCGGGCAGCCGCCTCGGCTCGTGAGCGGCTCGGGAAAGGACCGATCATCGCTCGATACCACTCGACGCCCATCACATCCCGGTGTAGGTCCATGACTCCAGGGTAGCCGACGCTGCGCAAACGAATCACGAGGCGCTCGACGCCCGCTCGCGCGCGGGCCGCCAGCACGACCGCGTAGTACCCTACCGGCACGCCCGCGTCAGGGTCGAATACAGGCCGTTCGTCGTCCGCCGCCTCGGCTCCGCCGACTGGAGCCGGCACATCTTCCCGCGCCTCAGCTCGAGCTAAAGCCGGCGGCTGCGGCGCTTCTTCCCGCGGCCTGGGCGGCTGCCACTCAACAGCCAGCCATTGGGTCGGAGCAGCCTCTGCGACCCTGGTCAGCTCTGTCAACGCCGGCAGCTCGTAGAGTACCAGCTGGCCCGCGGAACGCGCCACCAACCGGCCGCCGGGCACCGCCTGGGGTAAGTCTTCATCCCATTCAGCGGTGATGACCCCGAGAACAGTATCGACGCCGACTTGCAGAACCGCAATCAGGTCGTCGCCGTCGAGTTGGACGAGCAAGTTCGCTCCGGTCAGGCCGAAGCGAAGCGCCGTCGCTCGACCCGGGAGCTCGACAACTCCGATCTTGCGCGAGCTTTGGCGGTCGTAGACGTGGAGGCGCGAATCGGATGCCGCGTAGATGCGATGAGCCGAGGGTGTGGCGGTGACGAGTTCGGCAGGTTCCGACAGTTCGATCTGACGCGAGGGCTCCAGCGTGGGGAGGCTCAGGCCATGTATGGCCAGGTCGCCCTCACCTGCCGTCACGTAATAGAGCTCGCGACCCCAAGCCGTCACTACGAAGTCGCGGAGCCCCGGCAATGCCTGGCGGCCCAGCGCTTCGGAACCCGGCGGCTCGAGCACCTGAAGCTCCGTGCCCGCCTCCTCGGAAACTACGGCGACTACAATCGCTCCCCTTCCCGCCGGAACGAGCCGCGAGAGACGGCCGCCCAGGGAGTAGCTCCATGACTCTCCTGCACCCACGATAGAGAGGGAGCTACTATCTGGGGCATGGACGAGAACGCGCCGGCCCTCGAGGGCTATCAAGAGACCCGTTCCTGGCTCGACGTCCTCGAAAGTGCGGAAATGTGCCGTTGCGTACTCATAAAACCCGAGACCGGAATCCGCGAACTGCACCCAGGCCGCGCCTCGGCCGGCGAGCGCCGCAGTCACGGGGCTCAGCTCGGGCGGCGCCCAGGTCGGAACCTCGAGGTTGAGGGCCCGTCGATAAGCCAGGGCGCCTCCCGCTGCAGGGAATCCGAGGATGCCCCACCCATCAGCGCTCCCTAGCCAAGCCGTTCGCTCAAGCGCTGTGGCTGCGGCGGCTCGCGCCCTATCCGCGTCTGACTGGCAAGCTCCGATGCCGAGCGCCAGGAGCACCACCCAGAAAGGGAAGCTCGTCGAAACTTTCAACAGAACGGTATCTGGTCGCTTACGGTGATCCCGAGAGAGGCTGGAGGTATGCTGGACCTTCAAAGATAGAAGCACTCCGAGCCGCGCCGCAAGTCAGGCCCGCGCTAGAACGAAGGTCCGAAAGAGAAGGACCAGACGCCGCCGGAGTGCCTAGGCCGATCGAGCGGAAGCGCGTAGTCCAGCCTGAGGATCGCGAACAGGATATTCATTCTGATCCCAATGCCGTAGCTGGCTAACGGCTTGCGGAATATCACTGGGTCAGCTCCCACGGGCCGCGACCACACGAGCTGTTCGATCGAGTTGAACGCAACGCCGACATCGAAGAAGATGGCGCCATCGATAGGGGGGAGACCGAGGGGAACGACGCCAAGATCGAGTAAGCCGATGATCGGGAAACGGAACTCATTGCTAACGAGGAAAACGCTACTCCCGATCAGCTGATCACGAACGGGGCACGCTGTCGCCGCCTCAGTCTTCACGATGATGGCCGACCCGATGCATTCCGCGGCGCTAAAGGACCCGCCATCGTAACCCCTCAGGAAATACGGACTGCCCCAATAGTACCGGAACTCGTCCTCGCTCTCACCCGATTTCCAGAGTCCCGACAACCGAGTAGCAAACGACCACATGCCTCCGATGTTCATGTAGTTTCGAAAGTCGACCAGCACGTTGTTGAGCTCTACGTCTCCAAAAAAGCGACCCGCCTCGATTCGATAGCGGCTCCCGGCGATCGGGCCGGTGTACCCGTACAACGCGTTGTCCCACACAAGCGCCACGGAAGGGCCAGCAAACACCAGGTTCTCCACACGTCGAGTCACCCGTTCGGTCTTGGTTAGCGTCGGGGTGACCGTCGTTCGATCGATCACGCTGTCTCGGCTCAGGTAGACACCGCTAAGGCTGAACTCCAAGCGCTGAAACGTGTTCAGGGGGTAGTGGGCCTCGGTGGAAAGCGTCCGGTAGACGTCCCGAACGAATTGCTCTTCCGCGAACGTCGAAAAATTGTCGGACCCGACGGCGGTCCCGCCAAACCGATAAATCGGAAACTGCCTATAGGACATCGCCAGGTTCGTACGCTCGCGAAGATAAGCATACTGGGTGAGTATGTAGGCGTCGTTGAACGAGCCGGCGACCTGGGCTGACAGAAGGGCGTTGTGGTTACCCAGCATGTCGGACAACAGGATGTAGCCCCCACCGAACGCCCCCGCGCCGAAGCCCCCCCCGACCTGCCCTCCAATCACCGGCTGCCCCACGACATCGGGCGACAGCGTCACCTCGTAGTCGCGCTGCTGAAAATCGACCGTGTCGGGAAGCCCTCGCCGTGTGTCCTCCAACAGGTCCGCGATCGTAATCTCGGCCGGCTCTACCTCTTTTTGCCTCGGCTGCTCAGCCGAAGGTCGAAAGCCGTCCTTGACCCTGTAGAACGACTGGGTGCGTACGCCACCGGCCTCTGAATCATTCCCGTCGGGCTCGCCCAGCCCACGCCCGCCGTTCGATCCATTCGACCCCCCGCCGGCGTGTGGGTTGCCGCCATCCGTACCGTTCGCCCCGATTGTCTCATGACTGCCTCGCGCGCCGAGTTGGAAGAGCGCGGTGGCCCGACCGCCGGCGCGCGCGGGCCCCGCATTGCCCGACGCAGCGATGAGCGGCGGTGGCGCGGGCTCGCCCTCGACGGGCCAGCCGAGGGATCGCGGGTCGTCGATCACGTAGACGTTGTACCCGGCCCCCTCGAAGTAGGCCACGGCCAGCCGATCGCTCTGCGCGGCCCAGGAGATCGCGGGGCTCAGCGCGGTGATTCCGGTGACTCCGGAGAGCAGGTCGGTTAACTGATATAGCCTCTCTTCCTCGCGATCGTAAGCGAAGACGTTGCTGATGCCGGTTCGATCGGAGATGAACGCGATCGCCTTGCCGTCCGGTGACCAGGCCGGATTGATATTCTTGCCCTCGTTTTGGTATGGGATGATCTCGATTTCACCTCGGCCCACTCTGTAGAGCGCGATTCTGAAATTGCCGTAGACGAGATCATCAAAATCGGTCTCTTCACCACGATCGGTGGCGATAGCGATGTAGCGGCCGTCGGGTGACCAGGCGGGGTGCAGATCGGCGTACTTGTCATCGGTCAACTGCTGGAAGCGCTCGCCGGTGACATCGATCACGTAGAGATCGCTCAATCCTCCATTCAAACCAGTGAAGGCGATCCGCAAACCGTCCGGTGAGAACGTTGGATTCTGAACGCCGTCGAGTTGAATCTTGATTTTCCGAACGACCCTGCGACGGTGAACATCGAAAACGTAGAGGGCATCTCGTCCTCCGTCCTTAGCCACGAAAGTGATATGCTGCCCGTCTGGTGACCAGGAGGCGGACGCGTTCAGAAACCGGAGCGACTCGAAATCGGGGTTGCGTGACGTTTTGATCAACCGGGCCTCGACCTCCCCGTCCTCTGCCGAAGCGAGCCAAAGGTCGAAGAAAGAATAGAGCTTGCTCCCCCGATCGGAGATGTAGACCACCTCGCTGCCATCGGGTGAGAGTGCTGGAGACAGAAACGAGGCAAACTCCCCGTCGATGGCGAAAAATGTGTGATTGGTGATCCGATTGGCTATCTCGCCGAGTTCCGCGTATTGCGCGGCTTCCGGCAAGTAAGTCGTGCGCACCGACTCGATCCACTCACTCGAAAGCTGTTCGAGGGGAATGCCGAGCGTCGTTTGAAACGCCAGATCGAGCCCAAGGCGCGTCGTCCGCTGCAGCAAGAGACCGACCGTCTCGTCCCCGTACTTCGCACCGATGAACGCCCAGAGCGATTGGCCGAACCGATAGGATAGATAATCGTCACGGACCGACATCTCGGGTATGGTCCGAATGTATCCGGACAAAACAGCATCGCGCAGCCAGCTGTGGGTGTGCGAATCTATCTTTCCTATAGACAGATATTCGGCCATGCCTTCCATGAACCAGAGTGGGATCTGAAACGCGTAGGGGCTAAACTGGCTGGTGAAGCCCCGCGCGATGATATCGAACTGGAAGGCGTGTACAAGCTCGTGTGTCAGAACATGCTCGAACTCAGCATAGGACCCGGTGAACGGCAAGATGACACGACGCTTCGCGAACTCCGTGACGCCGCCCGTCCCTTCAGATATAAAGCCGGGAAGCGCGTTCGTCTGTTGGAACTGGCTGTGCGACGCGTAGAGGATGATCGGCTTCCGCTCATCAAACTCATGAGCGAGGATGCGGCTGAGGCGTGAGTAGGAGCGCTCGGCTATACGCGCTGCGTCGAGCGCCGCTTCCTGCTCTTCGGGGTAATAGTATACGTCGAAATGTTCGGTGGAGATGATCTTGAAATCGAAAACCTGGTGCTGGAGCTTGTTACGGCCGAACTGCGCGTGAAGAGACGGGACGAACACCAACGAGAGGGATCCTATTAGGAGCGCGAGGTTGAGAACAAGCCTCGAGACCGCGCGGCGCCTAGCGCTCGCGGCAAACTCTGTCACGGCGGCCCTCCGCCAAGCCCTAGCATCGGCGCGTCACCCCAAAGTCGCTCGAGCTGGTAGAAATCGCGCAAAGCAGGGTGGAAGACATGGACAACGACATCGATGTAGTCGATAAGCACCCAACGCCCCGCCGGCTGGCCTTCAACCCCCGCGGGCCGCAGCCCCTCCTCCGCCGCCAGCTCACGCACAACATGATCCGATATGGCTCTGACATGGACGTCAGAGTCACCCGAAGCGATGATGAAGAAATCGGTTGCATCGGAGAGTATTCGGAGGTCCAGCACCAGGCCATCTCGCGCGTTTCGCTCCTGACAGAGTTCGGAGGCACGCCGGGCCGTGGCCGGTAGGTCGGAGAAGCGGAGGATCCGGCCGCCTCCTGGGTAGGGCAGCGGCTCGGAGACCGGCCCCCGGTCCTGGATTCGCTTAAGACCCGTCACCCGTAGTAAGAACCTCCTGGCCGTTGATGCGATTGAGTTCGGAGCGATGCACCAGCACGTTCTGCGCGCCAGCCATGAACAGGCGCCTTAAGCGCCGCCCGTCGCAATACGCAATTCCCAGCCCTTAATCCCCCTCTTCTCTGATCACCCAAACTTTGATAGCTGACTGGACGTCGGGGTGGAACTTGATGGGGACCGAGTAGACTCCCAAGGCCTTTATCGGCTCATTCAAGATGACGTGGCGACCGGCCACATCAAATCCCTGCTCGCCGAGCTCGTGAGCGATTTCGCGCGGGCCGACCGATCCGTAAAGCTTGCCTTCTTCGCCGGCCAGCATGGAAAAGGTGATCGACGCTCCTTGTATCTGCGCCGCGAGCTCCACTGCAGTTTGACGCTCCTGCTCTTCGGCTGCCAGCGCCGCCTCGCGCTCTTGTTCCAAGCGGCGCCGGTTCTCCTCGGTCGCCTGGTACGCTAGGCCGTGCGGCACCAAATAGTTGCGGGCATATCCAGCCTTGACGTTGACGAGGTCGCCAACCTCGCCCAGTTCGCCGACCTTCCGCCTCAGGATCACCTCTATCGTCTTAGCCACCGAGAATCTCCGTTCGCTGTTTTTCTATCTGTCAGCAATATAATAATGCGAGCACAGCTGGCTGACTAATCTTTGGCTGGCCGCGCCCGTTCCCTCACGTTGAGCCAAGTATCGCCCAGCCCGAGCAGCAGCGCGCCCAAGAGCAGCACAGCCAGCACGGGCGCCAGCAGCAGAGCCACCAACCCGCCGATCACACCAGCGGCTACGGATATCCCGTCAACGAGCGCGAGCAAGACGGCGAAGCCGCGGAGCACGTAAAGCGCTCCCATGAAAAACACGGCGTTGCTCCCGACCCTTTCGGCGACCTGACCCAACGGCGCGAGCACCAACCCGAGGCCGCCAAGCCAGACCCAGATCAATTGATCGTTGAAGCGAAACGCTCTTAGCGATCCGATGCGAGGCTGGGGCTGCTCGCTACCTACGAGCCAGTTTCGAATGCAGACGCTGAGGCCGAGCGCGCCCAGCGAGCTCACCGCGACAAGGGCCGGGAAAATGGCCACCTGCAGCGCCGCGATCTTCGCCATAAGCCCACCCAGCGTATCATCGACGGCGGCGCCGAGCAGGCCTAACGCAGCCTGCGCCGCTTGCGCCGATCGTACGCGCATCGAGGCGTCGAGCTCCATCCAGATTTGCGGGGTCAGCCACAGGAAGGCGGCGAAGATCGCAGACGCCAGCCCGACGGCGGCCAGCGCCTGGGCCGAGAAATTCCAGCGCGGCCGCCAGCCGGCGATCCATACGTATGTCCCACCCAGCAACAGCGGCCAACCGCGCTCGAACCACCAGAGGCTGGTTTGGCCTCCGAGCACCGTGATCGCAACGATCGCGCCCACGACAACAGCCGCCTTGGCGCTGCGCGGACCGAAGGTCACGAGCAGGACGGCGAGGGGCAGCCCGACGAGAACCAAGGGCTGAATGATGGCGAACGCGACGGTCACGAGTCCGAAACCCGATATTTGCAACAGCCTACTACGCCGAGAGTTCACCGATCGCCTAGCGTCGATGGTTCTCGACGTACGGCACAAGCGCCAGGTAGCGAGCGCGCTTGATCGCCCGCCTTAACCTCCGTTGGTGGGGCGCGCACGCACCTGTGATCCGGCTTGGAACGATTTTCCCACGCTCCGTTATGAAGCGACCCAGCAGCGCATTATCCTTGTAGTCGACGACTAGAACCTTCGTCTCGCACAAATAGCAGGGTTTGCGTCTCCTTCTCACTGTCAATCACCTGTCAGTTGTAGTTCAGACTTTCCAGCTGAGAATTTCGGCACGCCGTCGCGGGCTAGTCATTCGATCGAAGGCAGCCCCGATTCGCATTCATTCATCAACTTCGTCCTTGTCACGACCGGCAACTTCGTCCTTGTCACGACCGCCAACTTCGTCCTTGTCACGACCGCCAACTTTGTCCTTGTCACGACCGCCAACTTCGTCCTTGTCACGACCGCCGACGTCGTTCTTGGTTTCTCCCAGCACTGACGAATTCGGCGTCGGAAGCTCGCCCTCTGAGAGCACGACCAAGTAACGTAGCACCTCCTCGTCGAGCTTAATGGCTCGCTCGAACTCGGGAAGCTTGTCAGCCGTGGTCCTCAGCTGGACCACGACGTAGTAACCGCTGTCGCGTTTGTTGATGGGGTAGGCGAGTTGTCGCTTACCCCAATGCTCGACAGCCGTGATCTCGCCGCCACCGTTCCCGGCGACAAGACTGTTGAACCGCTCTAGCTTCTGGTCGATGACAGACTGCTCGAGGGCAGAATCGAAGATGTAGACGATCTCGTAATCGCGCATCGCCACCTCCCTTTGGTCCTTGGCTCGTAGGCTCGAGCCCGTTGGGCCCCGTCCGGTGACGGGCCGGGGCAGGTCGATTAGTTGTTACCGGTTTGCAATCTAAAACTATGTGGTCTGCCGGCAAACTCAAGATCGGCCTGGATGAGGTCGCAAGGAGCTAGGGTTGGGTGCGGAAGAGCAAGATATCGCCATCCTGTACAACGTAGTCTCGGCCTTCCATCCTGATCAGGCCTTCATCTCGAACCCCCTTCAGCGAGCCTACCCGGTCGAGATCTCGGAACGCCACGGTCTCGGCCCTGATGAACCGGTCTCTGAAATCAGAGTGAACCACGCCCGCGGCTTCGGGCGCGAGCGCGCCGCGCCTCAGCGTCCAGGCCCGCACCTCCTTCTCGTTGAACGTGAAGAAGGTGACCAGCCCAAGCAGGTCGTACGTGGCCCGGAGCAGCCGGTCCACGCCCGAATCCTCGAGCCCTACGGCCGCCATGTACTCATCTCGCTCCTGTGCCGGTAGGCCGCGAAGCTGCGCCTCGAGCTCGCTCGCGATGATCACCACGGGGCTGGGATCGACATGCGATCGCAACTCGGCGACGCGCTCGCCTCCGCTGGGGAGATCTAGCTCGCCGATATTGGCCACGTACATGACCTTCTTCTGCGTCAGCAGCGACAGATGCCGTATCGGCGCGACGTCCGCCTGTTCAAAGTCCATATCCCGCGCGGCTCTACCCTCTTCCACAGCACACTTCACTCGCCGCAGAAGATCGGCCTCCGCTCTGGCAGCGCGGTCGCCGCTCCGCGCGGTCCGTTCGACCCGGTCGAGCCGCTTCTCAACAGTCTCCAGGTCGGCGAGCAACAACTCAGTCTCGACCGTGGCCACATCGCGGGTTGGATCTACCGATCCTGACGGGTGAGCGACGTTCGCATCATCGAAGCAGCGCACGACATGGACCAGCGCCTGCACCTCACGAATGTGGGAGAGAAAGCGGTTGCCCAGCCCCTCGCCGCGGTGGGCACCCGCGACCAATCCTGCGATATCGACGAACTCCTCTACCGCCGGCACGGAGTGCGGGGGTCGAATAAGCGCGAACAGCCGGTCTAGGCGCGGATCGGGTACCTCGACAACCCCTATGTTGGGATCGATGGTAGTGAAGGGGTAACCTTCGGCTGGGACGGATGAGGCGGTCAGCGCGTTGAACAGCGTCGACTTGCCGGCGTTGGGGAGGCCCACAATCCCGGCTTTCAGGGCGCTACTCATCGAAGCCGTTGGTCCGCGGGTTGATGGCTCCAGGGCCGCTCAGCGGCCCAGGGGGGGGAGGCACTGGCAGCCGATAACTCTTTACGACTAGCCGGCCACCCGCGCCAGAAACGGGGCGAGCACGAGGCTGACCACGCTCATCAACTTGATCAAGATGTTCATGGACGGGCCCGAAGTGTCCTTGAACGGGTCGCCCACCGTGTCTCCGACCACGGCGGCCTTGTGGGGCTCGGAGCCCTTACCGCCGAACGCGCCAGCCTCGATGTATTTCTTGGCGTTATCCCATGCGCCCCCGGCGTTCGCCATGTAGAGGGCAAGGAGAACTCCGGTCAGAGTCGCTCCCGCGAGCATCCCGCCGAGCGCCGCCGTGCCCAGAACGAGGCCGACGACCACCGGCGCGAACACGGCTGTCAATCCAGGAAGGACCATCTCCTTCAAAGCGGCTCGTGTAGATATGTCGACGCAGCGGGCGCTGTCGGGCTGGGCCGTGCCCTCCATCAGTCCGACTATCTCCCTGAACTGACGGCGTACCTCCGTCACCATGCCCTGGGCGGCGCGCCCAACGGCCGTCATGGTCATGGCGGCGATGGCGAACGGCAAGGTGCCGCCGATGAACAACCCGATCACGACCACAGGGTCGAGTAGGCTGATGTCCATCTGCTGGAGTCCGACGGCGGACGCGTACGCGCTAAAGAGCGCGAGCGCTGTTAGGGCGGCGGAGCCGATGGCGAAGCCCTTGCCAATAGCGGCCGTGGTGTTTCCGATGGCATCGAGGCTATCCGTGATACTGCGCACCTCAGGCCCGAGACCGCTCATCTCGCTGATCCCGCCCGCGTTGTCGGCGATAGGCCCGTAGGCATCCACCGACATCGTGACGCCAACGGTGGCCAGCATCCCGACGGCGGCGATGCCGATCCCATAGAGCCCAGCGAGTTGGTTCGCGACCCAGATCGCGGCGCAGATGAGCAGTAGGGGCACGACGGTCGACGACATCCCGACGGCCTGGCCCGCGATGATGTTCGTCGCCGCACCCGTCTGCGAGGCCGCGGCGATGGCTCGCATGGGTTTCGCCGCGGTGAAATACTCGGTCGCGAGACCGATGAGGATACCGACGAGCGAGCCCCCTAGCATCGCCCAAAACGGCCCGAGCGGACCGTATCTGTCGTTGCCGGCGAAGATGTCCATCTCCCGAGTGATCCAAGCGGCGGCCACCCAGAACAGGATGGCCGCGATGTACGTGCTGTTGCGAAGGGCCGCGGCGGGGCTCCAGCGCTGCATGAGCTTCATCGAATAGATTCCGATGAAGCTGGCCACGAGGCCGAGCATCACGTAGATGATGGGCATCGCGATCGCTTCCAGGCGCTCGCCCGACGTGATCTGAGCCCAAGTTGCCCCGATCGCGATCGTCGCGATGACCGACCCGACATAGGACTCGAAGATATCCGCCCCCATGCCAGCGACGTCCCCCACGTTGTCGCCCACATTGTCGGCGATGGTGGCCGGGTTTCGCGGATCGTCCTCCGGAATGCCGGCCTCTACTTTGCCGACCAGATCGGCCCCGACATCGGCGGCCTTGGTATAGATACCACCGCCCACGCGGGCGAACAGCGCGATGGAGCTCGCACCCATCGCGAATCCGGCGATCACTTCGCTGAAGGCCTTGAACGCCGAGTCATCGCTGAGTCCGGCCGCGTAGATGGCGAACACGATGCCGACGCCCAGCAACCCGAGGCTAGCCACCGCGAGACCCATCACGGCTCCGCCGTTGAAGGCGATCAGGAGCGCCTTGCCCTGACCGGAGTCACGCGCGGCCTCGGCGGTCCGGACATTGGCTCTCGTCGCCGCGTTCATCCCGAACAATCCAGCCAGCATCGAGGAGGTTGCGCCGCCGAGGAAGGCTAGTGAGGTAGGCAGCGAACGAAGCGCCAGATAAAGCAGCACGGCTACGACGAGCACGAACGGGATCAGCACCGAATACTCGCGTCTCAGAAACGCCGCCGCCCCCGTCTGAATTTGCAGGGCTATCGACATCATCTTCTCCGACCCGGCGGGCTGGCGCCTGACCCAGACGTAGATGAACGCTGCCACCACCAGGCCGAGGAGGCCTAGAGGCACGGCTAGATTCATCAGCAGCTCACTCACTCACCCTCCTCGTTCGTAACCGTGTTAGATCGTTGCCTAGCCTTCATCGTCCAGCGGCATGTTGTATCGATTCATCGCCGCCTCGATACCGTCGCGCGCCCAGAGCTCCACACCATCTGCCAGCCGCGGCAGCGCGTTGAGCACAGCATCCTCATCTTGAGAATCTTCAAACCCCGAGAGAACCCAGTCGGTCAGATCTTCTCCCTGCGGCGGGCCGCCGACCCCGATGCGGAGGCGCGCGTACTCCCGCGTACCTAGAGCCATCTCGATGGACTGGAGCCCGTTGTGACCGCCGGCTGAACCCCGCGCGCGAAAGCGCGGTTGGCCAGGACTGAGGGATGCGTCATCGACGACGACGAGGAGGTCACGCTCGACCTCGAACCCCTCCGTTGCGGTCAGCGCTCGCACCGCAAGCCCGCTCCGGTTCACGTAGGTTATCGGCTTGATCAGCCAGACCTCACCGACCGTCGACGGCGCGGAAATCGAGCGAAGCCAGAAATCCTCTTGCTGAAACGGACTTGCAGACCAGAGACGTCTCAGGAGATCTACGAGCCACCAGCCGACATTATGGCGCGTGGCGTCGTATCGGGCTCCCGGGTTACCCAGCCCGACGACAGCCTTCAGCGCTTACCCTCCTCCTCCGAGGCCTCCTCCTCGCCAGGCTTGCCCCGTCCGACCAACTCGGGCTCCGGCGCCTCGCCTTCGACCAATTCCTCCTCCGCAACTTCTTCCTCCTCCTCCTCGACCGTGACGACGGTCGGCGGGACGACCGAGCAAATCGTCGTCGAGGGGTCATCCAGCAGCTCGACGTCCTCGGGAGCCCGCAGCTCAGCGACCGTAAGGCTGTCGCCGATGTTCAGCTCCGAAACGTCCAGCTCCAGGGCGTCGGGGATCGCGGCAGGAGCGCATCGTACCGCGGCTTCGTGTCGATGGCGTTCGAGAATGCCGCCTTCTTTCACCCCCGGCGCCTCTCCGACGAGAAGGATCGGCACTTCGAGTCGTATCTTCTCGCCCTTGCGCACGGCCAAGAAATCTACGTGGAGGACTTGAGGCTTGAAGGGATGAAATTGCACCTCGCGAATCAGGACGCTCTTGCTCCCCGCCTCCGTCTTGAGATCGATCAGCGTGCTCTCGTACGACGTCGACGTCAGAAGCCGCTCGAGCTGCTTGGTCTCGATCTTACACACTTGCGTCTCCTCACCGTGTCCGTAGATCACGGCCGGAACGAAGCCCTGCCGGCGAAGCGCGCGAGCGGCTTCCTTGCCGGTCTCGCTACGGGGCTCTGCGTCCAAAGTAATTTTCGTAGCCATCTAGTCAGCACCTTTCTCAAGCCGCACCTGTAACCCCAAACCGCTGGAGCCAGGGCGACTCACTCGAACAAGATACTCACGCTCGTGTTGTCGTGGATGTTGCGGATCGCCGAGGCGAGCAACGGTGCGACTGACAGTATGCGCAGGGCCGGCCACTGTTTTTGCTCCGGCAGATAGATCGTGTCGGTCACAGCGATCTCATCGAGCGGGGCTTCAGCAAGCGTCGATACCGCAGACCCGCTCAAGAGCCCATGAGTCGCGTTTACATAAACCTTCGCCGCGCCTTGCGTCTTGAGCGCCTTCACCGCCTCGGCAATCGTGCCGCCGGTGTCGATCATGTCATCCGGGATAAGACAGTTCTTGCCCTGAACGTCGCCGACGACGTTCACAACTTCGGCGACGTTAGGCGCCGGCCTTCGCTTGTCGATCATCGCGATCTCGCCGCCCAGCCGCCGCGCGTAACCTCTCGCCATCTTGGCCGCGCCCACATCGCTGGCCACGACCACCAGCGGGTCCAGGTCGCGCTCCTTGTAGTGCTCAACGAAAACCGGCAGCGCGTACAAATGGTCCACCGGAATGTCAAAAAATGCCTGCACCTGATGCTGGTGAAAATCCACCGAGACGAGCCGATCAGCCCCAGCATGTGTGATCATGTTCGCCATCAGCTTCGCACCAATCGCCACACGCGGCTGATCCTTTCGATCCTGGCGCGCATAGCCGAAGTACGGCACCACCGCCGTCACCCGCGCTGCCGACGCACGCTTCGCCGCATCGATGAGCAACAGCAGCTCGATGATGTTCTCGGCGGGCGGCCCCGTCGGCTGAACGATGAAAGTGTCGCGGCCGCGCACGTTCTCGTTGATCCTGACAAAGATCTCGCCGTCCGCGAACGGCTCGACCGTGACATCGCAGAGAACGCCCCCAAGCTCTCTCGCGATACTCTCAGCAAGGGGGCGGTTTCCGGTTCCCGAGAGCAGCAGAATCTCGCTGCTCTTGGGATCGATAGCTGACATAATGCTCCCGTCTCAGGGCTACTGGTGTCGAACGCCCGACAAGCTATCCCGACTCGTCAGAAGCGTCAATGCGTGAGTGAGTCGCTCCTCTCCACAGTTCAGTAATTTACATTACGTGTCCTGCACCTTGTCCAGGGGACTCAGTCTGTACAGATTTTCAGCTTTCATGCTTACGCCATTGCTGCTTTTCGTTGCGGGTCTTCTCGCTCTCTTTTTCGGCGCGCACTTGCTGATTATGGGCGCCTCCCGCATGGCCCGTGACCTAGGGATCAGTGGGCTCGTTATCGGCTTGACCGTCGTGGCGATGGGGACGTCGATGCCGGAGTTGGTCGTCGGCATCATGGCATCGGTGCAGAACTCCCCTGACATAGCCATCGGGAACGTGCTCGGATCGAACATCGCCAACATCGCCCTCATCCTCGGACTCGCGGCGATCATCCGACCGATTCCGGTGCAGATGCGACTGCCAGCGCGCGAGGTTCCGATCATGATCGGAGCTTCCCTCCTTTTTTATCTCTTCGCCTTGGATGGTATCCTGACGCGCTCAGACGGCGGAGCCCTGCTCGCGGGACTCATCATCTACACGGTCTATCTGCTTCGTGGCGCTCGAACAGAAGCTCCCAAGGTGGAAGCCGAGTACAAGTGGTTCATCTCACCGGGAGGAACGCTGGCCGGCCACGTCGTCCTCACCGTTTTTGGTTCGCTTATCCTTCTGGTTGGTGCTTACTCGGTGGTCAACGGTGTCGAGCACGTCGCTCTCTTGCTCGGTGTATCCGAGCTCGCGGTCGGGCTCACCGTCGTCGCCCTTGGAACATCGCTGCCGGAGCTGGCGACCGCCGTAGCGGCTTCGGTTCAGAACGAGGGCGACATCCTCCTCGGCAACGTGGTGGGCTCAAACGTTTTCAATGTACTGGCCGTCCTCGGGATAGCCTCGATGGCGAGGCCAATGGATGTGTCGCGCAGCGTGATGATGATCGAGGCACCGGTGATGCTAGCCGTGAGCGTCCTCCTGCTGCCGTTTGTGTGGACCGCGCTCAGGCTCACGCGCCTGGAGGGCGGGCTCTTGGTGGCGACTTACGCGGCCTTTGTGATCTGGGTCGCGCTCCCTAATTAACGAAGCCGGCGGGTCGCGCCGGCTTCGTCGCTTATTCGATACGCCTGAAGATCCGGCTTAGTGCGCGTGGGTGCCCTGGTCATGCTGCTCGCCTCCGGCAGGCATTCCCAGCTCCCGACGCTCGGCGGCGGCCCGAATCTCCTCCATGTTAGCTAAGTACATCGGATCCTCCTCGTTCAAGGCTGGCCATTCCTCACCCCGGGCCGGCTTGAAGATGCCGCCGAGCACTCCCATGCCGCCACCGACCAGCGTCTCGCCCGTCGGGTTGTCGTAGATGACAGTGAACCGGTAAGTGTGGCCCTTCACTATCGGGAGTCCACCCTTCCACCAGAACTTGCCGATGGGCACCGTGATCAGCTGACCTTCTTCATCCAGCACCGGCCCTACCTCCCACAGGACTTTGCCCGAAGTCACATCCTCGAAGCGGAGAGTCTTGGAGTACGCGTGCAGATGGCCGCCCGCGCCCAAGAGCCTCCCTGAGATGGCCGGGATACCCTCCCAAGAACGCTCGTAGACGCCCGGCGGCAGATCGAAGTCCTTTTCGCCCACGTGGCCCATCACGTCGATGTACACCGGAGCGACCGCGATCGGGAAGAACCAGCCCTCGCTTCGGTACTTCAAGGTGACGCGCAAGTGGGCGTCTGGATAGTGCTCTGGAGTCGGGTTGTGGTACATGGACACGATGATGAGTTTCTGTCCCTCTTCGAGCGGCACGCCCAGGAACTTCGGCATGCCGGCGTTCCGCGTTTCGCTGCCGGCCGCGAATAGCCTGCGTGGCACCGGGCTGAACAGCTCCCTGTGATCCGGGTCGATCAGGTTCACGTGGTGCAGGACCGCATTGGTCATGGGGTTCCCATGACCGTCCTGCATTTGCACCTCGAAGCCGTAGACGTAACCCTCGGTTGGCACCGTGACCGTGACCAACGGCGGGTTCTTTACCGCATGGTGACTCGTGTTCGCCTCGAGAGGGATGGGACCTATCAAGAACGTCAGC
This sequence comes from Candidatus Indicimonas acetifermentans, assembly GCA_947581815.1. Classification (GTDB taxonomy): domain Bacteria; phylum Gemmatimonadota; class Gemmatimonadetes; order Palauibacterales; family KS3-K002; genus Indicimonas; species Indicimonas acetifermentans. The sequence goes on along the minus strand of CANPVX010000006.1, from coordinate 8,746 downwards.
TCACCCTTCTCTGGGTCGTCGCTGACCTGGACCCAATCCTTGGCGGACCTGGCCGCGGCCGGGCTACCCTCGGCGGCCAGCGACGTTTTGGCTAGCTGGATCTCGCTCGCTGGCCGAGCCGCCCAAGCAGCTCCCAGCATCGCGATCCCGACCACGGCACCGGTCTTGAATGTGAATCCGCGCATTGAGACTCCTGTTGGTTTCTTGACTGCCGTGCGCGACACGCGGCGCGATCCAACGCTCACCAGGCGGCTTATTACCGCCTGGCCGCAACCGGCCCGACTAGACTCAAACCACCAGTCGTGAATCTAGGGCACGATGATATCTAATTGGGGGCTTTACACAAGGCAGCAACACGTAACTATGCGCCTGAACAGGGCAGCCGCAAGTGCTCCGCGGCACAGCGCTCCCGGCACCCATACTGTCACTTGGAATGACGCGCTCGTCAGCTAAGGACGACGCTTTCCCCCGGGACGGCTCAAGCCCGGTCCAGCCAGTCCGAAGCAGAGCCATCGCAACCAGTTGGCCCGGAAGGACTCGAACCTTCATTCCTGGATCCAAAGTCCAGCGTCCTGCCATTAGACGACGGGCCATTCTCAGCCAATATGTGCCGTTTTCGTGCCGTGGCCACCCCAGGCGCCGCAGCCTGCAGGCCGGCCCCGGAGAGTGAACTTTTCTGACCTGCTCGTGTAACAATAACTACCCTCCGTTCCCCTCCCGGGCGGTAGACCTCCTCGAATCAGGGATTCGCGTCGGAAGCCGTTCTCTGAACGGAACGAGAGAGCAGCAACTTTCGTTCTCTCGGAGGTGTTGTCGTTTGTTTTGTTGAGGGAGGTTTCGAGTGAAAAGGGTTTACTGGCTGATCATTCTGACTGTTTCGTTGGGCTTCGGTCGCACGACCGCCGACGTTGGCGGCGACCTGTCCGACGCGAGCACGTTAGAGCAGCTGGTCCTCTCTCCTGCAGTGGCGGACAACATAGCACTCATTTTCAAGGAATTTCAAAGAGAGCTGGTCCTGTGTCTAGAAGGAGAGAGACGGGCCAACACGCTCTACATCACTGATTTCAGGATGCCGCACATTCTCATCTCGGAGACCGGGCGCGTGCAGGCGGCAGGTTGCAAGCACGAAGCGGGGACGGTTGGGACCTGGCACAATCATCCTTCGCTCGGGTTGAACTTCAGCGGCATCAGCCCGGAGAGCCACGCTCGAAACTGCTACTTATCCCGAACCGACATTCGCGACTTCATCCGACGAAGGGATGCAGTCGTGAGCGTCGTATCCTGCGCTCCTCACACTTTCGCCTACTGGTGGCGTGGAGACGTGGCGGATGGTGAAGCGGAAGTCGCCCTGCTCGCGGCGCCCGAAGGCCAGTTGATCACAAGCGGCGTGCGGACCGAGCGAAGGGCCGGCGATCTCACGCAGGCCCGCTCGCGTTGAGCAGGCGTGCGCCAGGGAGCGCCCCCTGAAGGGTCTCCGCCGCTGCATTCCTCTCCGAATCACTCCCATAGACCGCGAATAGAGCCGACCCGCTGCCCGACAGCATACAGATCAGCGGGTTGGTGCCTTCGAGCTTCTCTTTGAGAGAGGCGAGCTTTGGGTACCGGTCGAAGATGACCGGCTCGAAATCATTCCCGGCCAGCCCTTGCAGACCCTCCCAACCGCCCAAGTCCTCCCAAGTGAGGGCAAAAGATTCAGCTGACCCATCCTTCGGGCTCGAGGCGCGAGCCCTGTCCAGCAGCTCATAGGCTTCGGCCGTCGATACCGTCTCTTGCGGCAACACGACCAGGAATGGTCGCGGCTCGAGGGCAGGCCCGGCTAGCAGGCGGTGACCCCGCCCCCAGGCGAGGGCGGTTGGTGCGTCCAACGCGAAGAAGGGCACATCGCTGCCGAGCGCCGCCGAGTGGCCCACAAGGGCCGCCTGCGACAACGGAGATTCGATCGCCTCATTCAGCAGCCGAAGGACAGCGGCCGCATCACTCGAGCCACCACCGAGGCCTGATCCCACCGGTACGTGCTTTTCGAGCTCGATCTCGATCCCTGCTTCGAGGGCCGTCAAGGCTCGAAAAAGCCCGGCCGCCCGAGCCGCCAGATTGTCCTCACCGCTCGGGGCAAACTCTGGTCCGACGACCGTCAACGACACGCCCTGCCCTGCCCCGATCCGAACGCGTACGCGATCGGCGAGGCTGATTCGGCAGAAGACCGTCTCTAGGAGATGGAATCCGTCGGCGCCGGGACGGAAAACGCGGAGACGCAGGTTCACCTTCGCCCGGGCTTCGGCCTCGTACCAGAGATCCGGTCTCACGCCGCCCCCGCCCCCGCCCCCGCCCCGCCCGCCCTCCCGTCCGAGGCGTCCAGATCCCCCTCCTCGACGATCTCCTCGCTATGCTCGACATCTCCCCAGCTCAGGCCAAGCCGACCCAGGTAATAAATGCCGAGCACTGTCACCGGGATGAAGGTTCCGATGTGGAAGGCCGCCGCAAAGCTCACCGCTTCGGCCGGTGCAATGCCGAACGGTGAGAGCGCGAGCCGCACGCTGGCTTCGAAGGGTCCGAAGAAGCCGGGCGACGAAGGGATGGCGACCGCGAACGCGTTGACGGCCTGAAGGAACACGGCTCCCAAATAGCCAGGCTGCGTGATTCCGAAGGCGATCAGCCCTAGGTAGTACGCGAGAGCGCCCCAGAGCCAGTGGAAGAACGACCACGCCAAACCGGCGGCCACCAGCGAAGGGCGCCGCATTGCCCCCAATCCGACGATGAAGGACTCCATCACGCGCGCTATCGCCTCAGTCGCCCGTCCCGGCAATAGCCTGCCTACGGTGCCGCTAAAGATCCGGGTGGCCGGTTCGGGCCACCAGATGAGAATCAGCAGCCCCGATACGGCCACCGCGAAGACGATGAGAATCGCGACCAGGCCGGCGGCCAGACGTTCGCCGAGGCCTGGAACATCGAGAAAGCCTGGCAACAGGATCGGTACGGCGAGGAACACGGCCAGGGTAAACGCGTCGAACAAGCGCTCCACGACCAGGGAACCGAACGCCGCGCCGGCGCCGATCGGCGCGCTGCGGCTTAAGGCGTAAGCACGCGCGAATTCGCCAACCCGCGCGGGAAGAACGTTATTTGCCATGAAGCCGATGCACGTGCTGCCGAAGCGCGCGCGAAAGCTGGACCGGGGCAGCGCCGGTGCGAGAAAGACTTGCCAACGGGCGGCGCGAATAACGAAGCCGCCGGTCTGAACGGCGACAGCGAGGGTGAGTAGTTTGAGGTTAGCGTCGTTCAGGTGTCGCCAGAACTCGGCGGCTGACACGTCGTGGAGCGCCCAGTAGAGGAGAAGGAGGCTGACGGTGATCCCGAGCACCGTCTGCCAAGCACGGGTCATCGGCCGATAGGACTTCGGCTCAGGGCGTGCTCTATGAGACCAAAGACCTCTTCCAACACGGAAATAGCGCGCGCCACATTCTTGGGGTCAGCCTCGAGGCTCTCCCCGAGCTCCGTACGCAACTCGAGGGCCCGCGCCAATGCATCCTCCGGCGAGAACAAGAGCGACTCCACGGGAAGCACCGTGCGCTCTTCTGCAGGATAGGTGGCCACCTCGAGCGAAGCCTCGGCGCGCTCCAACGCCAACTGGCGGCCATCATCATCCTCGGCGTCGATGTAAGCGCGCAGTGCACCGATCGTCACCACGAGATCGCTCGCCAGCGACTGGAGGCGCCAGGGCGGTGCCTCCAGACCGGCCGTCACGGCCGCGCCCGAGCGGCGAGCGACGCGTCCCAGTTCGGCGTGCCCGAATGTCACCGCGCGCTCTCTTAACTGGCGAAACGTATACGCCAACCTCTGGCCGATCTGCCGGGCCGCATCCGGATCGTTATCCATCTCCGTCCGCAGTCGGTCCGCGGTATCGAGGCTTCCCGTCGCTTCGAGCGTGAAGAACGCTTCCAAAGAACCGGCGCCCTTCTCCGCCAGCGGGCACGACTCGATGTTTGGGCTTCCGTCGTCGTTGAACAGGTCGCTGATCCACGTGATCTCGCGCTGCGCGGCCGTGTCGAGAGCCTGTTCCTTCAAGTCTTCGATCTCGGAGCGACGCACGCTTCCCGCCGACGGCTCCGCGCCGCGAATCAGATCTGCGGCGACGTCTTCCAGGGCCTGGCGGGCGCGGCGGAATAGGACCAGGTGGCCAGGTCCGACGGTCGCGCTGGTGTCGGCGATGCGAAGAATCACTTCCTCCACAGCAGCGAGCGCCGGCCCCACCGCGGGGATCTCATCCACGCCCTCGATCCCGCGCAGTGGGCGAATCCTTCGCAGCAACCTTTTCAGGGGTTCGCGGTTTCTGGGGTCCCGTTCCAGTACGGCGATCGCCTCGCCGATATCGGAGGCGAGCCCCCTGAGCTCTGTGCCGAGGTAGCGCTGGAACCGCTCTCGATCGCCTACCGGGGGCATCGTATCTGCAGGGCGACCAAGGCGATCGATGAGGGCTTGAGCGCGAGATGTGAGATCCTCGGCGGGATGACCGGCGCTCTCGACCATCTCCCGAATCTCCGCCAGCGCGTCTCTCAGCAACTTGAGAAGGTCCCGGTCCCAGTGACGACGGCCCGCCGCGACATCGGCCGCCAGCGACTGCAGCGCGCCCGCGGCTTCTGAGATGGCCTCTTGATCGGCCATCCTGGCGCTTCCCCTCAGCGCGCGCGATAACCGCCGGATCTTGTCGATGCCCGCCTCGCCCTCCGATTCGAGCGTTTCGGACAGCCTATCGAGGTATTCCGTCGCCTCCTGGACGAAGAAATCCGTTAGCGTCCGCTCCATCCTCGTCTCCTAGTCATCCGCCGTCCCGGGCGCTGCCTGAGCCAGAGCCAGCATCTCGCGAACCGCGCGCTCCATACCCACGAGAACCGCGCGGCTCACAACGGAGTGTCCGATGTTCAGCTCCTCGACCTCCTTTATCGCTGCCACCGGCCTCACGTTCTCGTACGTGAGGCCGTGCCCAGCGTGCACGGCAAGGCCCACGGATCGACCCAGCGCTGCGGCCCGCCTCAACCTCTCGAGCTGCTCGGCTCGCTCAGCGGGTCTAGCGTTGGCGTATTCGCCCGTGTGAAGTTCGATCGCGTCGGCGCCCAGCTCTCGCGCCATTTGTACAATCGCCTCCTGCGGGTCGATGAACAACGAGCTGCGGATCCCGGCCTGGCGCAAACGACCCAGGGCATTAGATGCCCTTTCTTGGCGTTCCCGATCGGAGATATCCAGTCCACCTTCGGTCGTGATTTCCTCACGCCGCTCTGGAACCAGAGTCGCCTGCATCGGTTTGTGCTCGAGGGCAAAGCCCAGTATGCCCTCTTCCATCGCCAGCTCCAAGTTGACGCCAGTGCGGACCGTCTGCAGAAGAAGAAGGGTGTCGCGCTCCTGGATATGCCTTCGATCTTCGCGCAGGTGGACGGTGATCCCGTGAGCTCCACCCAACTCCGCGAGAACGGCCGCGCGCACCGGATCGGGCTCATCCGTTCGGCGGGCTTCGCGAACCGTGGCTACATGATCCAAGTTTATGTAGAGCCTCATGCCTACCGTGGCCCTCCACTTTCACTCAAGCGTATCGCGGACTCGATCTCCGCGGCCACTTCGGGTGCCAGCCCCTGCTCGCGGCTGACGTCCAGAGCTCGCAGTGCGAGCTCGGCATACAGCTCGTCGATCGGCGGCTCCAGCTCCGAGAGATGCCGCTGGACTGTGACAACATCGCCTCGACTGATCGGGCCCGTCAGCGCCTCGGGCAAGCCCAGTGCCGCCAGGTTTGTGACCGCGCCTTCCCATAGCGGTCGGAGCGCTCGCGTCGCTTCTGCCTCCGAGATCTCGGCCGCGCTGGCAAGCAGCTGCACTGCCACCGCGGCGCACGTTACAACATAGTTCGAGGCGAACACGCACGCTGCATGATAGCGCGTCTTGTTCGCGGCGTGAAGGTCCAACAGCCGACCGTCGGCAGCGGCCACGATCGCAAGCGCCGCCTCCCGTGCGCTCGCCTCACCTTCGAAGCCGAAGAAGGCGCCGCGCAGGCGCTCGGCGCCGAACTCAACATCGGCCACGGTGCTGAGGGGATGCAGCGATCCGGTCGCGTATCCGGCTCGAGCCAGCGGCGATAGGGCCTCCGCGCTCAGCGCGCCGCTGAAGTGAAGCGCCACGGCACCCCGCTCCGCCCGGCCGAGCCCAGCGAGCTCTTCAGCCACCTGCCCAATCGCTCCATCGGGAACGGTGATCAACAGCCGTCCGTCGCGGAGCGGCCGTTCCAAGTTCCGCGTGTACCGGGTGAGGGAAAGCTCGAACAGCGGGTGATCCGGTGCGCCGGGCGAGCGTCCGACCACGACGATCTCCGACGCAACGCCGCGCTCCCCGAGGAGTGCCCCGATCGAGAGACCCAAGCGGCCAGGACCGACGATCCAGTACCGGCAAGGTAGCATGGTTAGGCCGCGGGGAGCTCTGTGACCTCAAGCCCGTTGCGAGCCCTCAAGCGACCGACGACTTCCGAAGGCAGACGCACAGTGATCTCGATACGGTCTCCGCGCTCGTCCCGCGATAGCACCTCGCCCTCCCTGTAAACCTCCGCCAGCACGCTCCCGTCCGTCGCCGGAAGCGTCAAACGAACCGGAGGCCAACGTTGCCGAATCGCCTCGCGGATGGCCACGCGGAGCGGCGCCAAGCCCTCCGCCTCTCTCGTCGAGGTGAACACGCTCGGCCCGAGCACCGCGCTCGCCCGCTCGGTGAGGGCCTCCTCCTCCGCATGCGTCAGCCGGTCGACTTTGTTGAACACGACCAAGGGCTGTTTGGCTTGGATCCCCAGCTCGGCGAGCACGCCCTCCACGACCTCATGCTGTTGCTCCCAGCTTCGATGGGAGATGTCAACAACGTGGCAGAGCAGATCGGCCTGACCTACCTCCTCGAGCGTAGCGCGGAAAGACGCGACAAGGTCGTGAGGCAGCTTGCGGATGAAGCCGACGGTATCCGTGAACAGGGCTTGATAGCCCTCGCCCAGATCGACCATTCGTGTTGCGGGATCGAGGGTGGCAAACAATATGTTCTCGACGAAGAGGTCGGACCCGGAGAGCGTCCTCAGGATCGAAGATTTCCCGGCGTTCGTGTAGCCGACCAGGGCAACCTGAAACTCCCCGACCCGCCCTTTGCGCTGAGTCTCTCGCTGTGTGGCGACGCGTGTCAGGCGCCGCTTGAGATCGCCAATCCGGCGTCGAATCATGCGGCGATCGGACTCGAGCTGCATCTCACCCGGACCCCTCAGTCCGATGCCGCCCCGTATCCGCGAAAGGTGGCTCCACATCCGTCGCAGCCGCGGCATCAGATAGTGCAACTGGGCGAGCTCGACCTGCATCTTCGCCTCGGCACTGCGGGCGCGCAGAGCGAAAATATCGATGATCAGCTCCGTGCGGTCCATCACCCTGACACCCAGATCCCGTTCGAGCTTCCGTCCCTGGACCGGAGATAAGTCTTCGTCGAAGATCACCAACGTGGCAGCGGACTGGTCCACGACCTCTCGAAGCTCGCGTACTTTTCCGGTACCTATGTAATAGGCGGGGTGCGGGGATTCGATCCGCTGATGCAGCGTGCCGACGATCTCGGCTCCCGCTGTGTCCGTGAGAGAGGTTAACTCCTCCATATGCTCGTTGGCGGCCTCGCTGCTGACCCGCGGCCCGGGGGCGCTCACCAGGACGGCCCGTTCCGGGCCCTGGCCGTCATCTACACTTCGGGTAGCGATCTTGGTATCACCTCTCCTTTGAGACTGCGCGATGTGCCATCATTCACCGTTCGTACCCCCTGACCGACCGTAAGATCGCCGCTGACTCGAGTGGCGCTCGCGAACGAGCTCCAGCAGCCGCGACCGCTCGTTGAGCTCTGGGTCCTCGACCACGGCATCGAGGCAAGCGTCGAGGATCTGGGTGAACTCGGGGCCTGGCTTCAGGCCGAGTACGATAAGGTCATCACCGTTGATCGCGAGGTCGGCCACAGTTACGGCGTCCCCGCGTTCCTTCGCATCCGACACCTGACGCTGTAACTCATCCAGCGTCGCCAGCTCTCCCTTCTCAGCTCCACGTCCCTCCGCACGAGCCCGCTGCAACAAAATAGTCGACTCGGCCCTCTCAGGACTCACGCGGCGCAACCAGCGTCTGACGCTGACAGCATCAGCGGCTTGGGGAAGCGGGCTCTCCAGCGCCTCGGTCAGCGCCTGGCCCTCACGTATCTCCGCGTTCGAGAACTTGAGACGCCTCATGATCGTCTCGACCTCTGACGCAGCTGGCGCCAGAAGCGCGGCCAGCCGCAGCAAGCTCTGATCCGCGGGCAGGCATCTAACAGCGCCGAGCGTTTCGGTCCAGAGGTCGTCGGGCAGCCGTGCCAACTCGGGCAGCAGCTGGGTCAGCGTTCCAGATACATGATAGAGCTCGAGCGAGGCAGCTGGGTTGAGGCCGGCGAGGACCTTCATCAGCTCTTCTCGTACTCGCTCCGCCGACAGCCGTGGCAGGAACTGCACGGCCTCCTGTAACGCTTCCCAGGTCGGCGGATCGATCTCTAGCCCATAGCGCGCCGCGAACCTCATCCCCCGCAGAGCCCGGAGATAGTCTTCGGCGAAGCGCAGCGCCGGCTCACCTACGCAGCGCAAGATGCCACGCCGCAAATCATCTCTTCCCGAATACGGGTCGCGGATCTCGTCCCGCAGCGGGTGATAGGCTATGGCGTTGATCGTGAAATCACGCCTGGCGAGGTC
>CANPVX010000005.1 GCA_947581815.1 Candidatus Indicimonas acetifermentans | reverse complement strand
TGCCGCACCCCGAGGGGCCCCCGATCGCCACAAACTCTCCCCCTTTGATATCCAGGTGGATGTCCGACAATGCGTGCGTCTCGACGTCCTCTGTGTAAAACACCTTCTTCACGCCCTCGAGCCGAATCAAAGTGTCGTTAGTGCCGCCGTTTCCCTGTGCCATGGCTAGTCCCGCTCTCGTTTAAGATCGTGGTTGACTGTTTGCGGCGATCTGTAGTCTCTGGGCAGTAATCAGCAATTAGTATGGTTTGTCGGCGACGGATCGACCAGACTTGCCCACTCGCCGACTTGCTTGTGACTCATATCCCCCCCCTTAACGCAGCCGGACCCTGTCGTGCGCGTCCCACGCCGACATGTCGCTCAGTATCACCGCGTCCGCTACCTGAAGCCCGCTCAACACCTCGATCGTGTTCACCGAGCTCCGCCCCAGCCGCACGTTCACACGCACCGCCGCGTCCCCGCCCTCCACGATCTTGAACAGTCCCACCGTGCTGTTCGCCTGACCGTACGCCGGTCGCCCCACGTACAGCACGTCCTCGAGTCGCTCGATCTCGATCGTCCCGTCTACGCTCAGATCCGGCCGCGCCTCCTTCGGCAACGGACCCTCCAAACGCACGTCCACCGTCACCGTCCCGTTCTGCACCGCCGGGTCGATCCGGGTCACTCGTCCCAGGATCGTGTCGCTCCGCGTGTCGATCAGCGCCAGCTGCCCGATCGCCACGTCCCGCGCCTGCGTCTCCGGGATCCGCAGCTGCGCCTTCAGCCGCCCCGGCTTCACCACACGCGCCAGATTCGCGCCCGGCGCCACCCACTGCCCTTCCTCCAGCGGCAGGTCCGCCAGCACCCCCTCCACTCCCGCCACCACTCGCATCGACCCCACCCGCCGCTCCTGGAATTCCGCGATCGACCGCAGACGTTCCACCTGCGCCCGCTGCACCGTCAGCTGCGAATCCACCGCGTTCTCCATCACCGCCAGTCGCCGTCGCTCGATGTCCAGCCGCTGCTCGAACTCTTCCGCCTTGTCCCGCGCATTCTGTAGCTCGATCTCCGAGATCAGTCCCTTCTCCGCCAGCTCCACGCTGTTCGCCACGCTCCGCATCGCCTCCCGGTACTGCGAACGCACCGTCACCACCAATCCCTCCTGGCTCAACCGCTGGTTCTCCAGGTTCGTCTTCAAATCCGCCAGCTGCGCCTGCGCCGCCGTCAGCTGCCGCTGCGCCTCGAGCGCCTGGATCTCCACGTCCGGGTTGCTCAGGATCAGCAGCACTGTGCCGCTGTCCACCTCCGCCCCCGGATCCAGCAGCTTGCGCTCGACGCGGCCCGCGGTCAGCGCCGCGATCCAGCGGATCTGCTCCGAGACCAGGGTCCCCGGGCCCCGGACGCGCCGCACCATCTCACCCCGCCTCACCACGTCGGTGTAGGTGGTGGCCTTGTCCACCGAGGGCGCCGCCGGTCCCAGCCGGCCCAGCGCCACCGTAATCACCACCACGGCAGTGACCCCGCCCCCCAGATAGAGCCAGCGGCGATTCTTATTGCTCTTCGTATCCCGCGGTATATCCACTTCAGGCCTCTCTTGGCTCACTTAATCGGCTAAATATGGCAGTCTCCGTCGCCCTCTGGATAGGGAAGGAATGTGCCAGGCCGCGTATGGCGCCCAAGTTTGTGCCATGCAACAACTTGGAAACTCCGATCCCGAGGAGCGACGGCCGGATGTTGTTCGCTAGTGGGATGGCGGATCCCGAAGGCGGACGTCCCCCTCACCGGAGGCGGGGGGGCGGGGGGGCGGGGGGGGCGGCGAATCGGGCTCCCATCATGCGCTTGGTCTGCGCCTCGGCCTCGGTGGCCGGGGTCGCGCGCGACGGCTGATCAATAGAACGTTTCCTATTGCCCGCTGCTTTCGAAAGCCGAGCAGGTGAAGGAGATCCAGGGCTCGCCAGCGAGCGATTCGGCGATCGATGATGAGTGTACCGGGATACTTAGGGTGGCGCCTGACGCCGGGAAGCCAATGAACGATGGCGTCGAAGCGCAGTCGTCGCAGCAGAGCTGAGGCGGCGAGCCAATGTGGTCGGAATTCCCGGATCACGAAGAAGCCATCCTCCCCGAGTTCTTGGTAATGCGGCATCAACATGCGCCCCGATTTGCGCGAACGGATCTCGCCACGGCGGTCGCGCGCCAGCAGCTGGCCGGTGGTGATCCGCTGAAAGTTTAAGAAACCGGGCTCCATCCTGAAGCCGTCTGCCCTCGCGATGGCGTGGCGGTAGCGGACTTCGGCGACGCGCGGCAGGGGTCCTCTGGCTTGAGTGAGACGGCTCCTGGAGCGGTGCACTTCGGGCAGACCGCTAGCAACGCATCCGGTCGCCGCCAGACCGACCCATACCGCCGCTTCCGCGTTATCGATCGTGGCGGGATCGTCGTGCTTGCCGGCTTCAAAGCCGATGTTCACATGCCCGAAGTCGTTGATGTAGTCCATGAGCGTGCCGCCGAGGTTCTCCGCGACTCCGAGAACTATGGTCACGCGGAAGGCGAGGGCGAATTCACGGTTACGAAGCGTATCGTTGAGCACGGCGAACGGGGCGCCGTCGCCGGAGGTGGAGTGCAGGTCCAGGACGTAGACTTCGCCGCGCGCGCGATCGAAGACGCGCTCTAGTTCGGCCAAGAGCTCCCGCTGCTCTCTTGCCTCGACGCCTGTGGTGGGAGCGAAGCCGGACTCGGGAGCGTGGTCCTCGACGGTCGCTGCGGACCAACATCGATTCAGGTCGTAGTCGATGAAGCGTCGGTGCTGGGCGAGGGCGGAGAGGTTACCAGCGAGGCCAACGAACTCACCGTTCAAAGACGGTTTCGCTTGCTGGAGCGTCTTGAAAACTCTCTTGAGTCCCTGGACTCCGGAAGGCTCGTTTCCGTGAAGCCCTGCTATGCAGATGAATGTTGGGCCGGCGGCATCATCCGTGAAGCGACCGATAACGCGCTCTAGTGCCCCCCCCCCCTTCCTCCTCTTCCATCGCCTCCCAAGAGCGAGCAGCATCAGGTGTCACGTGTTTTCAACCTTTCTTCTAAGAGTTGTCGCGCCATCGGCAGGAAGTCGCGTTCGCTCACCATGCCGATCAGTTTGCCGTCCTTCACGACGGGGAGACAGGAAACCCGGTTGTCTCTCATGAGCTCGATGGCTTCGATCGTCGAAGTCTCTGGCGGGATCGTGATGGGGTCTCTCACCATGACCTCTCCTACCGGCACTGTATCGGATTCGCTCGCGCGGCCCCGAATCAGCAGCCTCAGCAGGGAGCGGTACGATACGAGACCCACGATCCGGTGTGAATCGTCCTCGACCAACACGTGGCGGATGTGCTTCTGGTCCATCAAGAAGGCCACCAGGTCCACGAGCTCATCCTCGTGAACAGTGAAGAGGTCGGTGGTCATGTAGTCCTCGACGCGCAGGTATTTGTCCTGCCACCCGCCGGCCTCCCCGAGCCTCGCCAAGGGCCACTCGTGACCCGGCCTACCATCCTTCTGGCGTTCGACCATCGCACCGGTGAGGGCGGCCAGCCTTTCGCCGCGGGTACCCTCGTCCTTGAATCCACCGAGCGACCGAGACAGCCACTGCGAGCCCGTCTGCCCGGTCGCGACCCGTGTCTCGATGATCCCCAAGTAGTGATCGATATCGGCGTCGTCGATGCTCGCCGCCTGCAGTCCTTCGCGGGCGATCGGCAGCAGCCGCTCGAGGATCAACTCCTTAGCACCGACCGTCTCGCCGTCGAGCCAGCTGAACGCCGCGGACGGCCCGTGGCGTGCCGCCGCCAGGAAGTTGCCCTTCACCTCGTCGAACTCGATCAGCTCGGGTATGTTCCTATATGTCTGGGCAAGGCCCAGAACCGAGCCCGCCCAAAACGCGGCGTTCGCCGTCTCGTCGACGATCGTCGGTCCGGACGGCATGTAACGGCATTCGATCCTGAGGTGCGGTCGCCCATCGCTGATCCCGTAGCAGGGGCGATTCCATCTGTAAACGGTGCCGTTGTGGAGCTGCAGGGCTCTGAGCAGCGGAATCTCCCCCGCTTCCAGCCTCGCGAACGGATCCTCCTCCACGTCGGCACTGAGCAGGACCCAGAAGCGACTCAGATCTTCTTGGAACAGCTCCAACACCGAGCCGTTTACCCAGTGCTCGCCGAACCGCACCCGCGGGCTTCTTTCCCTCAGATGCGGCATCGCTCCTCGAGTATCGACCGATTGCTGGAACAGTGCGATTCGTGTCTCGGCCCACAGACGTCGCCCAAAGAGGAGAGGGGAATTCACCATGGAGGCCAGAACCGGTCCCGACACCGCCTGGGCGGCATTGTACATGTGCGCGAACTCTTCCGCCCCCGCCTGAAGGTGAACCTGAAAGCTGGTATTGCAGCTTTCGTACATCACGGAGTTGTATTCGACGTCAAGCTCATCGATCCCTTGGATTCGAAGCCGCCCAGGCCCGCCTCTCATCCTGTTCACCGCTTCGTTCAACGCGTAGTAGCGTTGCCTGGGCGTGATGTTGTCGAGCGAAAGATCTGATTTGTTGAGCGTGGGCAGGATGCCGGCGAGCAAGACGTCCGCATCTTCCGCCTTCGCCGCGGCGCGCGCCGCTTCAACCTTGCTTCTGACGGCGCCCTCCAGCACCCGGAAACAATCCCGCTCCAGCCTCAGAGGCTCTAGATTGATCTCCAGGTTGAACTTTGCCAGCTCCGTGGTGAAGCTGCTGTCTTTCTTCAGCCGCTCCAGCACCTCCATGGCGCGCGGGGCCGGCGCCCGGCTCCGGTCCACCAGGAATAGCTCCTGCTCGACGCCGATTCGGCGAACGTCCGACTCGATCAGTCCGTCCGCGAGAATGCGCTCGAGTGCGTGGAGGTCCTGCAGGATGGCTCGGGTGAAGGCCCGGATCGCTTCTGGCTCGCGCTCGGCTTTAACTTCCTGCCCCATGGGAGCAGTCCTTTAGATTAAACGGCCTGGGCTACGGCGTTATACGGGAAGCTATCGGGTAGCCCAACCGCCGTAAACAGCAGCCACCAGGGATTTCGCGGCGTCACTGGCCTTGGGCCGGCGCCGGGAACGCCGCGTTGCGACGCTCGGCTCCCTTGGCGCATCTATGATAGTGAAATGGGAGGGAATGCTTTGGCGCTTGGAAGCGCCGTGGTCTCGCGTGCGGGAGACGGAGACGAGGAGGCGCTGGAACTCGTCTACCGCTCCTACGAGAGCGCTGTTTTCACGCTAGCGCGGCGGATCTGCCGGAACGAGGCGGACGCCCAGGATGTGATGCAAGATACATTCCTGGAAATCTGCCGTTCGATCACCAAGTATCGTGGAGAAGGGTCGCTGTGGGGTTGGATCCGGCAGGTGACGGTGAGCAAGGCGCTGATGCACCTGCGGCGCGAGCGGGTTCGTGCTGCGAAGTCGCTGGACGTCGATGGCTTCGCTGTGGGCTCGCTGGCGACGGCGCCGCCGGAGCCGACGGTGCCGGTCGAGCTGGAGGCGGCTCTCGAGCAGCTTTCACCGGTAGCGCGCACGGTGCTGTGGCTGCATGAGGTTGAAGGGTATACACATCAGGAGATCGGTGAGATGATGGGCAAAACGGCGAGTTTCTCGAAGTCACAACTCTCGAGGGCTCACCAGCGATTGCGGGAGTTGCACGCATGACGGACGAGATTCGACACTTAGAGATGAGCGAGCTGCTCGCCGTACGAGATGGCGAGGGCGGTGACGCGTCGCGGTCCCACGTGGAGTCGTGCGATCGTTGCCGCGGGGAACTGGATCGTCTCCGCAGGGTCCGTGACCAGTTGCGTCGGCTTCCGGGGTTGAGGCCCCAGACCGATCTCTGGCCGGCGATCGTGGGAAGGCTGCGTTGGCGGCAGCGCCGACGCTGGGTTGGCATGGGCGCGGGGTGGTTGGTGGCGGCGGCGCTGGGGAGTATTCTGATGCTGCGCGGATCGGGAGAGGGAGTTGGACCGGCGGTCGTAGCGGAACCGAGCCAAGAAGGTCGGTTGAGCGCGCAGCTGGCGCCGATGATCGACCGTTCGAGCGAACTCGAGTCGCTGCTTGCTACGTACGTACCGGAGCGTCAGGTGCTCGGCGCGCGTCAAGCGCTGGCGGTTTCTGTTCTGGAGGAGCGGTTGCTGTTAATTGACGAGGCGTTGGTGCAGACCCGCGCTGGGGGTGTGGATGGGCGGCTCGTGCGTGACCTGTGGCAGCAGCGAGTCGAAGCGTTGGAAGTGTTGGTGGGGGTACAGCTGGGGCAGCAGGCGGAGGGCTGGCAACAGGACGACGGCTGGCGCTAGGGGCAGGCCGCTCCAGGTACAGGTAGAGGTCGGTCGAGTACGCAAAGGCGGTAGGTTTGACAATTTTGGGTCGTTCGACCTGAGGAGGAGATTCGATGAAGTGGGGTTCGCTGATGGTCTTGGGCGCTTTGGCGGCGCTGGGCGCTAGTTCGCCGGCGTATGCGCAGGACGAGGACGACAAAGAGTGCAAATGTAGCGAGTATAGCTTTTTTGGCCCCGAACGTTTTAGGGTGGGGAGATTTTCGGACAACGTCTGGTTCGGTGGACGCGCGCGGCTTGGGATATGGGTCAATACGGCAGCCGACGCGAAAACCGATGGTATCGGTGCGGTCGTTCGGAGAGTGATGGAGGGCGGACCCGCCGAAAAGGCTGGGATTCAGGTTGGTGACATCATCATGACACTGGATGGCGAGAGCCTGCTGCGCGGCTCCGAGAGTTACGACGAGGACGAGTCGGGACCCGCGATGAGATTGCTCGAGCGGGCCGGCGATCTTGAGGTTGGCGAAACGGTGGCGGTCGAGTTGCGTCGCGGTTCGGAGACGCTCACCGTCGAGGTGGAGGCCGGCGAGTTCGACAACGTCTTCAGCGTTCCGCGAGTGGAGGTTCTGGTCGATCGGCTTCGCGAGCTGCCGCGGGTTGAGCTTCATGGGCCCGACTTGACCTTCCTCGGACCGGAGTCATTCGCGGTGCGCGTGGGCTCGGCTCTCCCCGGACTGCAACTGGTCTCTCTGAATTCGGATCTGGGAGAGTACTTTGGAGTCGACGAGGGCGTGTTGGTCGTCAGCGTCCCGGAGGAGAGCGGTCTCGGATTGAAGGCGGGGGACATCATCCTCAAGATCGACGATCGCGAGGCTGGAAGCCCCAGCCATGCGATGCGCATACTGCGCTCGTATGACGTCGACGAGGAAGTCTCGTTCGAGATTCGGCGTCAGAACCGGAACCAGACGGTGACGGGGACGATGCCGGAGCAGATGCACACCCGGGCGTTCGAATTTCGCGGGCGGGACAACTAAGCAGGGCAACGCTAGCGGTTCGTAACCGAGAACAGAGCCGCCGGGGTGTTTTCTCCCCGGTGGCTTTGTATGCCTGGGCCTCAGGGCCTTCGTCAGGGTGGGGACACGCGCCGCCGCAGGAACGTAGCCCGCTCCATGCGGCGCTCGATCTCCGCAACGTACCAGCTGTATCCGTCGCTGTCGCTCCCAGGATGCCAGCTCGCGGGTCTGGGCAGCGACGCCGCGAGCTGGGCGGCTTCGTGTTCGTCGAGCTCAGCCGCGCTCTTGTCGAAGTAGTGGCGCGCCGCCGCCTCCGCACCGTAGATGCCCGTCCCGAGCTCGGCAACGTTCAGATAGGTCTCCAGGATGCGCCACTTGGACAGATGCTTCTCCAGCTGGCGAGTCAGCAGGGCCTCTTTCACCTTGCGAAGGGGATTCCGCGAGGGGGTGAGCCAGAGGTTCTTCGCCACCTGCTGGGTGATGGTCGAGGCGCCGCGGAGTCCGCCCCCGCCGCTCACTGCGTCGCTGAGCGCATCCCTGATCTCGTCGACGGCGAAGCCGTTGTGTGAGAAGAAGCTGATATCCTCGGCGGCGACGACGGCCCTCTTGAGGTCGATGGAGATGCTATCGTAAGGGATCCAGATCCATTCGAGCGGCTTCGCGTGCTCGGCGCCGTGCTGGCTTGCTTCGAAACGCTGGATGAACGCGGTGGTTTCGGGGCGTTCGGTCGCCAGGGCGCCGACCGGTGGCCAGACGATCACCTGATAGACGAGGAATCCGAGCGCCACAAGGACCAGCGTCAGGGCGAATCCGAAGTTGCTGTGCCTGATCCAGAAGGGAGCCTCGCGTGCCGGGGGCTCCTTCACGCTGCCGCCAGGGGCTGGCCCAGGACTTCCTCGAACGCACGCCGTACGTAAACGGCTACCATGGCGTGGCGCCAGTCGGTGTCGACGATGAGGTTGTCGAGCGGATTGCACTGCCGGTGTGCTCGCCGCGCGACCTCTTCTATGATGTCGGGTGTCAGCCGCTGCCCGCCGGCGATTTTGTCCAGCCCTCCGACCACGCGTGGTTTCGCGCCGAGTCCAGCGACCACGAGCGAGATCGATTCGATCAAGTGCGAATCGTCGATCTCGACTGCGAGAGCGATACCCAAGAGAGGGAAGTCCACCGACTTGCGCTCCCGTACCTTCTGGTAGCTGGTGCGGAGCCGCGGCGAGGGGATCGGTACTCTCACCCTGATGACGAGCTCGTCGGGCTCGCGCACGGTGTTCCAGATTCCGTCTGCTGTGAAAAACTTCGTCAAGGGCACGGAACGAGCGCCGTCGGCGGTGGCGAGGTCCACGGTCGCACCCAGCGTCATGAGCATGGGGGGCGTGTCAGCCGAATGGGCCGCGACGCAGCGGCTCCCGCCTTTGACCACGTAGCAGACGTCGCCGTCCTTCTTTAGGCAGAACCCGAGAGCCTCACGCCAGAAGTACGTTTGATTGTAGTACGTGCAGCGCGTATCCAGGCAGACGTTACCACCGATCGTACCGATGTTGCGAATCATCGGGTGCGCGATACCTTCCGCCGCCCGCGCCAATCCGGGCAGGCGCCGCTTGATCAGGGGATCGCTCGCGACCCTCGTCAGCGTTTCGGCGGCGCCGATGACGAGCTCGCCGTCGCGCTCTTCAATTACATGCAGCTCCTCGACTCCTTTGAGCGCCACCAGGTGGCTCGGTGTGTAGAGACCGTGCTTCATGTTGGGCATGAGGTCCGTGCCGCCCGCGATGGGCATCGAGTCGCCGCGGTGCTCCCTCAGCAGCTCGAGGGCTTCCCCCAGCTCTTTCGGCCTGTGGTACCGATAGGGGTGTAGTCGCAGCATGTTTCTTAATCGCCCGTGGCGGGGAGCGGCACGCTGATCGGCGGACTCTTCCACGGCGACAGTTCGCCTGCCTCTTCTTGGCGCCCGCGTTCTCGAATCGCCGCCCAGACCCGCGGCGGAGAGAAGGGCAGCCGGTCCAGGCGCACGCCGACGGCGTCGTATATGGCGCAGGCTATGGCGGGGATGGACGGGTGCAGAGGACCTTCGCCCGCCTCCTTGGCGCCGTAGGGCCCCTCCGGATCGATGGATTCCACTATGATGGACTGCATCTCGGGTGTGTCGAGGCTGGTCGGTATCTTGTAGTCGAGCAGCGACGGTGCGTTATGGAGGCCGGTCTCCTTGAAGATGTGCTCCTCCATTATGGCTTCCGCCGCCCCCATGTAGACGGATCCCTCCATCTGCCCCTCCACGAGCAGCGGATTGAGCGCGCGGCCGCAGTCGTGGGCGATCCAGATCTTGTGGATCTCGACGAACCCCGTCTCCGGGTCCACATCGACTTCGGCCACGTGGGCGGTGAACGAGAAAGCGGGAGAAGAGCCGATCGTGCCGCCGCGATAGGTGCCGTGGATGTCCTTGGGGGTGTTGTAGGATCCGGTGGCGCCCAACGCGCCGAACTTCGCCTCGGCCAAGTTGAACGCTTCCGAGATCGGCATCTTCTGGGCCGTGTCCTCTGCCTTGAAGGCCCAGCCGCCGGCGAGCATGATGCTTTTCGCCTTACAATTCCACGCCTCGGCCACCGCTTCGCAGACCAACTTCTTGATCTTTCTGGCCGCATCGATACACGCGTTGCCGCACATGAAAGTGACGCGTGACGAGTAGGCGCCCAGATCCACCGGTGTCAGGTCGGTGTCGGCCGAGAGGATTCTTATGTAGTCGAGCGGCACGCCGAGCTCTTCGGCGACGATGTAGGCGAGCATTGAATCCGAACCCTGGCCGATCTCCGACGCGCCGGCGAACACTGCCACGCGGCCCGAGCGATCGACCTGGAGCTGGACCGCCGACTGCGGCATGTCGTTCGGGTAGATGGGATAGTTAGTGCCCGAGATGTAGCACGAACCGGCGACGCCGACCCCGCGGCCGTAGTCCAGCTTGCGGTGCTTGCTCTTCCAGGCGCTGGCCCTCTCGACCTCTTCGAGGCATTGGAGAAAGCCGTTGGAAGTGATGCGCAGCTCGTTGATGGTTCGCGTGTTGGTGCCGATGAAGTTGCGGCGCCGCAGCTCGATGGGGTCGATGTCCAGAGCTTCGGCGATCTTGTCGAGCTGGACTTCGATGGCGAAGCGAGGCTGCACCGAGCCGTGGCCTCGCTTTGGGCCGCAGCAGGGCTTGTTCGTATAGACACGCGTGGAATCGAAGCGATACGACTCCATCTGGTAGGGCGCGGTGATCAGCTGCCCGGAATAGTAGGTGGTGACGAGGCCGAAGGATGAATAGGCCCCACCATCGATGATCGTCGTAGCATCGACGGCCTTGATTCGCCCATGACGATCGGCGCCCGTCTTGTAATGCATGAGCATCGGGTGCCGGCCGCGATGAGCGTAGAAGACCTCTTCGCGCGTGTAGAGGATCTTCACCGGGCGCGCTGTGATCATCGCGAGCTTTGCCACACAGAACTCGAGGTCGAACGGCTCCGACTTTCCGCCGAAGGCGCCGCCCACCGGCGGCTGAATGACCCTGACTTTGGCGACGTCGAGCTCGAGCACCCGGGCCAACTCCCGGTGCAGATAGTGGGGCACCTGGGTCGCCGACCAGACGGTGAGCTTGCCCGAAGGATCGAAGTAGCCGATCGCGCAGTGTGGCTCGATCGGGGTGTGGGTCGTCCCCTCGAAGTAGTACTCACCCTCGATCACGACGTCCGAATCCGCCAAACCCTTCTCTACATCCTCGAACTCGAGGTGGACCTTCTTGGAGATATTCCCGTTCTGCCCCGGCTTGTGCGGCTCGTGGATCGGCGTGTCGGACCTCTCCAACGCTTCCTCGGGATCGAGAAAGTGGGGCAACACCTCATATTCGACCTCGATCGAGTCGAGGGCCCGGTTAGCCGTGTCCTCATCGATGGCGGCGACGGCGGCGACGCCGTCCCCGATGTAGCGCACCTTATCGACGCACAGCGGATACTCGTCGCGGGTCCACGGAATTATCCCGTAGGGAACGGGCATATCGGCGCCCGTCACTACCGCGTGCACGCCACGCAGTTCGAGTGCTGCAGATGCATCTATCGATTTGATGAGGGCATGAGCGTGGGGGCTCCGCAGGATCTTGGCATGGAGCATCCCCGGGAGCGTGATATCGTCGGCGTAGAGCGTTCGCCCGGTGGACTTGGACATGCCGTCCGTCCGGCGTAGGCGCCGACCTATGACTTGGAACTCGCGCTCCAGTGCCTCGCGCAGCTCCTCCTCGCTCGCCGCCGAATCGGCTTGCCGCCCTCTGAAGTCTTCCAGCTTCATGCTCTGACCACTTCCGCGGCGGGGCGGTTCTCGCGCAAAGCGCGGGCGGCGATCTCCACCGCATCGAAGATCTTAGTGTAGCCTGTGCAGCGACAGAGGTTGCCGGATAGCGCCTCACGGATCTCATGGTTGGACGGACTCTGGTTTCGCTGCAGCAGGCTGGCGGCCGACATCAGGATGCCCGGCGTGCAGAAACCACATTGCGCCGCGCCGGTGAGGTCGAAAGCATCCTGTAGAGGGTGAGGTCCGTCGGGCCCCGCAAGTCCCTCTACCGTCGTGACCTCGCGATCGATGGCTTCCTGGACGGGCAGAATGCAGGAAAGAGCTGGCTGGCCGTCGAGGAGAACGGTGCACGCCCCGCAGTCGCCCTTGTCGCACCCCTGTTTCGAGCCGGTGTATCCGAGTACGTAGCGCAGAGCTTCGAGCAACGTGTAGTGGCTGGGGACGCCGATCTCCTGGGTGTCACCGTTGACGGTGAGCCTGAGGGCCTCGATCAAGTGATACCTCCGCTGCGGCGCTGCTGAGCCGCCCACAGAACGCAGTCAGGGCGCAATTTTGCGCTGTTTTCATCGTAACCTGGGGGGCCTAGAAGTCAAGCAAAGACGCGCTTCACACCCCCGTCGCTTGACGGCGATGCCTTCTGTATCATAAAGACCGTTCGCGAAGGCCGCTCATATCTCGGCAACGCGGCCGCAGCGTAAGGTGAGCAAGGGACGAATGAGATGACGAGGGGTGGCTGATGACTCCACTGGGCACAGAGGCCCAGCCTCTACGCGTGGCAATCGTCGGATCCGGCCCGGCTGGCTTCTACGTGGCTGAGAAGCTGCAGAAGGAGGAGGACCTCAGTATCGAGATCGACATGTACGATCGCCTTCCCACACCTTTCGGGCTGGTGAGATTCGGCGTCGCGCCGGACCATGAGAAGATCAAGAACGTGACACGCGTGTTCGACAAGATATCGGCCAAACCGAACTTCCGTTTCTTCGGTAACGTGGATGTAGGGGCACACGTCTCGCTGGCTGAGTTGCAGCAGTACTACCATCAGATCTGTTTTGCGACGGGAGCGCAGACCGACCGGCGGATGGGCATACCGGGGGAGGACCTCGATCGGAGCCATGCGGCGACGGAGTTCGTGGCCTGGTACAACAGCCACCCTGACTATCGCGACTGCGAGTTCGACCTCTCGTCCGAGGTCGAGCGCGTGGCCGTCGTCGGCGTCGGGAACGTCGCCGTAGACGTTGCTCGCATGCTGTGCCGAACTCGGGAGGAGCTCGCGAGCACCGATATCGCGGACCACGCCCTCGAGGCGATAAGTGGCAGTGGAATCAAAGAGGTGTACATGCTGGGCCGCCGCGGGCCCGTGCAGGCGGCCTTCACCAACCCCGAGGTGAAAGAGCTGGGGGAGATGCCTGGGGCCGACATCGAAGTCTTGCTGGAGGAGGTGACGCTCGATGCGCTGAGCCAGGCCAAGCTCGATGAGGGCCAGGATAAGGCCACTCTCAAGAAGCTCGAGATATTGCAGGGCTTTGCAGGCCGGGACGACCAAGGCAAGCGGAAGAAGTTGACGATCCGCTTTCTGGTCTCTCCCGTGGAGTTGATAGGGGACGAAGATGGGAAGGTTGTGGCCATGCGTATCGTGAAAAACGAGCTCTACGAATCAGAAGATGGTAGCCTGCGCCCTGGGGCAACAGACCGCTACGAAGAGCTTCCCGTTCAACTCGTATTTCGATCCGTCGGTTATCACGGCGTGCCGCTCGCCGATCTCCCGTTCGATGAGAGGCGCGGTATAGTGCCCAACGAAAAGGGGCGGGTGATCGACTGCGACACCGATGTGCGCGTAGAGGGCGTCTACGTCAGCGGCTGGATAAAGCGCGGCCCGACCGGGGTGATCGGCACGAACAAACCGGATGCTGGCGAGACCGTGGCTGCGATGCTGGAAGATGTCGCGGCCGGCGCGGTGCTGGATCCTCTCCACCCCGAGCCATCCTCCGTGGAAAAGCTGATCGCTGAGCGCAGGCCGGAGTATGTGTCCCTCGAGGACTGGCGACGGATCAACGATCTGGAGGTGAGTCGCGGTAAGGATCAGGGGCGGCCGCGGGTGAAGTTCACGTCGGTCGGAGAGATGCTGGCCGATCTGTAGTGCGAGGTGCCCCGGCCGCGCGTATGATGTCAGTACGCCCCAAAAAATTACGGCCCGTCTACGCGGACCATAATGGCAACGTCCAGCGCCGGAATCAGGACGGCAGCTGGCAGCAGCGGGGGCAGGGGGGCCGGCCTTCGGAGGCCGCCGGCGCGTAATCTTTTCTTTTCCTATGATGACTTTCACGACGTTGCTGGAGGAGACCCTGGAAGCCTGGGTCGATGCGCGGCAGGGGATCATCGAGGAAGCCGAGAATATCCCCGACAGGCGCTTCGACTTCCGACCGACGCCCGAAGTGAAGAGCGTGACCGAGTTGATCCAGCACATCATCGAGGTCGCTGAGCTCATGACCGGCGAGCTGACGCGCCCGGACACGAACTTTCACCGAGCTCCGTGGCCGGAGCTCATCGGCCAGTACGCGGCACACGTCAAGGAAGCTCGCGGAAAAGCGGAGCTTCTTGCCCTCCTTAAATCGTCCCTCGACGAGGGCGTGGCAAGATTCAGGGAAGCGGGCGAGCTCGCCATGCTTCAGCTGATCACGAGGTTCGACGGCGCCCAAGGAACCCGGCTCGCCTGGCTCAATCATGGAATCGCGCAGGAGATGTACCACCGCGGGCAGCTCGCCCTCTATGAAAGGCTGATGGGGATCGAGCCGGCGCTGACCCGCAGGATCCGTGGCGCCGATTGAGGGTGGGGCCCACCCAACCACGGGCTAACACTTTCCCAACTCAATCTGTCCTTGAATCGAAAGTCGAACGTTGCCGGGAGCGGCTTGGGCCGGGGCCGGGCGGCACAGCCTGCCGCAACGTCGTGTGGAGAGGATCGAATCGAGGAGGGCGACCCATGAATGAGGGCAGGTTCTTAAGACTCTTGGCCACAGCGCTTACCGTGCTGTGCGTCTCCGTAGCTGCGGCGTGCGATGACCCGGTGACCTCGGACCTGGAGGCCAGCACGACGCTCAGCGCGTCGCAGGGGACCGGCATATCCGGGACCTGGACGCTCAACCGGGAACAGAGCGAGGGGCCTGGCGGCCAGATGCACGACGGACAGGGCCGGCGTCGCGGGCCGCGCCGCCGGATGGGCGGCGGCGAGCTGGTGATCACGCAGGATGAATCGAGCGTCACGTTCAGCAGGGGCGGTAGGGGCGGTAGGGGCGGTAGCGTGACGCAAACGTTCCCAACAGATGGATCCACCGTCACTCGGGAGACGGCGCGGGGACAGGTCGAAATCACGGCGTCGCTGGACGGCGATGTCCTCGTGATGGAGCGCTCCTCCAGCGATGGAGCAACGGCAACGCAGAGCTTCACGCCGAGCGATGACGGCCAGCAGCTGTTCGTCACCAACAATATGCAACACCCCGATCGCGACGAGGTTGTCGAATTCCGCCTGGTTTACGATCGGGTATAGAAACGGGCCCTGCACAATCTAGAGAGGGGCGGGATCGGGTAGGGTCTCGCCCCTCGCCTCATGGGCTGCACTCTGATGATGAGGCGTCCGCTACATGCGATTGCGGCCGCCTCGAATTTTGACTGGGCTAGCTCGCCGGTTCATCTTCCAGATATGATCGCCGGAATAGTGTTGGCAGGAGGGGAGTCTCGGCGCATGGGGCGACCGAAGGCATCGCTCGAGGTCGAGGGGGAGACCTTCCTGCAACGCGCCGTAAACACGTTGATCGCAGGCGGCTGTGCGGATGTAGTCATCGTGATCGACCCCGATCACCCTGCGGGCCCCGAGCGCGCGTTCGAGGGTGGCGTCCGCTCCGCCGCCGGTTCCGGTCCCGGGTCCGAGCAGATCGACTCGTTACGCTCGGGCCTTCGTGCCACGTCGGCGTCGGCCGAAGCGGCGGTGGTCATGCCGGTCGATCATCCGTTGGTACGGCCGGAGACGGTCGCGGCCTTGATCGCCGCATTCGCGGAAGGGGGGGGGGAGGCGCTGATCGTGCGTCCGACCTTTCAAGGAAAGCACGGCCATCCCGTGCTCTTCAGCGCAGCGCTGTTCGGAGAGTTGCTGCACGGCGCGGCTCCTGAGGGGGCGGAGGGGGCGGAGGGGGCGGAGGGGGCGCGTTCGGTCGTGCGCTCACACGCCGGCGCGGTGTCGGACGTGGAAGTGGACGACGAGGGAGTCTTGATCGACGTGGACACTCCCGAAGAGTACGAGCGTTGGCTCGGGGGCGGGGGCGGCGTGTGACGGGCAGCGCGAACATCTCGGCGGCAGCGGCGGCGGCGGCGGCGCTCGAGGCCACGAATCGGGGCGAGTCCGTCGCACTCGTGACCGTGATTGCCGGGCCGGAGCCCGGAGCGGCGGGCAAGAGGCTGATCGTCACGAGCGATTCCGTCAGAGGCGGTCTCGGGTCGTCCGAGGCCGATGCCTGGGCGGTGGATCTCGCGCGCGAATCCCTGGAGTCTCGCTGGCGCGGGCTCAGAAGCCTCGAGGTCGGTGATGCAACGTGGGAGATCTACGTGGAGTCACAGCATCCAAGACCCGAGTTGGTGATCGTCGGGGCGGGCCACATCGCGCGGCCGCTGGCCCACATCGGTTCGCTGATCGGGTTTCGCGTCACGGTCCTCGATGACCGGCCGGAGTTCGCCAGCGAGCGCTGGTTTCCCGATGCCGATAAGGTCGCGGTGGTGGACTTCGCGCATCCTTTCCGCGACGTAGATGTCCGGCCGGATTCGTATATCGTGTTGGTTACCCGGGCGCACGAGTACGACTACGATTGTATTCGAGAGCTCCTGAGCATGTCGGCGCGGCCCGCTTACCTCGGAATGATCGGTAGCCGGCGGCGCGTCCGCGCGGCGTTCGAGGCTCTGGTGAGCGACGGGATCGATCCGCGGCTCCTCGACGACGTGCGTGCCCCCATCGGCCTCGACATCGCCGCGGAGACCCCCGAAGAAATCGCCGTTGCCATAGCCGCGGAGATCATCGCTGGGCGCCGGGGAGGTAGCGGGGTCCCGCTCACCGAGAGTGAGCGCGTGCTTCGCCGCGTCGCACGCAAGCACGAATCGAAGAAGGGAGCTGGCTGAGCCGAATGGAGGATCGAGAGATTCTGGAGGCGGCCGCGGCGGCGGCCAGAGAAGCGCGCCCGGTCGCCCTTGCGACGGTTGTGCAGGTCAAGGGCTCGACCCCACGCGATGTCGGTAGCAAGATGCTCATCGGCGCCGATGGCGAGCAGGTCGGCACGATCGGTGGCGGCTGCGGCGAGGCCGATGTGATAGAGACGGCACGCCAGGTGCTCGATACCGGTGTGCCACAGCTCATCCGAGTGGAGCTGACCGATGATGTCGAATCGTTCAGCCCGGCCGTCTGCGGCGGTGTGATGGACATCTTCATCGAGCGAACCGAGGGATCGCTCCAGTAAGATCTCTCCTTACTCTTCCCTCTTCCCTTTTCCCTTTTCAGATAGAGGTCGAGATTGCCTGGCCGATACAGAAGGGGACTCGCTGCGGGTCAGGAGTTAGACGCAACCTGCTGCGAGGGTGACGTCTAGATCTGCAGGCTCATCTGGGACTCCGCAGGCTCCAGGCTGGCCGGCCTGATGGGCGCGCGCTCGAGGGCGCTCAGTGTGTGGCCGTCGAGGTTGAACTGCCGTGCCCAGCCTTTCTCTCGAGCGCCGATGTCGATCGGTACGGTCTCGCCCGCTCGGGTCACCGCGACGACCGATTCATCTGGAAATAGGTCGAGAAGGCCAATAACGTCACCTGCCTGGAGCTTCTTGGGCACTAAGTTCCGGCCCTTGCCCCCACGCGATTGACGCCTGAGCCCTTCGAGGCCGCTGTGCGCCACGAACCCGCGGGCGCTCACCGCCAGAAGGCTGGTGTTTCGGCGCGGCAAAGCGCAGGCAACGACCGCGTCCCCACGCGCCAGGTCGATGCCCCTCACACCTGCCGCCGTACGGCCCATGGGGCGCACCTCCGATTCCTCGAAGCGGATCGCTTGCCCGTCTCGCGTCGCGAGGACGATTTGATCCGTACCCTCACTGATGCGCACTGCGATGATCTCATCGCCGTCATCGACGCCGGCCGCGATGATCCCGGCGCTCCTTATGTTCCCGTATTCGGAGAGTGGCGTACGCTTGATCCGCCCTTCGCGGCTCGCAGTCACGACGAAATGCTCGGCTGAGAAATCCCTGACTGGTTCGACTCCGACCAACTCATCGTCCAGGTCGAGCTCGTCCGCCAAGCGCTGTCCCCGCGATGATCGCGTTCCTTGAGGCAGATCGCCGGCGCGCAGCGCGTGCACGTGGCCGCCCCTCGTGAAGGCGAGGAGGAGCTCATCCGCTTTGCACAGCCAGACGCGGGTGACGAAATCACCGCGCCGCGATTCGAGTTTCTCTGCGGCGGCGAGTATCGCGTCCCCTCCCCCTTTGAGGCCCCGGGCGGGCATGGCCTTCACGTAGCCGAGGTGCGTCAGGAGGACTTGCACGTCGCGCTCCGCCCCCTCGGCGGGTAGCGGGAACCGCTTGGAGTCGGGCAGGATCTCGGTGCGACGCGCGTCGCCGTAGCGCTCGGCGATGGCCGCCAGTTCGCGCCGCACCAGCTCGCGACGTTTCTTCTCGTCGGACAAGAGCACTCTGAGAGTCTTGGCGCGCTTGGTCATGGCCTCGAGCTCTTCGCGAAGCTTGCGGCTCTCTAGTCCGGTCAGGCGGGCGAGGCGCATCGCCAGGATCGCCCCGGCCTGCAGTGCGGTGATCTTCAGAGTGGAGCGAAGCTTGCTGGCGGCAGTTTCGGGCGTGCGGCTCGAGCGGACGATCCGCACGACTTCATCGATTCGCTCCAGCGCGGCCTGTAGACCCTCCAGGATGTGAGCCCGTTCTTCAGCCTTCGACAGATTGAACCTGGCGCGCCGCACGACGACGGCGAGCCGGTGCTCGATCCAGATGCTGAGAGCATCCTTCAGGCCGAGCTGACGGGGTATGCCGTCGACCAGCGCGAGGGCGATGACTCCGAACGTGGTCTGCAGCTGGGTTTTCTTGAACAGCTTCTCCAAGATCTTGCGCGGCGCAGCGTCGCGCTTGAGCTCGAGCACGATGCGGATACCGTCGCGGTCGCTCTCGTCCCTCAGGTCTGTGATGCCCTCCAGCTGGTTCTTGCGGGCGAGCTGGACGATGCTCTCCATGATGCGCTGCTTGCTCACCTGATAGGGAAGCTCGCTGATCACCAGGTAGGGTTTTCCGTAGTTGCCTTGCTCGACGTGGGCGGAGGCACGCACGATGATCCGACCGCGCCCGGTACGATAGGCCTCCTCGATGCCGGCGCGTCCCCAGATATAGGCTCCGGTGGGGAAATCCGGACCCTGCACGATCTCGAGCAACTTCTTGTCAGAGGTATTGGGGCGCGAGAGGAGCTGGGCCGCGGCCGTCGCGATCTCGCGCAGGTTGTGAGGCGGGATCTTTGTCGCCATGCCCACGGCGATGCCGTCGCTGCCGCAAACGAGGAGCTGAGGGAAGGCGGTTGGTAGCACAACCGGCTCATCGAGACGGCCGTCGAAGTTCGGTCGGAAGTCGACGGTTTGCTTCTCGATGTCTCGTAGCAGGTCAGTCGCGATGGGAGCGAGGCGAGCCTCGGTATAACGGTAGGCGGCGGCGGGATCACCATCGATCGAACCGAAGTTTCCCTGGCCATCGATGAGCGGATAGCGCATCGAGAAATTCTGCGCCATGCGCACCAGAGTCTCGTACACGGTTACATCGCCGTGGGGATGATACTTACCCAGAACGTCGCCGACGACGGTAGCGCACTTCTTGTGGGCGCGTTCGGGTGCCAGACCGAGCTCGTGCATGGCGTAAAGGATTCGCCGCTGGACGGGTTTGAGCCCGTCGCGTGCGTCAGGAAGCGCGCGCTGGACGATGACGCTCATCGAATAGTCGATGAACGACTCGCGCATCTCTTCTTCTATATAGCGCAGAACGATGCGTTCGCGCTGCAGGTTCTTCACTTTCACCACGACCCCTCCCCCTTTCGCTGGGAGCGAAGATATACCGAAGATCTACAGGCAACATAATCATCCTCTGGGCGGACCTCAAGAACGAAGAATGGGAACCGGCACAGGTCGCTTGTGACGTGTAGCCTGCGCAAGTACTTTCTTTCTATCAGGCACTTAACTCATGGAGCGTACGAAGTGGCAGAGATACCGCCCGAGGTTGTCAGTGAAGAGAAGATGGAGCTCTCCTGGGAGCTTTTCGGCGAGCTGTGCCGGGTCTTGGCGCTGCGCGTCGCGCGTGACTACGATCCCGAGGTGGTTGTGGGTATCGCTGCGGCGGGTGTCATTCCAGCCGCCGTGATCGCCGCGATGCTGCAACGCGAGTTCCACTCCATCAAGATCACGCGTCGTCGCGACGGTGAAAAGATACGCGCGCGCCCGGAGGTGCTGTCGGCGGCGCCGCCGCAGCTAGCGGGCCGTCGGGTGCTCCTGGTGGATGAGATCTGCGACAGTGGCGAGACGATGCGAATGGCGCTGGCGGCGGTGCGCGACGTGTCTCCGACGGAGGTGCGTACTGCCACATCGCTGATTCGCAGAGGCGGCTACGAGCCGGATTACTTTGCGATCGAGGCGCAAGGTACGGTGATCTTTCCTTGGGATCGGGAGGTTCTGGAATCCGGCCGGCTGGTGGTCAACCCGGAGTACGAAGAGCTGTTGGCGGAGTAGATTCTCTACGGAACGTCCCCCCCTAACCCTCCTGCATGCTGTTCAAGAACTCCTCGTTGTCCTTGGTCCGCTTGAGGCGCTCGATCAGGAACTCGATCGCCTCGGCCGACGGCATATCGGCCAGGAAGTTTCTCAGCAAGTAGATCCTATTGAGTGTCTTGTCGTCGAGCAGAAGCTCCTCGCGGCGTGTGCCCGATCGGTTGATGTCGATGGACGGGAAGATCCGCTTGTCGGCGATGTGCCGATCGAGCACGATCTCCATGTTGCCAGTGCCTTTGAATTCCTCGAAAATGACTTCGTCCATGCGAGAGCCGGTCTCGATCAGGGCGGTGGCGATGATTGTCAAGCTGCCGCCCTCCTCGAGGTTTCGGGCTGAGCCGAAGAAGCGCTTGGGTTTGTGGAGGGCGTTGGCGTCTACACCACCCGACAGAATCTTGCCGGAGTGCGGCACGACGACGTTGTAGGCCCGCGCCAGGCGCGTGATGGAGTCGAGAAGGATGATGACGTCTCGCTTGTGCTCGACGAGCCGCTTCGCTTTCTCGATCACCATCTCCGCAACTTGTGTGTGGCGATCCGCAGGCTCGTCGAAGGTCGATGATATGACCTCCGCTGCGACGTGCTCTTCCATATCCGTCACCTCTTCCGGCCGCTCGTCGATCAGCAGAACGATGAGGTGACACTCAGGATGGTTTTCGGTGATCGCGTTGGCGATCTTTTGCAGCAGGATAGTCTTACCCGCCTTGGGCGGCGAAACGATCAGACCGCGCTGGCCTTTTCCGACGGGCGCGATCAGGTCTAGAATTCGATTGGAGATATCCTCATTCTCCCGCTCGAGGAAGATACGATCCTCTGGGTAACGCGGGCGCAGGTTGTCGAAGCTGATGCGGTGCTTCGATTTCTCGGGATCCTCACCGTTGACCAGCTCTACCTTCAGCAGGGCGAGATAGCGTTCACCCTCTTTCGGTGGTCTGACCTGTCCCAGCACTGTGTCACCCGTGCGCAGATCGAACCTCTTGATCTGGGATGGTGACACATATATGTCATCCGGCCCGTAGAGGTAGTTCCAATCTTGACTGCGGAGGAAACCGTATCCCTCCGGTAGGATCTCCAGGACGCCTTCGGCGCGAAGGATTACGTCGGAGTCCAGTAAGTTCTGTTCGATTCTGAAGATGAGGTCCTGCTTGCGGAGGGAGGAGTAGTTCTGGATGTTGAGCTCCTCCGCCATTTCGTGAAGATCCGTGACGGACTTCGCCTTCAGTTCGGCTATGTCGAGAGAGGTAGTAGCCATGGGATGCTGTACAGTTTGAGTTTTCTATTCTAGGGAAGTTTCGTGGTCGGGGTGCCTTGACGCGTTATCGGTCCGGATGATCGAACCGCGGCGTGCCGTGATCAGTATATCTCCCTTGCGCTTCAGCTGCTTGCTGGTCTCTTGTTATGCCTGCTGAGGTGGTTTGACTCGTGGTGCTTAACGCGGACAACTGGCTGGTAAAATACGAGTCTAATGCACTCTGACGCCCCGGTCAAGGGCTTAGCTGACTGGCCCCAATTGTTCGATATCTACCGTTCTGAGAAGGTCAGGGGCGGTGAGATCGTCAGCGGCCGCTTGTTGCCCGGCCTCGATACCAGCTCGCCAGCCGTTCGCGACGCACTCGACCGCTGGCCCGGGCCGTACGAGAGCAGGAGGCGGGCTGGCGCCTGGGAACTCCTCCTCTACCGACCGGCGGAGCGCCGGGAGCGTTGGTGGCTCCACGTTGGGCTGTTGATCGTCACCCTGCTGAGCACGATCCTGGCTGGAGACATGCTAGCGGGGCAGCACCCGATCGGATTCGCTCCACTGCCACTCGGGACGGGGTGGTCGCTGCCAATACCGGTTTCGCTGAGGTTCGATGCCTTGCTCTTGGGAGCTCCGTTCGGAGTGGCGCTAGTGGCGATACTTTTCTTGCACGAATCGGGGCACTACGTCACAGCGAGGCACCACCGAATCAACGTCTCGCCACCCTACTTTATTCCGTTCCCGCCTTACGTGTCGGTGATCGGCACGCTGGGAGCGTTCATTCGTTTGAGGTCTCCTCTGATGAACCGGCGTGCGCTTCTAGAGGTGGGAGTCGCCGGTCCTCTGGCCAGTTTCCTGGCCTCGCTTCCTGTCCTGTGGTGGGGTCTCCTCCATAGTCGAGTGATTTCGCCGGCGCCGCCCGGCATACCGGGTCCCTACCTGATTCGCTTCATGGACCAGGAGATTTGGCTTGGAGGGTCCATAATCTTTTCCGGGATGGTTCGACTGCTTCTCGATTTCGGCGGTGGCGGAGAGGTGCTGCTTCTCCACCCCGTCGCCTTTGCGGGCTGGGTCGGGTTGTTCGTTACCGCGCTCAACCTGCTCCCGATCTCACAGCTCGACGGCGGACACATACTGTATTCCCTGCTGGGCGATCGGCAGCAGAAGCTGGCGTTTGTTTTCTTCGCCCTGCTCGTTCCGCTCGGGTTTTTGTGGCCGGGTTGGTGGGTCTGGGCTGCGGTCGTGTTTATTGTCGGGCGGGGTCGCGTTGGGCATCCACCCGTCTTCAACAAAGAGAGAGGCCTCACGCGCACGGGCATGACGCTCGTGCTCGCCGCGGCGCTGGTTTTCATTCTCTGCGTCGTGGCCGTTCCATTTCGTCTGTAGGGGCCTCGGCCTGAGTCCTCGGGCGTCGGCCCCGATGACTTGACGGGTGGACTATTCTGCTGGAGATTGGTGTCCCCATTTCCGGGGTTCTTCAAAACTCAGCCCACGAGCTCGGGGAGGACGAGTGTTGCATGGCCCGGCATAATCGCGAGGGAGAAGGAACGGACCAACAGGGCGTGCGCTATAGGGTGAGCTACCAGCCCGACTGGTTGCGGCAGATCAAGATCTCGCGGGCCCTTTCTCGGAGCAACCGACAGTCCACCAAGACTCTCTTCCGCAACCCCGCCACCTTCGCCGAGCGGTCGCCAGGTCACAAGATACGTACTCGCGTGACGTCTGCGGACGGCAAGCTGGATTTCGAAGTTACGGTGAGCGACCCCGATAGCCGTGTGGATCAGGTCGTGGTGACATCGCGGGCCGCGGACGGTAAGAGCGACATCGTCTTCACGATCGACGGCTCGCTGCCAGCTCCCGGCGACTTCGGCAAGCGTCGCCGCCGCCGGCGCTAACGGCCCGGGCCCGAAGTCCCTCCGGCCCGGGGACCCAGCTGGCCGCGCAGTTGTGCCAGCATCTCCCGAGTTCGCCGCAGCTCGGTGAGCAACGCCTCATCGTACATCAGACGGCCCAGTGTTCCGTTCCCGTCGTCTAGACGCCGCTGGATTGTGGCAGTCCGTTCGGCGATTCCGCGGAAATTGGCGGCGATCTCCCCCCTCTCCGCCGCTCGGCGGAGCGGGCTATCATTGACTCGATCGGAAAGGCTGGCCAGTCGCGGCCCTAGGCGGCGAAACGCGGCCCGAACTTCCTCGTCGCTGAGCATATCGGCGAGCCCGCCTGTTGCGAGGCCCAGGGTGTCGAGCATCGCTCCCAGCTCTGAGAGCCGAGCGCGCAGCAGATCCAGCTCGGCTGAGTTTCTTCTGAACCTGGCAAGTGTCCCGTTGCCGTTGACGGCGACATCCCTCAGGGACCGCCAGCGGGCGGCGACCGGCTCGATTGAATCGCTGAACGAGCGCAGGCGTCGTGTGACCTCGAAAGGATCGAGCTCCTCGGCGGTGGGAAGCTGACCGCCATCGGGTAAGGGCTCGCCGGGCCGACTAGACGGCACGATGTTGACGACCGTTTCGCCTACGAGTCCTGAAGTGATGACCTGCGCCGCTGATCCTTCCATGATGATTGGCTGAACCCTGGCCTCCAACCTGAGCTCTACACGCAGACGCTCCCCGCCCTCCCCGCCCTCCCGACCGGGCGGCAAGAACTCGAGATCACGCACGATGCCGACCGGCTGGCCGGCCAGCCATACGGGCGCACGGGGCCGGAGCGCCTGAGTCGTGTAGGTATGGAAGTAGAGGGTGTAGCGGGCCTTGAACGTGTCCCGGACTTCGTCCAGGAAGAAGATGGATACGGACAGCGTGGTGGCGACCGAGGCGACCATCAGGCCGAGCCTGAGTTGCGACCAATGAATCCCCTGGCGGGCAGGCACGGCTAGAGCGTTGCCCGTCCGGGCCGCTGTAACTTAGCTTGCCCCACCATGCTCACTCTCGGACACATAAGCTATAGTAACTGTTTGCCGGTCCACGCGGGCTTGTTCGAATGCGGCCTCCCTCCTGGAGTCGAGGTCGAGTACGGGGTGCCGGGTGAGCTCAACGCGAAGCTAGCGAGCGGGGAGATTGATGTGGCCCCCGCCTCGTGCGTCGAGTACCCGCGGCACGTGAATAGCTATCGCGTACTGCCCGGCCTCTCGATCTCATCATCCGGCCCGGTGGAGACGATTCAGCTGCTAACCAAGAAGCCCCTCGAGGAACTTGCCGATGGCTCGCTCGTAGCGCTGCCGACGGCTTCGGCGACCTCGGTGGTACTGCTCAAGATAATACTGGAGCAACGGCTGGGCATTAGGCCGCGATACTTCTGGTTCGTCCAGGAAACCACCGGTGAGCTCGCGGAGGATGTTGATGCGGCTCTCTATATCGGAGATATAGCGCGGGAGCGATTGGAGCAGACCGACGCCCGCTCCTACGACCTGGGCACGGAGTGGCATGACTGGACGGGACTCCCTTTCGTGTTCGCGCTCTGGCAGACTAACGCCGGGCCAGAGCGGGACGAAGAGTTGCGTGAGCTGACCTCGGCCATCACTGCCTCACGCGAGTGGGCGTTCACGCACTTGTCCGAGCTCGCAAGCAAGCACGCTCCAGCGTTCGGCTGGTCGCCCGAGGGGCTGCTTCGTTACTGGAGGAGTCTCAGCTACGGATGGGACGCGGAGTTGGCGGCGGGGCTCGACCAGTTCTATCGCCGCGCCGTCGAGCTGGGTGAGCTACCGACGGCGCCGTCCCCCGTCTTCTTGGAGCTCTGAGTGGACGCTCAACAGCCCAGCAGAATAGAGCGGAGCGCTGGTGGCGTGATCTTTCGGCGCGCCGCGGCTGGCGAGCAGATCCTGCTGATACAGGACGGCTACGGCAACTGGGGTTTCCCCAAGGGGCACGTAGAGCCTGGCGAGGAGGTGGTGGGAGGGGCCTTGCGAGAGTGCATGGAGGAGACGGGTCTCGAGCGACTTCAGGTAATGGATGGCTTGGGGTCCACTGACTGGTTCTTCCGTTCCGAAGAGGTGCTCGTCCATAAGTACTGCGACTACTTCTTGATTGAAGCTGACCCGCACGAGCGGGCGACGCCGGAGGAGAGCGAAGGCATCCAATCGGTCGTTTGGCTGAGCCCGGAAGCGGCGCTCGGGCGAATCACGTACGAGAATGCCCGGCACATTCTCGAGCTGGGACTCGAGCGCCTATCGGAAAAGCTCGGGTCATCCGGTTCGAGAGGGGCGCCGGATCCGCGCGACGACCGCTGAAAGTGAGTCTCACCATGAGCGGGAGGCGGGGGCAGCGCCAGCGAATCTTTCTAACGGGCGGCACCGGGTTTGTGGGCCGGGTCGTCGCGCGGCGGCTGGCCGAGCGAGGGCACGCGTTGCGAGCGCTCGTTCGCCATCGCGATGATGGGCGTGCCGCTGGGCTGCGTGATCTTGGAGCGGACCTGGTCGTAGGCGACATAACGCGGCAGCAGACGATCGCAGGCGCGCTCGACGACTGCGAAACGGTGGTGCACCTGGTGGGCATCATCAAGGAGAGGCCGCCGGAAGTGACCTTCGAGCGCGTGCACACGCATGGGACGATCCAGGTGGTGGAGGCTGCTCGCCAGGCGGGGGTTCGTCGCATCGTTCATATGAGCGCGCTGGGGGCCCGGCTGGATGGCACGGCGTATCAAAGAACCAAGTACGAGGGGGAAGAGGCCGTGCGGCGCTCGGGAATCTCGTACGCGATCATGCGACCATCGGTGATCCTGGGGCTCGGCGGTGAGTTCACGCGGATGCTGTTGCGTATGGTTCGGATGCTTCCGTTCACGCCTGTTATCGGCGACGGTCAGTACCGATTGCAGCCGGTCGATGTTCGAGATGTGGCCGAGGCGATTGGGTTGGCCGTAGAACGAGAGAACGTCCCGGATGCGGCGTGGGAGATCGCCGGTCCTCACAAACTTACCTATAACCGAATCCTCGAGATCATATCGGAGGAGCTCGGCTTTCATCGTACGCGGTTCCACGTCCCGCTGACGCTCGTGCAGCCGCTGGTCGATATTGCGTCAAATTGGAGGTTGCCGACCCCCATCAACTCTGACCAACTGGCCATGCTGCTCGAGGAGAATGTGATTCGGGGCGAAGGCAATGCGCTCCTCGATACGTTTGGCATCGAACCCAACTCGCTCCGCTCGATCGTGCGTGAGTTGAGTGGCTAGCATGGATCGGAGCTCGCAGGGAAAAACGTACAAGAGCCTTTTCGTTTTCCTGCCTAACATGATCTCGATGCTGCGACTCCCGATCGCCGCCGCATTCCTTGTCGTCGATGGGCAAGTCTGGCGGGGCGTTCTGCTCTCGGCCGGCGCGATGACGGATGCCCTCGACGGCTGGGTGGCGCGCCGTTTCGGCCTTGGAACCAAATCAGGCGCCGTCATCGATCCGCTTTTCGACAAGCTCTTCATCCTGGTGGTGATGGCATCGTTTATTCCTGGACCCTACCTCGGGTGGACGCAGTTCGCGATCCTGATGGCTCGGGATGTGTACGTGGGGGCCGCGTTCATCTTCGCCAAGATCGCGAACGTCAATTTGCCGGACCGGGCCAGGTTGGGCGGGAAGGTCGTGACGTTCCTGCAAATGGTCACCCTCTTCGTTTTGCTCTTCGCGCCCGATCTGATCGATTACTGCGTCGTGGCTGTGGGCGTCTCCGGGGGTATTGCCATCGTGGACTATACGGTGGCAGCCTCGATGGCGAGTCGTCGACCTTCATCTGCGCTCTGACGTTTTAGGCAACATGGTGGAGGTGAGGGCCTTGACGAGGTGTTAGGGGCGCGTTATACTATACCCCGGTACAGTATTAGGGAGGACTCCATTGGCTCGCACAAAGAATGAAATCCCCTACGCCATGGGGATCGCCGACAAGACCAAACACGACATCCTCAAGCGGCTGGCGCGCATACGAGGCCAGGTCGAGGGCATTCAGCGCATGGTCGAAGATGAGCGCTACTGCCCCGATATTCTGCAGCAGTTCGCGGCTGTGCACTCGGCGCTGCGCGGCGCCGAGAAAGAGCTGCTGGCGAATCACCTCGAGCGCTGCGCCGCACACGCCATCGCCGAGGGGGGCGAGGCGTCGGCCGACGTTCGCCAGGAACTATTGGACCTCCTTTACCGCTATGTGCGCTAGACGAAGACTCTACGATTCCCGGAGAGCGAGGACTAGGAAAGAATGAAGCACCGCGGTGATCGGACCGTCGCAGTGGCACCGGCCGAGGACGGCTCGGCCGGTCCAGCGAAAGAGGCGCTGGAAATCGAGGGGATGCATTGCGCCTCGTGCGTGACTGCTGTGGAGCGCGCGCTGAAGCGGCTGCCGGGGGTGCGCGAGGCTAGCGTGAACTTGGCCACGGAGCGGGCGACGGTCGAGTACGACCCGAAACTTGTCGGGATCGACGAATTCAAGCGCGTTGTAGGGGAGATCGGTTACGAGGTGACGGGAGCATCCCGCCGCGCCTCGCGTAAGCGAACGCTGGAAGTGGAGGGGATGCACTGCGCCTCGTGCGTCAACGCGGTCGAGCGTGCACTGGAAGAGCTTTCCGGGGTGCGGCAGGCGAGTGTGAACCTTGCCGCCGGGCGGGCGACCGTGGAATACGATCCGAGCCAGGTAGACTTCGAAGAATTCCAGCGTGCGATCGAGGCAGTGGGCTACGAGGTCACGGGGGGCTTATTAGATGACGCGCAGGACCGCCGTGTGCGTGAGAGGGAGAAGCTGGAAAGGGATCAGCTGAAAGTAGTCGACGCGAAGCGCCGCATGTTCCAGTCGTGGGTGCTCACGCTGCCGATCATGATATGGATGGTCCCGGAAATGGTGTTCGGTCGGAAGTGGCCCTCCGATATCGTCTTCGACCTCGGCATCATCTTCCTCGCCGCCCCGGTCGTATTGATCTGGGGTTGGCCGACACTCTCCAGTGGCTATCGCAGCCTGCTCCGCCGCACGCCTACCATGGACACGCTCATCGCCCTGGGAGCGTCGGTCGCGTTCATCACGGGCTTCGTGACGGTCGGGCACGATCTGGGGGTTCTGCCGAAGTTGCTGAATTATTCGGGCGTCGCGGCCATGATCATGGCCTTCCACCTCACCGGTCGATACGTAGAAACCAAGGCACGCGGCCGCACCTCGCAGGCGATCCAAAAACTGCTGTCGCTCGAGGTGAAGACGGCGCAAGTAGAACGGGATGGAAAAGAGATCGAGGTGGCTTTGGAGGATATCGTTGTGGGCGACGTGATGATCGTGCGGCCCGGCGAGAAGATCCCCACCGATGGCGAGGTGGTCGATGGCCGCAGCATGGTTGACGAGTCGTTAGCGACCGGTGAGTCGATGCCCGTCTTGAAACGCCTCGGTGATCCGCTGATCGGGTCCACGATCAACAAGGATGGCGCCCTGAAAGTGCGGGCCACCGGAGTCGGCGAAGACACGTTCCTCGCCCACGTGATTCGCATGGTCGAAGAAGCGCAGGGCACCAAGGTTCCCATCCAGGAGTTCGCTGAGCGGGTGACCGCCGTCTTCGTGCCCGCTGTCCTGGGGCTCGCGGCCCTCACGCTGGTGGCCTGGATCGCTTTCCCGAGCTCCTTCCATGGCATCGCGGTATGGGCTTCAGGATTCCTGCCATGGGTCGATCCCGATTTGGGCCCCATCTCCCTGGCGATCTTCGCCGCAGTCGCCGTCTTGGTGATCGCTTGCCCCTGCGCCCTCGGGCTCGCCACTCCGACGGCGCTCATGGTGGGGACGGGGATTGGTGCCTCGAATGGGATCTTGATCCGAAGCGGCGAGGCGATTCAAACGCTGCGAGAAGTCGATACCATAGTGATGGATAAGACCGGTACGATCACCCGGGGCGAGCCCGGGGTCACCGATGTGGTCCCGGCGGCCGGGTGGGACCAGGAGGTCCTGTTGAGTCACGCTGCGGGCGCGGAGTCGGGCTCCGAGCACCCGTTGGGAGAAGCGATTGTGGCGCATGCCCGTGAGCGGGGGATCGAGCTCGAGGCGGCCACAGACTTCGAGGCGGTCAGCGGTCTCGGCATTCGAGCCCGCGTTGGCGGCCACCCGATTGTTGTGGGCAACACGCGTCTGATGGAAGAATCGAACGTCGATGTCAGCGCGCTCAGCGGTGCGATCGAACGGCTCGAGAACGAAGCGAAGACGGCGGCATTCGTTGCCGTGGACGGGCGAGTGGCTGGCGTGATAGCGGTAGCGGATCGACTGAAGGCGGAGTCCAAGTCGGCGATCGCCGCGCTCGAGGGCATGGGGCTGGAGACGGTCATGCTGACCGGAGACAACGAGTCCACGGCGCGAGCGATTGCGCGAGATGTGGGTATCGACCGTGTAATCGCCAGAGTGCTCCCCGGCGACAAGGTAGAGCAGATCCGCAGACTGCAGGCGGACGGGCGCATCGTGGCCATGGTGGGCGACGGAATAAACGATGCGGCGGCGCTGAAGCAGGCGAACGTGGGGATCGCCA
Organism: Candidatus Indicimonas acetifermentans; assembly: GCA_947581815.1. GTDB lineage: Bacteria > Gemmatimonadota > Gemmatimonadetes > Palauibacterales > KS3-K002 > Indicimonas > Indicimonas acetifermentans. The sequence continues at coordinate 8,940 of CANPVX010000005.1, read as the reverse complement.
TCGGCACGGGAACCGACGTCGCGATCGAAGCGGGGGATATCATCCTCGTCGGTGGGGAGCTGAGCGGGGTCGTAAGAGCGATCCAACTTTCGGTTGCTACGTTCCGCAAGATTCGCCAGAACCTCTTCTGGGCTTACTTCTACAACGTCATCGCGATACCGCTAGCAATGATGGGCTTTCTGCATCCGGCCATCGCCGAAGGAGCCATGGCCTTCAGCTCCGTGACGGTGGTGGGAAACTCGAACAGCCTCAGAAAGATCGACCTGCGCGTTCCTTGAGCGGCCGCTCATCCCTCGTCTGTGGGACGCTTGGCCGCGAGCCGTTGCAGCGGTACCTAGCTTTGCAGAATGAGCCTGGATTTACGATCGGTGCTCGGGAGTCTAGCTTGGACTGGTATGGGCAACTTGGATTCTGAGGCGTCCGTGGATCGCGCTAGGATGCGGGTCCAGTACCTCGTTCGAGTGGGCGAGACCGAGCTGCGCGAGGTGGCGATCCCGCAGCCCTCGACTGGCGAGGTGCTGGCGCGCGTCAACCTGGCGCTCACCTGCGGGACCGATCTCAAGATGCTGGAGCGGGGACACGCTCGACTGCCGTCCGGGCCGTTCGGTCACGAATGGGCAGGGAGGGTCGCGGCTGTCGGAGAGGGAGTGCGCGAGTTCGAAACCGGCAATCGGATCGTGGCGACGCCCACGGCGCCGTGCGGAGACTGCGTCTACTGCCTGAAGCGCGAGGAGAGTCTTTGCCTTCACCTCTTCGAGGATGTGGCTCTTGGAGCATACGGGGAGTACCTGCTTCTCCCCCGCCACATAGTGAGGCGAAACGCGTTTCGCATCCCCGAAGCGGTCAGCGATGCGCAGGCGGCGGTTCTCGAACCGCTGGCTTGCGTGGTCCACGGCGCAGGCCGCGTCGATCTGTCTGGGGACCGCACGGTCGTCTTCTTGGGCGACGGGCCGATCACGCTTCTCTTCCTGCAGGTCGCTCGCGTGGGCGGCGCCGGGCGCACGATCGTCATCGGGCGACACCCCCGGCGCTTAGAGGCGGCACGTGTTCTCGGCGCCGACGCGGTGATCGATTCGCGAGAGTCCGACCCTCGCTCCGCGGTGGAGGCGCTGACCGACGGTCTCGGCGCCGACACGGTAGTGGAATGTGTAGGCCGTCCGGAAGCGTGGCATGAGGCGTTAGCGCTGGCGCGCCGGGGTGGAGAGGTGCTCTTCTTCGGAGGCTGTGAGAAGGACGCGACGGTTTCGTTTCAGACCGAGCGCATTCACTACGATGAGATCGACGTGAAGGGAGCGTTTCATTACACGCCGGCAACGGTTCGCCGTGCCTGGGACTTGATCTGTGGCGGGGCGATCGATGCGCACCCCCTGATCACCCACCGAAGGCCGCTTGACGATCTCACCGGCGCCTTCGATCTGGTGCGGCGGCGTGCAGCGGTGAAAGTCGCCATCGTCCCATGAGCTCTCAGCCTCGAACCATGCGTGTGGCCCGAGCCTATGCTCTCGACGATGTACGCGTGGAAGAGGCGCCCGTGCCAGAGCTATCCGCCGGCGACATCGGAGTGCGGATCAGCGTGTGCGGCGTATGCTCGAGCGACACTCTGGGCTGGTACGTGAAGCGCAAGCTCCCCGCGGTGCTCGGCCACGAGCCGGTGGGCGTTGTCGAGACTGTGACGCCAGAGATGGAAGTCGACCTAGAGGTCGGAGATCGGGTGTTCTTCCATCACCACGTTCCGTGCATGAATTGCAGGGCCTGCCAGCGCGGCTTCTACACCTCGTGCCGACGTTTCCGCGAGACCGCTCTGGACCCCGGCGGTTTCGCCGAGTTCGCGCGCGTGCCGGCGGAGATCGTTCGGCTCGACGTGCTCAAGCTGCCCGACGAGATCTCCGATGAGGCGGGCGTTTTCATCGAGCCGCTTGCCTGTAGCCTGCGAGCTTTCGGGAAACTCGCCCTCGATCCGGGTGAGAGCATGTGGGTTCTCGGTGCCGGCCCGATGGGGCTGCTCAACATCCGCCTCGCCCGTCACTTTGGCGCTCAACCGATCATCGCCAGCGACCCCGTGGCGGTGCGGCGGGACTACGCGCAGCGAACGGGCGCCGATCTGGCGCTCGACCCTAGCGCGGCGGATTTTGGGGACAAGCTGGCGGAGGCGACCGATGGTTGGGGCCCCGAGAACGTAATCGTCGGGCCGGGTTCCGCCGCGGCGATCGAGAGCACGCTGGCCCACGTAGCACCTGGCGCGACTGTGCTCGTCTTCACGCCCACATCGCCTGAGGCCTCCGTCGATTATCGTCCGCACGATCTCTACTTCAAAGAGGTCACGATCACACACAGCTACTCGGCCGGACCGACCGATACGCGCGAGGCGCTCGAACTGCTTGCCGGCGGTGCAATCGAGGTCGAGGATCTTGTGACCGATCGCTTCGGCTTAGAAGGTGTCGGAGAGGCTCTTCAGCTCGTCAAGCACTACGGTGAGTCGCTTCGCTCGGTGATCTACCCTGGAGGCCTCGGCGTCAAGGTCAAGGCGATATGAGTCAAGGGAAGCCAGCCCCATCGGGCGAGACGCAGGCGACGGAAGCTGGCGAAGCTCGAGAGAGCAGCAAAGTCGTCCGCTTTGGGGATTTCAACTGGGAGGGTGTCGAGGCCCGATCCTATAAAAAAGTTGCCCCGGCAGCGACCTGGCACGGCGTCGATCGCCATCTTCTCATCGGCGATTCGGGGGAGGCTACGCCTTTCCAGCTGCGCTACTTCGAGATCGAGCCCGGCGGCTACACGAGCCACGAAAAGCACGCGCACCAGCACGCGGTCGTCGTGTTGCGCGGGCGGGGGGAGGTACTGCTGGGCGAGCGCTGGCAGCAGGTCGGGTTTGGCGATGTGGTCTACGTGGCGCCCAACGATCCCCACCAGTTCCGTACGGTGGGTGACGCGCCTTTCGGGTTTCTCTGCGTTGTCGATGCGAACCGCGACCGCCCTCGACCGCCCTCGGGCGCTCTAGAGCTGCCAGGTGGCTCCTAGACCGACGACGATCTGATCGCCTTCGTCGAATAACCCGTCGCCGAAGCGGATGCTGACGTTGGCCCCCAGAGACTGAGCGATCGGAAAAAGCGCTCCGACGTCCAGGAGTAGTGCCGCGTCAGAGCCCGAGGGGTTGGACCTGACGCCCAGCTCGAGGCGCGGGTTGGCGAAGAGCTCGGCATCTCCGGGACCGAGTCCGAAGTCGATGCCGACGATGAAGCCGAAAGGGAACTTCCAGGTCGTGCGTCCCGGATCGCTGACCCCGACCCCGAAGTTCAGGGCGAGGCTGAGCTCGCCGCCCCCGGGTTTGAGCGGTCGGCCGAGGAGCCCGTAGCGAAGATCGGCGCCGGCGAAAGGTGTGTCGCTGGCATCGTCGATTATCCACAGCCCCGCGCGCCCGCCGAGATCGGCGTCGCGGGTTATAGGAAACCGGATCATCCCTCCCATCACGAAGGAGTTGTCGGGGAAGGCGACGTACGCCTGGAACGTTTCAGTGATTGGCACGCGAGCCGTGAGCATGGCGGGCTCGGGGACGACCTGGGCCTGGCTGCTGTCGTGCCCTGCAAAAAGAAGGGCGCCCGCGAGGACGGTCGCCGCCGATATTCTCCGTACTGGATTCATCGCTCCTCCCTTCACCGGCGATCTAGCGCCATCCACCCTGACTCCAGGCTTTATATTGGGAGTGAGGCCGCCAGATACAAGGGGTACCCGGGCGATCGATGGGGGGCGGGGGGGCTATTTGATATCGAGAGGGCTCTTAACGATGCGGACGAATTCGACGTCTCACTAAGGGATGGACGAGAACGGTCTAATCGACAAGGCCCGCGCTGGAGATCGGGCAGCGTTTGGTGAACTGGTAAAGCATCATCGCGATGCCGTCTACCGGTTTGCTGCGCGCTGGGTCGCCGATCCGGATCAAGCGTTGGATATCGCTCAAGATGTATTCGTCCGCGCCTTCGACGGGTTGGAGAACTACCGCGGCGAAGGTCGATTCCGAACCTGGCTCTTCTCGATCACGTTAAACGCCGCCCGGTCGGCGGCGCGCCGGAAGAAACGCCGCGGAGAAGTGAACCTGGATATCGCCGCGAACTTTCCGGATTTGCGGACGCCGCCCGATGCCAAAGCGGCGAGGGCGGAGGCGTTCGCCCGCGCGGCGCGGGAGTTGGCCAGCTTGCCGGAGAAGCAGCGGGGAGCCGTGACCCTTCGCATCTACGAAGGCCTCAGCTTCCGCGAGATAGGGGAGATCATCGGTTGCTCTGAGGCATCGGCGCGGGTCAACTATCATCATGGGATCCAGAAGCTGAGAGAGATGCTGACATGACTAACACCGACGACTGCTCATGGGTCATCGACGTCATCCCGGAATTCCTGGCCGGGAGGCTCACCGAGGCCGAGCGCGAGCGCGTACGTGCGCATCTGGCGAGTTGCGGCGAATGCCGGGACCGCGCCAACGCGGTTAGCCTCCTGCAGCAGACGCCGGTGCCCGTTCCCGACCCCGGTCGCTGGGAGGGTTTCGTGGCGGGTGTCGTCGAGCAGACGAAACACAAGAAGAAGCGGGGGATCCCGAGCTGGCTTTCGGCCGCGGCGGCCGTACTCGTAATTGTGGTGGTCGGGACCCTCTACTGGGGTCGCCCGAACGGGCCTGGCCCGCGCGGCGTAAACGGGATCGATAGTCTGGCGAGAGACGTGGCGGTGTTGCCGGAGCTCGAGGCGGCTGCCTGGACCGCCGGCATCGAGCCGCTCGGGATGGCCGGGCTAGGTGAAAGCGGGATCAGCGACGAGGAATTAGATCAGCTCGTCAAGGAGGTGGGACGGACATGATGGGGAGTCCGATACGACTTGCGATCGCGCTCTGTAGCTTCGCTGTTCTGCTGGGAGCGTCGACGGCCTCGGCCCAGGGGAACCCTCCGCGCGGCGGGGCGGGGCAGCAAGAGGTCGATCAAGAACGCCTTATCGAGCGATTTCTGGATCTCGCTACGACGGAGCTCAATCTCTCCGCGGAGCAGCGGGATCAGCTGGGAGTGGTGCTGCAGGAAGCGTCCGAGCGCCGTCGTGGGCTGGGACGCCGGCAGATGCAGCTAAGGCGGGATATCTCGCAGGCGTTGGCTGACCCGACGACAGAAGCCAGCGAATTCACCCGGCTGGCCGAGCGCTTCCTCACTCTGCAGCATGAGGGGTTGGAGATTCAGGAATGGCAGCGTGATCGCGTGCTCGAAGTGCTAACTCCTCGGCAAACGTTGCGCTTCATGTTGTTGCAGGAGAGGCTGGCCCGCCGCATCCAGGAGATGAGGAGAGGGCAGCGCTGAAACTCGCGGGTGCGCGGCGTTTTGTCTTCCGCTAAATCTCGATCGCTGCCGCTGCTGGGGGCCCACGTTTCGACTGCAGGCGGCGTCGCCGAAGCACCGGCCCGGGCAGCCGCTATCGGCGCGAACGTCATCCAGATATTTACCAAACAAGTCAACCGCTGGGCCGAGCGTGAGATCGATGCAGAAACCGCGAGCTCCTTTCGCGCGGCGTGCGATCGCGACGGCGTTCGGATCGCAGGATCTCACGACTCCTATCTGATCAATCTGGCCAGCCCGGCCCCGGCGCTCCGTCAGAAGTCGTATCGATCGTTCTGCCACGAGCTCGAGCGATGCCGCGTTCTCGAGCTGGATTTTCTAGTCAGTCATCCCGGGAACGCAACGGACGGTGATCGGGGGGCCGGCCTGCGCCGCAACGCTGAGGCGATTCGTCGCGCGCTCTCGGAGGTCGAGGGTGTAACCCCCGTCCTTCTGGAGGCGACGGCTGGGCAGGGAACGGCGCTGGGGGCCAGCTTCGAGGAGTTGGCGGAGCTAATAGAGCGGGTCGGCCCCGCCTTCGAGGACCGGTTGGGCATCTGCATCGACACGGCTCACGTCTTCGCCGCGGGCTACGATATCGCGCGTAACTACGATCGCGTGATGGCGAGCCTGGAACGAATTGTGGGCCTCGAGCGGGTGCTTCTCTTCCACGTGAACGATTCGAAGACCGCGCTCGGTAGTCGGGTCGACCGCCATGAGGAGTTGGGAAAAGGTGAGTTGGGGGCCGAAGCGTTCCGGCACCTCATGCGAGACGCTCGCTTCGCCGAAGTCCCCAAGGTGATCGAAACCCCGAAAGGTGACGATGTCGTTCGCGCGGACCGCAGAAATCTCAGGTTTCTGCGGCGTTGTTCCAACCGTGCCTGACCCCTACTTTCCGCAGACGGTCGGAGGAGCCTAGATTGAGCGCGAGTGGAAGAGTGCTACGGTCTAGCCGTAACCAAGGACGCTATGAATAGTAGGTCTAACTCCCGGGCGCAGGAGCTGGTCGCGGACCGCGTACGCCGCATCGAAGGGCTGTTGGGCCGCCAGATGCCTCCGCATCCTCCCATGGACCAGACGCCGGGGGACCAGCACCGCCACCTGCTGGAAGAGGCTCAAGAGCTGTACGAGAACGAGATGGCATGGGAGGATGAGTCCGGCGAGGAATTCACCGAATCGGGCGCGGTCGTGGAGCTCGTTTTTCCGGGCACCCTGGCGCTTATCGATGCGCTGGTGACCTCTCACGAGCGGAACGAGAAGGGCGAAGGTGCGCGCCACCGGGACGTCGTTGCATCGTTTCTCGACTGGATGGAGTTCAACGTGCTTGATCTCCGGTCCGGCCAGTCGGGCGGCACCACAACCGGCCGGGCCAAGCATGTCGATATAACCGACCGGCTAATCGATCTAGTGCTGCACCGCTACTGCGGCCTGAGCACTCAAGAGATCGAGCGCCTAGAGGCCGCCCGCAACTAGCTCCTGCCGAATCCAACTTTGTTTTTTTACATATAATATCGAGGCCAATGAACATCATAGTCTGCGTCAAGCGTGTGCCCGATAGCGAAACGCGGATCAAGATCAGCGAGGACGGAGTCTCGATCGATCCTGCCGGGGTCAAGTTCGTGTTAAACCCCTATGACGAGTTCGCTATTGAGGAGGCTCTCGTTCTCAAAGAGAGGGCCGGAGCCGGAACGGTCGCCGTGATGACCCTTGGCGGCGAAGAGGCGAAAGAGACGCTCCGCACCGCGTTGGCCATGGGTGCGGATACAGCGGTGCTCCTCAAAGGCGCGCCATCGCCGGACGGACTGGGCACGGCCGAGAAGCTCGCTGACGCGATCAGCGGCCGCGAATACGACCTGATCCTGTTCGGGAAGCAGGGGATCGACGATGACAACCTGCAAGTGCCCGCGATGGTGGCCGAGTTGCTAGGCCTTCCATGTGCTACCGTGGTCGTCGATCTGCAGATCGATGGCGAGCGTGTGCGGGCCAAGCGAGAGGTCGAGGGTGGCCACGAAGTGGCGGAGTTCGATCTGCCCGGCGTGATCAGCGCACAAAAGGGATTGAACGAGCCGCGTTACGCGAGCCTGAAGGGGATAATGATGGCCAAGAAGAAACCGCTCGAAGAGGTCGAGGTGGGCGATGCGGCGGCTCGAGTCGAGATCAAGGAATTGATGCCGCCAGCGGAGCGAGCGGTGGGCGAGATCTTGGGCGAGGGTCCGGCGGCGGTCCCCGAGTTGGTTAGGAGGCTCCGTGAAGAAGCGAAGGCGCTGTAGCGAGTCATGAGCGTAATTGTGTTCGCAGAGCAGAGGGAAGGGGCGCTGCGCCAGACAGCGCTCGAAGCAGTCACGGCGGGTCGCGTTATCACGGACGGACTGGGCGGCGAGCTCACCGCCGTCCTCTTGGGACCACCAGGGGTACGGGACCAAGCCGCCGAGCTGGGACGTTATGGCGCAGATCGTGTCGTCGTCGCGAGTTCCGATGCGTTCGCCGGGTATGCGCCCGAGGGGATGACCGATGCGTTGGTCAAAGTCATCGAGGAGGGAAGCCCGAAAGCCGTGGTGTTTTCGGCGAGCGCTATGGGCAAGGACCTATCCCCGCGCGTAGCTGCGCGGCTCAAAGCAGGGCTCGCGACGGACGTAACCGAAATCAGCGTGGAGGGCGGCCAGGTGCAGGCGATTCGCCCCGTTTACGCCGGTAAGGCGTTCGCCCGGATCGGATTCACAGCTGAGCCGGCCCTGCTGAGCGTCCGGCCGAAGGCGTATCCTCCCATCGAGGAGCCGCGCGAAGCGCGCGTGGAGGAACTATCGATCGGTCTCGATCCCGCCCGGCAGCGCATGCGGGTTCGGCGGGTGGAAGGCGAAAGCGCGGAGCGACCCGACGTCGCCGAGGCGGATATCGTCGTGTCGGGCGGGCGCGGCATGCAGGGGCCGGAGAACTGGACGCTGCTGGAAGACCTGGTCGATGCTCTGGGCCCCAGCGCGGCGCTAGGCGCCAGCCGGGCGGTGGTGGACGCTGGCTGGCGTCCTCACTCCGAGCAGGTGGGTCAAACGGGCAAGGTCGTATCCCCGCAGGTGTATTTCGCCATCGGGATCAGCGGGGCCATCCAGCACCAGGCAGGGATGCGAACCGCGAAGTGCATAGTGGCGGTGAACAGAGATGCGGAGGCTCCCATCTTCAAGCTCGCCACCTACGGAATCGTTGGTGATGTCTTTGAAATTCTGCCGCGACTGACCGAAGAGATCAGGGCGGCCCGCTCCGAGGACTGAGATCGTGCTCCGTTCACTACCGAGGCATACCTGGGCTAGCGTTGTATTCGCCTGCGCCGTTCTCTACGCACAGCCGGTTTGGGCTCAGTTCGACGAACCCGACACCATCCCCAAGTGGGCGCTCGGGCCGTATATCGAAGCGACGTTCCGGGGAGCATTGGGAGAGCTGGCCGACGGACGCACGCTGGATCTCAGCAACGGCTCCGCGTTCGGCGCCCGCGTCGAGTACCGCGTGGGCGGTGCGACAGCGCTCGGGCTTTCCGGGAGCTACGCGCGCAGCAGCGAGAAGTTCGAGACGGCCCTGGGAGACGCAACGACGGGCGGCGATCTGACCATAGTCA